>NZ_SMKI01000632.1 GCF_004348415.1 Streptomyces hainanensis
GGCTGGGTGGGCAGCAGCGGCGGCTCGCCCCGGTACTCCCGCCACATGACGACCTCGAGGTCGGGGTCCTCCTCGACCGAGATCCACCGCTTGCCCTCGGCGGTGCCGTCCATCGCGTCGACGAAGTGCTCGGACCAGCTGAAGCCGCCCTCGGCCAGCCGCAACGAGCCCCGGACGAAGAGTCGTTCGCCCAGGTACTCGACCATGTCCCCGGCCTTCAGCAGCCGGGGGTCCCCCGCCGTGTCGGCGCCCGGAGCGAACGGGTCACGGGGCGCGGCGGGCGCGGGCGGCGCGCCCCGGCGCCGCGACCGCGCCAGCAGGACGACGGCCAACACCAGTGCCAACGCCACGATTCCAACGATTGCCAGGGCCAGGCCCATTGGCGTCCCCCGTTCGGTACCACAGTTGAACGGGGGACACTATCGCACGTCGTTCGGATCGGCTTTCGGCCGGATCAGCCCGGGGGCGTCATGGGGGGCTGACCGGGCTGCGGGCCCGGATACGGCGGCGCCCCTTGGGATGGCGGAGGGTAGGCGCCCGGTTGCGGATACCCACCGGGTGGCGGATAAGCGCCCCCCGCCGGGTAGCCGCCGGGGGCCGGGTACGTGCCGGGGGCCGGGTACTGGCCGGGAGCCGGGTACGCGCCCGGCTGCTGCCCCGGCATCGACTGCGGTCCCGGCACGGGCGGTTGGCCGCCCGGCGGGATCGGGCCCTGGGCGTACTTGGTCTGCTGTCGGGCGCTGATCTGGCGGACGAACAGGATCGCCACGACGGCCGCCGCCACGCCGAGCATGCCGCTCAAGCCCAGCGCCGAGGACTGGTTCCGCAACGTGTCCAGGTCCTCGCTGCTGAACAGGGCCTCGTTCTCCGGGATCTGGGCGCGGGCCGCGACGTAGCTGACCGTCGACGCGATCCACAGCGTCCACCAGGCGGTGACCACGCCGTGGGCCGGGTTCGCGCCCCACGGCGTGCTGGCCCGCCAGATGTCGTTGGCCATCTGCTTGGGGAACCAGAGGCTCACCACCGGCGTGAACCAGGCGCCGATCGCCCAACCCCGGCTGAGCCGCTGCCCGGTGGGGTCGAACAGCTCCGCGTTCACCCGGATCCGGTAGAACCAGACGATGAAGACGATGCCGGTGGCCAGCAGGCCGAGGGCCGCGATCATGATGGTGCCGAAGTAGAAGTCGTCGACGTCCTCGGCCTCCTGGAGGGTCGGGAAGTTCCCGTCCTGCATGTCACCCACCGTCGACCACATCCGCATGGCCCCGACCGTCATCAGGAGGTAGAGCGCGGCGGTCACGCCGAGCAGCACCGAGACCGCCGTCGCCAGGCCGCGTGGGCTGGCGAACACGGCCGCCGGCCCCGTCGGCATCGGGTAGGGATAGCCGGCGTACGGCATCCCCGGCATTCCCGGCTGCCCGGGGTGCTGCCCCGGCGGTGGTTGATACGGATACTGCGGTGGCGGCGGTGCGCCCACGTCTCGTCCCCCCTCGGCTCGACGGCCCCGCACGTGGGCCCGTGAATCGGCCTGTCGTGTTCGAAAGCGCGAGCCCGACAGTCGGACGCTGACGATAACAGCGCGCGGCGACAGCGGCACGGCCGCTTCCGGTTGCCTCACGGGGCCCTCGCGAGCGTGGCCGGATGTCTCAGGATGCCTCAGGGGCGTTCGGCGTCCGCTCGGGGGGCCTTGCCGAGGGCGGAAGGGGCAGCGATACCGGAACCCACGGCGCGGCATGGACAACAGCGCATGCCAGAGCGATCCACTGATCCCCCCGTCCCCGAGCGGTTGCCGAACACCCCACACAGTGGCCGACAACGCATCGATCGGGCGAGCGATTTCGGCGTAGGCTGAAAATCTGTGGTCAGCGCGACGGGTCGCTGCAAAGGAGGTTGCCTGGTGCTGCGCATCCACCTCACCGGAGACGACCTGGCGCGGGTCCGCATCGCGGAGCGGCCCGACCCGATGTGGGAGACGGTGCTCAGCTCGCACCGGTTACGCGACCGCCGCGCGCCCCATGTCTACGGCGACTGGCGCGAGCAGTCCCGCCGCCGCGTCGGCGCCCTGCCGGCCACCCTGCGCGCCCTGATCCCGCTCACCGGATACTTCCCCGACTTCCTCAACCCACCCGAGTCCAGGCGGGGTTGGGAGGACGGCATGGAGGCGCTGCGAGCCACCCCGCGCCGTCGGCTCGGCGCCGAGATCGAGCGGCTCGACACCAAGCAGCCGCTGCCCAGCTGGGTCAGGGCGCTGGCCCGCGGCGACCGCGCCACCCTGGAGCAACTCGCCGCCGACCTCCAGCGCTACCACCACCGCGCCATCCTCGCCGGCGGCGTCTGGCGCCGCGTCCAGGCCGAGGTGGACGCCGACCGCGCGCTGCGCGTCCGCCACCTGCTCGCCGGCGGCATCGACGGGCTGCTCGACGGACTGCGCCCGGTGCTGCGGTGGAACCCGCCGGTGCTCGAGTCCGACTACCCCGTCGAGCGCGAGGTCCGCCCCGGCGGCCGCGGCCTGCTGCTCGTCCCGTCCTTCTTCTGCTGGCGGCTGCCCGTCACCTACGCGAGCGCCGACCTGACGCCCGTCCTCGTCTACCCCATCGAGCACGCCGAGCCGGCGCCCGAGACCGCCACCGCGCTCGGCCGGCTGCTCGGCGCCACCCGGGCCCGGGTGCTGCGCTGCATCGAGAACGGCACCACCACCGGCGAACTCGCCGTGCGCGCCGGGGTGTCGGTCGCCTCAGCCAGCCAACACGCCCGCGTGCTGCGGGACGCCGGGCTCGTGATGTCGATGCGGCGCGGCAACGAGGTGCTGCACACCCTCACCCCCCACGGCCTCGGCCTGCTGCCGGACCGCTGGCACTGAGCCGCCTCACGGCCGCTCGGACTCGCCGGCCCAACGGAAGCGCCGCTCCGGCCGGCCGGTGCTGCCGTAGCGCAGGCTCACCGCGACCCGCCCGGTGGCCGCGAAGTGCTCCAGATAGCGCCGCGCGCTCACCCGGGACAGGCCGCTGCGGGCCGCGCACTCCGCCGCCGACAGGTCCTCGTCGCACGCCACCAGCGTGGACCGGACCAGCTCCGCCGTCTCCTCCGACAAACCCTTCGGCAGCCGCGGCGGCGGCATCGCGGCCCCGAACACCCGGTCCACCACATCCTGCCCGGGCAACGACGCGATGGCCGCCAACTCCCGCGACCGGCGCGCGTAGTCCCGCAGCCGCTCCTGCAACACCGGCACCTCGAAGGGCTTGATGACATAGTGCACGGCGCCGCCGCGCAGCGCCCCACGCACCGTCTCCACCTCCCGGGCCGCCGTGATCACCAGCACGTCGGGCTCGGGGCCGCCGTCCGCCGCCGCGCCACCGCGCAGCTCCCGCAGCACGTCCAGGCCGCTGATGTCCGGCAGATAGATGTCCAACAACACCAGATCCGGGTGGAGTTCACGCACCGCCGCCAACGCCTCGGCGCCGGTCCTGGCCTCCCCGACCACCTCGAAGCCCGGGGTGCGCTCCACCACCTTGCGGTGCAGCCTGGCCACCATGAAGTCGTCGTCGACGATCAGCACCCGGATCACGAGCC
>NZ_SMKI01000633.1 GCF_004348415.1 Streptomyces hainanensis
CCGCAGGCCCCCGCACCGCCCCGCGGGCCCCGAAACACTCCTCGAGAAGGGAACCGTTCACGTGACCCTGTCCGCACCCACGCCCCTCACCGAGCACGCGCGCCGACCCCGGCTGACCAGCGCCCGCGCCGAGTCGCTGGTCCGCAGGTGGCACCGGTCGCTCACCGACCGCCGGCCGCTCGACGAGTTGACCGCGCACCTGACCAACGGGCTGCGCCTCGACCTCCCGTCGGGCGTCGTCCGCGGCGTCGAGGGCTTCCGCCGCTGGTACGAGGCCGGCGACCTGCTGCCGCTGGCCGGCCACGCCGTCGCGCTCACCGGCGTCGACGTGCGGCTGCTCTCGCCGCTGCACGCCGAGGTGACGACCACCACCATCACAGGACCGGGCGCCGTACCGACCCGGCACGAGTGGTGGGTGGTGCGGCAGCCGGACGGCCCGCGGATCCGCACCATCAGCGTCCGACAGCCGGCCGTGGCGCCGGCCGCCGCGCGCACGGCGCTGCTGAGCGCCTGACCCCTCCGGGGCCGGCCGGCCGCCGGCCGGCCCCGGACCCAGACCGCACCCACCGCACCTCTCATATCCAGGGGATGACAACGATGACCACCCAGCCGTCGCCCACTCCCGGCCGCCTCGTCGGCAAGCGCGTCGGGATCCTGATGGAGAACGACTACGTGGAGGAGGAGATCTCGTACTACCGACGGCGCTTCGCCGAGGAGGGCGCCGAGGTCACCCTGCTGACCCGCCTGTGGGGTCGCCCCTCCCTCACCTTCACCGGCGCCGAACAGCGCGCGCCGCTGACCGTGACCGAGGACCTGGAGGCCCTCGACTACACCCGACTCGCCCGCCTCTCCGCCCTGATCGTGCCCTCCGGCCAGGTCTCCGACCGGCTCCGCTTCAGCGAGGACGTCGAACGGCTCGCGCCCGCCGTGGAGTTGATGGTCCGCGCCTTCCGCCTGCCCAACCTGGTCAAGGGCTTCTCCTGCCACGGCCTCTCGCTGGTCTCCGCGACCCCCGAGCTGATCCGCGGCCGCGAGGTCACCTGCCACAACAACCTCGTGGGCGACGTCCGCAACATGGGCGCGATGTACACCAACCAGGACGTGGTGGTCGACGGCGACCTGGTGACCAGCCGCACCGTCGACCAGTGCCACCTGCTGGTCCGCTCCGTCATCGACCTGCTCGACCCGGTGCCGGAACCGGCCGTCGCCGGGGCCGTGTCGTGACCGGCGCGGGCCACTCCTCGCACTCCTCGCACTCCTCGCACTCCGACACCACCACCGGCTACGTGGTGCGCCGGGACGGCGGCCGGGTCACCCTGCGCACCCTCGACGACCGGCTGGTGACCGTCCACCTGACCGCCACCACCTCGGGGGAGCGGCTGCGGAACCTCGGCGAGCCCTACGCCGACGTCACCGCCAGGCTCTACGACCAACTCACCCCGGGCGCCCTGGTGTTCTGCTACGGCCCGATCTACCAGGAGCCGGAAGGCCCCTACCTGCAGGCCGGGCACCTGGTGTTCGCCGGCGGCGCCGGCGACCGGTGGCCGCACGAGCGGGCCGGCTGGTGGGCCGAACAGCTGCGGGAGCTCGCCGGGTTCTACCGGCGCGCCCAGTTCGGCGAGCGGGGCGTCGACTTCGGCGACTACCGCACCGACCTGCGCAACAGCGGGCAGAAGGCGACCCGGCAGGTACAGGAGACGGACACCATCTCCCGCATGGTCTACGGCATGGCGAGCACCTTCCTGCTCACCGGCGACGAACAGGCGCTGACCGTGGCCGAGCGGGGCTCCCGCTACCTCCACGACCACATGCGCTTCGTCGACCAGGACGCCGACGTCGTGTACTGGTACCACGGCATCGACGTCACCGGCGACCGCGAACACAAGCTGTTCGCCTCGGAGTTCGGCGACGACTACCGCGCCATCCCGGCCTACGAGCAGATCTACGCGCTGGTCGGCCTGGTGCAGACGTACCGGGTCACCGGCGATCCCACCATCCTCGCCGACATCGAGGGCACCGTCCGCCTCTTCGAGCGGTTCTTCCACGACCCCAAGCTCGGCGGCTACTACTCCCACATCGACCCGGTCACCCTGAGCCCGCACGACGAGTCGCTCGGCCCCAACAGGTCGCGCAAGAACTGGAACTCGGTGGGCGACCACGCCCCCGCCTACCTCTTCAACCTGTACCTGGCCACCGGCGCCGAGCGGTACCGCAGGATGCTCGAGCACACCTTCGACATGATCGTGACGCACCTGCCCGACCGCACCCCGGACGGCAGCCCGTTCGTCCGCGAGCGGTTCCACGCCGACTGGACCCCGGACCACGCCTGGGGCTGGCAGCAGAACCGCGCGGTCGTGGGCCACAACCTCAAGATCGCCTGGAACCTGATGCGGATGCAGGGCACCCTGCCCAAGCGCGAGTACCGGGCGCTCGCCGAGTCGTTGGGCAAGACGATGCCGTCCGTCGGCCTCGACCGGCGCCGCGGCGGCTGGTACGACCTGGTCGAACGCCTCCCGGAGCGCGGCCGGCACGCCTTCGTCTGGCACGACCGCAAGTCCTGGTGGCAGCAGGAGCAGGCCATCCTGGCCTACCTCATCCTGGCCGGCAACACCGGCGACGACGACTTCCTGCGCCACGCCAGGGAGTCGGCCGCCTTCTACAACGCGTTCTTCCTCGACCACGACGAGGGCGGCGTGTTCTTCACCGTCCTCGCCCAGGGCATCCCCTACCTGATGGGCAACGAGCGGCTCAAGGGCAGCCACGCCATGAGCATGTACCACAAGGCCGAGCTCTGCTACCTCGCCGAGGTCTACACCCGGCTGCTGGTCCAACGGGAGCCGCTCGACCTCCACTTCAGGCCGGGACCCGACGCCCGCTACCCGGACCGGCTGCTGCGCGTCGCGCCCGACGTCCTCCCGCCCGGCGCGGTCGTGCTGGACGGCGTCACCGTCGACGGCCGGCCCTACGCCGACTTCGACCCGACCGAACTCACCGTCCGCCTGCCGGACTCCGCCTCGCCACTCGCGGTCCGGGCCACGGTCCGTCCGGCGGACCGCCGCAACTGACAGGCCGCTGAAAGGAGAAACCGATGTCGTTCACCGCCTCGCTCGGCTCGGCGGGCAGCTCCGCCGTGCTGCACCTCGCCGGCCGGCTCACCGACGCCGACGTCCGCACCCTGCGCACCCTCGTCGACCAGGCCGTGGGCACGGCGCCCCGACGCCTGCTGGTCGACGCCCACGACCTGGAGTCGCTCGCCCCGGCGGGCGTGCGCTGCCTGGCCTTCGCCCAACAACACCTCGCCCCCGGCACGGAGATGGTGATCGAGGGCGCGTCCCCCGACCTCCACGAGGCGCTCGCCCGCGCCGGCCTCACCCGCTCCATGACGGTCGTCACGACCACGACCACCGCCTCGGCGGCGGCCTGACCCTGGCCTCGCTGACCCGGGCATGCTGGGCGATGTCGGCGAGCCGGGGGCTCCTGGCGTCCGAGCCCGGATCGCTCACTCCCCCCACCAGACGGTGGTGTCGGCCGGCAGCACGGTGCCCGC
>NZ_SMKI01000634.1 GCF_004348415.1 Streptomyces hainanensis
GGCCCCGGCCCCGGCCCCGTACAACGGCCAGGCGGCGCCGGCCGTGAAGGCCGCCGCGATCAGCGCCACCGTCACCACCAGCAACGCCACGTCCCGCCCCCCGACGCGCAGGTGCGCCAGCCGGATGCGCCGGCCGTCGGGGTGCTCCATCGCGTAGGTGAAGCCCCGGGTCTCCAGCGCCTCCACGGTGGTCCTGGTGCGCTTGGCGGTGTTCAGCATCATCGGGTAGAACGCCGCGACCACCGTGGACGCCGTGCGCGCCACCAGCCGCCAGCCGAGGAAGCCCTTGGCCGTGAGCGGCGCCGAGCGCAGCCGGTGTCCGTCGATGATGGTGTGGAACTCCTCCATCAGGATCGGCAGCATCCGGTAGCCGTAGCTCACCCCGAAGCTGACCATCGCCGGCGCGTGCAGGCTCAGCAGCGCGTCCGACAGCTTCTCCGGGTCGAGCGAGACGAACGCCGCCATGCTCGCCAGGCTGATGGTGCCCAGCTTCAGGGTGAGTTCGGCCAGCGCCAGCGCCGTGGAGACCCCGCCGCCGAACATCCAGGCCGCCAGCAGCAGATAGCCGCTCTCCATCACGAAGCCGAGCACGAACAGGCCGAGCACCAGCGGCCCGACCCGGCTGAGCACCACCGAGACCGCGGTGATGAGGAAGAGCCCGCCCAGCACCGTCAGGTTGTGGGTGAACCACGGCACCACCGCGAAGATCAGGTACCAGCCGATCACGCACCGCGGATCCATCCGGGCCAGCAGACCGCCCCGGGTGGCGTAGGCGGTGCGCACCAACTCCAGCTTCACCCACTCCACGGACAGCCGGTCGCGTTCCTTACGCGCCATCGAGCGCTCCCTCCTGGATGGTGACGAGCCGGGCCAGCAGCTCCGGCACGGACAGCGGCGGCGGCACCAGGCCGAGCTCGGCGCCGAGTTGGGTGATCTGCGGCGGCACCAGGCCGACGCGGGCCAGCAGCGCCTGGTCGGCGAAGAGCGCGGCCGGCTCGGTGTCGGCGACCAGTCGGCCGCCGTCCAGCACCAGCACCCGGTCGGCCCACTCGGCGACCAGGTGCATGTCGTGGGTGGCCACCACCGCGCACCGCACGCTGTCGGCCAGCTCGTCCAGCATCCCGATCACCGCGTCCCTGCTGCCCACGTCCAGGCTGGAGGTGGGCTCGTCGAGCAGCAGCAGCGCGGGCCTGGTCGCCAGGCCGATGGCCAGCGTGGCCCGGCGCTGCTGGCCGCCCGAGAGCATCCGGCCGTCCCGCTCGGCGAGGCCGTCGAGCCGGGTGCGGCGCAGCACCGTCTCCACCAGCTCGGCCGCGTCCGGCGCCTTCCGCCCGGTGGGGAACATCGCCACGTCCTCGCGCACGCTGTCCTTGAGGAACATCTGCTCGGGGCGCTGGTAGAGGTAGCAGACCCGGTCGGCGAGTTGGGCCGGGCCGGTGTCCCGGGTGTCGACGCCGCCCACCAGCACAGTGCCGGAGCGCGGCACCCGGATCCCGGTCAGCAGCCGCAGCAGCGTGGACTTGCCCGCGCCGTTGCCGCCGACCAGCGCGATCCGCTCACCGTCGCGCAGCGCCACGCTCACGCCGTCCAGCACCGTCGACCGCTCGCCGCGCACCTGGCGGTAGCCGTGGCAGACGTCCCGCAGCTCGGCGACCACGCCGGCCGCGGGCGTCCGTTCGACCGCCGGCGTCCGCCCGACCGCCGTCGTCCGGTCGGCCACCGGCGTCCGGTCGGCCACCGGCTCGGGGGCCGGGCGGCCCTCGCCGGTCGACGCCCGCAGCAGCCCGGCCGCCTCGCCCACGGTCAGCGGCACCGGCGACGCCGGATCCACCGCCCGCACCGCCCGGATGATCCCCGGCGCCGGGATGCCGTGCGCGGCCAGCTCGTCGGCCCGGCCCAGCGCCTCGCGGGTCGGCAGGTGCCACACCGGCGCCCCGTCGGCCATCAGGACCACCGAGCGGGCGTAGCGGGCGACGTACTCGGCGTGGTGCTCGATCACCACCACGGTGGTGCCGAGTTCGGCGTTGAGCTGGGCGAGCCGCTCGTAGATCTCGCCGGCGCGGGCCGGGTCGAGCTCGGCCACCGGCTCGTCCACCACCACGATCCCGGGGCGCAGCGCCAACACCGCGGCCAGCGCCACCAGATGCTGCTGGCCGCCGGAGAGCTGCCAGACGAAACGGTCGGCCAGGTGCTGGACGCCGAGCAGCGCCATGGCCTCCTCGGTGCGTTCCCGGTGGTCGGGCTGGCCGAAGTTGATCGGGCCGAACGAGATCTCGTCGCGCACCGTGGGGCGCACCAGCTGGTTGCCGAAGTCCTGGTAGACGTAGCCGACCCGGTGCGAGAGCGCCGCCACCGACAGGTCCCTGGTGTCCTGGCCCAGGACGTGCACCGAGCCCTCGTAGGCGCCCGACCAGTAGTGCGGCACCAGGCCGTTGAAGGTCTTGCAGAGCGTCGTCTTGCCCGAGCCGTTGCCGCCGACGACGGCGACGAAGTCGCCCCGCTCGACGCGCAGGTCGACCCCGCGCAGGCTCTCCGCCGTGGCTCCCGGGTAACGGAACGACAGGCCCGCGACCTCGATCGCGGGCCCCTCGCTCGCCGGGTCTCCCGTCATCGGGCGGTCTCCTGGGCGGTCCGCGCCCGCCGCGACCCGACCAGGGCGCGGGCCGCGACCCACACCCCGACCAGCACGATCAGCGCGGCTGCCACCCCGATCCACAGGAACCGCTGCCCGTACTCGTCGACGAAACCGGGCTCCCAGACACCGAAGTTGTCCACGATCTCGCCGAGGAAGGCGGCGATCATCGCGACGAAGGAGAGGAAGACCGCGAGCAGCAGGAAGACCGCGCCACCGCGCTGCGCCAGCGGGATCGGCCGGGCGGGGTCGCGGGGCTCCAGGCCCAGCAGCGGCTCGATCTTCCCGTGGAGCCGCGGGGCGAGGATCCCGGCGGGCAGCGCGCCGAAGAGCACGCCGCTGATCAGCAGGTCGGTGGAGAAGCCGATCCCCTCCAGGAGCAGGATCGACTGCGGCAGGCCCTCCACGTACTCGGCGTCGGCCACGCCGACCCAGACCTTCCCCAGGTCCACGACGGCCGAGAGCATCTTGTCGACGGCGACGGTGACGACGGCGGCGAGGAAGATCTGCGGCCGGCGGCGCGGGTCGCGGACCAGGCAGCCGCCTATGTAGAGGCCGAGGAACATCTGGAGGTAGCCCTCCAGCTCGCCGATCCCGGAGAAGTCGCCCATCAGCAGGTCGACGAAGACGATCTCGCCGAGCGGCGCGCCGAGCGCGGCAGGCAGCGGGTTGAAGAGCGCGACCATCACGACGGGCACGAACGCGAGGTAGGAGACGGAGAGTTCGACCGGGCCGATGGCTATCTCCGGCAGCACCTCGGTGACGATGTTGGCGAGGCCGAACAGCGTCATGGAGAGGACGAAGACCATCAGGTTCTGGCTGGAGGTCACCTCGCCGGGGCGATATCTGCGACGGGGGGCGGGCGCGGTGAGCTGAGCGGGGGGCTCGGACATGGGACTGCCTTTCGCT
>NZ_SMKI01000635.1 GCF_004348415.1 Streptomyces hainanensis
GTGTTGGGGGTGTTGGGGGAACTGGCGGCGCTGGTCGGGCCTGGGCCTGGGCGGCCGGCCGCGCCGCGGGTGCTGGCCGAACGGCCCGACGCCACGCTGGTGCGGGTCGGGGCGGTGGTGGCCAAGGCCCACGCGCCCGACACCGACGCGGTAGCGCTCGCTGCACGGCTGCGGGTGGCCGCGCACCCGGCGCTGACCGGGATCCTGCTGCCGCCGGTGGAGCCCGCCGCGGTGCGTCCGCTGCGCGGCGGCCGGCCGGCGACGCTCTGGCCCTACGGGACGCCGATCGATCCGGACGTCGACGAACTGCCGTGGGCGGCGGCCGGCGCGCTGCTCGCCCTGCTCCACGCGGTCGACCCGGCCGCGCTCGGCACCGGCCCGCTGCCGGCGGCCGGCGGGCCGGCCAGGGCCGCCGAGACGGTGGCCGCGCTGCGGGCCGCGCCGGGCGCCGGGACGCCGGACGAGCGGCGGGCGGTCGAGCGGGTGCTGGCGGGCGCCCCCGACCTGGGATCGCGGCGGACGCTCTGTCACGGCGACTTCCACTTCGGGCAGTTGGTGACCGACCCGGCGCACGGTGGTGGGCTGCTGCTGATCGACGTGGACGACCTCGGGCTCGGCGACCCCGCCTGGGACCTGGCGAGGCCGGCGGCCTGGTACGCGGCCGGCCTGGTGCCGGAGGCCGACTGGCGCCGCTTCCTCGCCGGTTACGGCGTGGCCGAGCCGTGGCCCGGCTGGCTGGACGGGCCGGCCCGCGCGCTCACCGCCCAACTCGCCGCCCGCGCCCTGCTGTCGAGCCGGCCGCTGACCGGGGAAGGGGCGGCGTTCGTCGACTCCTGCCGGCGAATCGAGGCCCTGTCGTAGGGTGAACGGGACATCCAGTCGTCTGTTGAGCCGATGGAGCCGAAGATGCAGTGTCCCAAGTGTCGTGCGCCGATGCACACGTTCAACCGCAGTGGGGTTCAGATCGAGCAGTGCAGCGGTTGCCGGGGGATCTTCCTCGACTACGGCGAGCTGGAGCACATCACCCAGCTTGAGTCGCAGTGGTCGGCGCAGGCTCCCCCGCCGCCCCCGCCGGCCCCGGCACCGCAGCAGCACTACCAGCAGCCGGGCCCGGCCTGGGGCGCCCCGCACGGCGGCGGCCACTACGGGCACCAGGGTCACCACCGCCGCAAGGGCGGCATGTCCGGCCTGTTCTTCTCCTCCTGACACCGTGTCGGGCGGCGGCCTGGCGGTAGCGTCTCGTCCATGCATGCGATCACGATTGCCGCGCCCGGTGGTCCCGAGGCGTTGGTGTGGACGGAAGTGCCGGATGCCGAACCGTCGGCCGGTGAGGTCCTGATCGAGGTGGCGGCGGCCGGCGTCAACCGGGCCGACGTGCTCCAGCGGCAGGGTTTCTACGACCCGCCCCGCGGCTCCTCGCCCTACCCGGGCCTGGAGTGCGCGGGGCGGGTCGTCGCCGTCGGGGACGGCGTCGGGGACTGGCGGGTCGGCGACGAGGTGTGCGCGCTGCTCGTCGGCGGCGGCTACGCGGAGCTGGTCGCGGTCCCCGCCGGGCAGCTGCTGCCGGTCCCGACCGGGATGGACCTGGTCACGGCCGCCTCGCTGCCCGAGGTGGTGTGCACGGTGTGGTCCAACGTCTTCCTCGGCGCCGGGCTGCGGCCCGGCGAGACGCTGCTGGTGCACGGCGGCGGCAGCGGCATCGGCACCATGGCGATCCAGCTGGGCCGGGCGGCCGGGGCGCGGGTCGCGGTGACGGCCGGCAGCGACGAGAAGCTGGCGCGCTGCGCGGAGTTGGGCGCCGAGGTGCTGATCAACTACCGCGAGCAGGACTTCGTCGCCGAACTCTCCGCCGCCACCGAGGGGCGGGGCGCGGACGTGATCCTCGACATCGTCGGGGCCAGGTACCTGGCCAGGAACATCGACGCGCTGGCGACGGGCGGCCGGCTGGCGATCATCGGGATGCAGGGCGGCGTCAAGGCCGAGATCAACCTGCAGCGGCTGATGGCCAAGCGCGGCTCGGTCACGGCGACGTCGCTGCGGGCTCGGCCGGTGGCCGAGAAGGCGGCCGTGGTGGCGGCGGTGCGGGAGCACGTCTGGCCGATGTTCGCGGACGGCCGGCTGCGGCCGGTGGTCGACCGGCGACTGCCGCTGCCGGCGGCGGCCGACGCGCACCGGGTGCTGGAGGAGAGCGGCCATGTCGGGAAGATCGTGCTGACACGCTGAGCCATCTCTGGTTCCGGATGCGGCTTTTGTGATGATATGTGACGCTGGTAACAGTATCGGTTGCATCATCGGACAGAGCGTGAAGGAACGGGCCAGTGAGGGTGTGGGCGGGTTACGCAGTGGCCGTGGCGGTGGTCGCGGCGCCCCTTCTGCCCCAGCCGGCCGTCGCGGCGAGCCCGCCGCCGGCCGTGGAGGACCGCGAGGAGGACCGGCCCGCGGCGGCCGACCAACCGATCCTGTGGTGGGAGCCGGCCCCGACGACACCGGGCCCGGTCCGCGACCTCGGCGAACCGGCCCCCGCCGCGGCCCGCCGCGGCGGCGAGGTCCCCCCGGTCCTGCCACTCGGCGCGGGCCTGGCCTGCCTCGGCCTGGGGCTGGGCCTCCTCGGCTACCGGCTCCGTCAGTAGGGGGCACCTTGCCACGTCACGGCGCGTTGCCGCGCCACCGTCCTCGCCGCGACAGCCCGCGCTGGCGCGCGGCCTCCACCGCCGCCCTCCTCTACCGCGCGGCCCGCGCCTACAGCAGGGGCGGCCCCCTGCGGTTCGCCTGGTACGCCGCCCTCCTCTTCTGGCGCCGCCGAAACCGGCGCCTGCGGCGCTGACCCGACGCCGAAGCCTGCGGCGCTGACCCGACGCCATGCCACGGCCGGTGCCGGGCGCGGTGCGCGAGTTGGCGGCTTCGCCGCCGCCCGCCGTCCTTTCGCCCGCTGGTGCCCGGCCTGCGGCCGGAGCCGCACGCGTTCGCGCCTGCGGCGCGGGCTCGCGGCTTCGCCGTCCGTTGCCGCTTCGCGGCCGGGGCGGGCCGCTGGCCGCTGGCCGGTGGCCGGTGGCGCGCGTTAGCGCCGCTTCCGCCACCGCGGTGGCGGCTTCGTTGCCCCTTGCCGCTTCGCGGCGGACGTGTCGGGGCGTCCGGCGTTGCCCTTCGCCGGCCGCTGCTCGGTTCGCGGCTTGTGCCGGACCGCCTTCGGCGTGCGTCGGCCGCTTCGCGGCGTAGCGGGCCGCTGCCGCTGGCGCGACCGAGGCGGTGGCTCGGTTGTCCCTTGCCGCCGGCGTTGCGCTTCGCCGGCCGGTGCTCGGTTCGCGGCTTCGTTGCCCCTTGCCGCTTCGCGGCGGACGTGTCGGGGCGTCCGGCGTTGCCCTTCGCCGGCCGCTGCCGCGCCCGTGGCGCGAGTTGGCGGCTTCGCCGTCACACTTGCCGCCTCGCGGCGGCCCGCCGCGCCCGCGGCGTGGGTTCGTGGCCTTGTTCGCCGCGGGCCGGCGCCTCCGGCGTGGCCCGGCCGTCCTGGGCCGGGTTGGCCGCAGGCCGGAGGGGTGGGTG
>NZ_SMKI01000636.1 GCF_004348415.1 Streptomyces hainanensis
CCTCCCGACCCCCTCGACGACCCCCAACAGTGAAGGAGTCCCGGTCATGGACGGTGTGACCCAGGTCCCCGTGCCGGTGAACGAGCCGGTGCACAGCTACGCGCCGGGATCCGCCGAGCGCGCCCGCCTCGAACGCAAGCTCAAGGAACTGGCCGACAACCCGATCGAGCTGCCCATGACCATCGGCGGCCGGCGGCGGATGGGCGGTGGCGAGCGCTTCGACGTGGTGCAGCCGCACAACCACCGGGCCAGGCTCGGCACGGCGGCGCACGCCACCCGGCAGGACGCCCAGGACGCCGTCGACGCCGCGCTGGCCGCCGCGCCCGGTTGGCGGGCGCTGTCCTTCGACGACCGGGCCGCCGTCTTCCTCAAGGCCGCCGAGTTGTTGGCCGGGCCGTGGCGGGAGACCATCGCGGCCTCGACCATGCTCGGCCAGTCCAAGACGATCCAGCAGGCGGAGGTCGACGCGCCCTGCGAGCTGATCGACTTCTGGCGGTTCAACGTGCACTTCGCCCGCGAGATCCTGGCCGAGCAGCCGCCGGTGCAGCCCAGGGGCGTGTGGAACCGGATGGACTTCCGGCCGCTGGAGGGCTTCGTCTACGCCATCACGCCGTTCAACTTCACGGCGATCGCCGGCAACCTGCCCACCGCCCCGGCCCTGATGGGCAACGTGGTGGTGTGGAAGCCGTCGCCGACCCAGACGCACGCGGCGGTGCTGCTGATGCGGCTCCTCGAGGAGGCCGGGCTGCCGGACGGCGTGATCAACCTGGTGACCGGCGACGGCCGCGAGGTGTCCGAGGTGGCGCTGCCCCACCCCGACCTGGCCGGCATCCACTTCACCGGCTCCACCACGACGTTCCGTTACCTGTGGCAGCAGGTCGGCGCGCACATCGAGCGGTACCGCAGCTACCCGAGGATCGTGGGGGAGACGGGCGGCAAGGACTTCATCGTGGCGCACCCGACCGCCGACGCCGCCGTGGTGCGGACGGCGATCACCCGAGGCGCCTTCGAGTACCAGGGGCAGAAGTGCTCGGCGGCCTCCCGCGCCTACGTGCCGCGCTCGCTGTGGGACGGCGGGCTGCGGGACGAGCTGGTCGCCGAGACCGAGGGGCTGGCGATGGGCGACCCGACCGACCTCGCCAACTTCATGGCGGCGGTCATCGACGAGCGCTCCTTCGCCAAGAGCAAGGCGGCCATCGACCGGGCCAGGACCGATCCGACGTGCGAGATCATCGCGGGCGGCACCTACGACGACTCGGTCGGCTACTTCGTCAGGCCCACCGTGCTGACCTGCACCGACCCGGACAACGAGGTGTTCTCCACCGAGTACTTCGGCCCGATCATCGCCGTCCACGTGTACGAGGACGACACCTTCGACACGATGCTCGACCAGATGGAGTCGGTCGCGGCGTACGCGCTGACCGGCGCCGTGCTGGCCAGGGACCGGGCGGTGGCGGCCCGGGCGAGCGAGCGCCTGCGGTTCGCGGCCGGCAACTTCTACCTCAACGACAAGCCCACCGGATCGGTCGTCGGGCAGCAGCCCTTCGGCGGGGCCCGGGCCTCGGGAACCAACGACAAGGCGGGCTCCAAGTTCAACCTGCTCCGCTGGACCTCGCCGCGGGTGATCAAGGAGACCCAGGTGCCGCCGACCGAGTACCGCTATCCCCACATGGGCTGAGCCGCCGGGCGGGTGGGGGCGTCACCACGGGTGATTCCTGTCTCACATACTAGGACGGTCGAGTATTTAGCGAGACATCACTGTGGATCACCGCTACTTTTGTGGAGGCTCTAAGGTCGGGCAGCGTCGCCCGACCACACCCACCCCCTCGCCTGGAGCTGATCCGCCATGGACGCCACGCTGCCCCTGACCGTCACCCGTCCGCGTTCCGCCGGCGACTCCGCGCTGGTCAGGGCCCGTGCCGCGGCGCGGGCCGCGCGCGAGGCCAGCCGCCGGCAGGCGGCCGGCGCGCTCCAGCGCGCCCTGGACCGGCGGGACAACGGCGCCGTGTTCGACGGGGCCGAGGAGCCCGACGCGCTCTGAGCCCGCCCCGCCGACCGGTCTCGTCCGGATGGTGGACGCGTTGGTGTCAGGCCGTGGGACGGAGTTAGGGTCCCCCCATGGCTCGCAGCATCGATCTCGCGGTGATTCCCGGTGACGGCATCGGTCCCGAAGTGGTGGACCAGGGGCTCAAGGTCCTGTCCGCCGTCCTGCCGGGCGACGTCAAGCTCGAGACCACCCGCTACGACCTCGGCGCCACGCGTTGGCACGCCACCGGCGAGACCCTGCCGGAGGCGGAACTCGAGCGGCTGAAGGGCCACGACGCCATCCTGCTCGGCGCGGTGGGCGACCCCACGGTGCCGTCCGGTGTGCTGGAGCGCGGGCTGCTGCTCAAGCTGCGCTTCGCCTTCGACCACTACGTGAACCTGCGTCCCAGCAAGCTGTTCCCCAACACCCCGACCCCGCTGGCCGGCCGCCCCGACATCGACTTCGTCGTCGTCCGCGAGGGCACCGAGGGCCTCTACGTCGGCAACGGCGGATCCGTGCGCACCGGCACCCCCGCCGAGATCGCCAACGAGGTCAGCGTCAACACCGCGTACGGCGTGGAGCGGGTCGTCCGCGACGCGTTCGAGCGGGCCGCGGCCCGCCCCCGCAGGAAGCTGACGCTGGTCCACAAGAACAACGTGCTGGTGCACGCCGGTCACCTCTGGCAGCGCACCGTGGACCGGATCGCCCAGGAGTACCCGCAGGTCACCACCGACTACCTGCACGTCGACGCCGCCACGATCTTCCTGGTCACCCAGCCCGAGCGTTTCGACGTGATCGTCACCGACAACCTGTTCGGCGACATCCTCACCGACCTGGCCGCGGCCGTCACCGGCGGCATCGGCCTCGCCGCCTCCGGGAACATCAACCCGACCGGCGCCTTCCCGTCGATGTTCGAGCCGGTCCACGGCTCCGCGCCCGACATCGCCGGCACCGGCAAGGCCGATCCCACGGCCACCGTGCTCTCCGTCGCCCTGCTGCTGCGCCACCTCGGCTACGAGGCGGAGGCCGTCCGCGTCGAGGACGTCGTCACCGCCGACCTGGCCGAGCGCGACGCCGCCACCCCGCGCTCCACCGACGCGATCGGCGACGCGCTGGCGGCCCGAGTAGCCGGCTGACACCCGCCGCCACGGCGGCCCCGCTCGCCGACCCGGCGAACCGGAGCGCCGCCGGTCGGCGCGGGGCGCCGATCCTGCCGACCCCGCCGGGCGCGCCCCCGGGGCGGCAGCCCGCGGGGCGCGGATGGGCAACTCGCCCGCCGGGTGCCACCATCACCCCAGGGCCGCCCCTCGTGCGCATGCCGCCGGTCCCCGCGTCATAATCGACCCCACCCCGGTCATCTCACACGCGGGGCCGTCGCGCATCCGGATGCTCGGATGTCCTAGTACCGACCAGGCGCGGGCTCGCGGTCCGCCCACCCGACGTGAAGCC
>NZ_SMKI01000637.1 GCF_004348415.1 Streptomyces hainanensis
CCCGTGTGGCCCCGCACCGCCCGCTCCACCAGCGCCACCAACCGTTCCGGCGACGCACACGCCTCCCCCACCCGCCCCGCCAGGTGGTCGGCCAGCGGCAGGAACTCCCCGGCCCGGTCGCGGGCCTCCGTCACGCCGTCCGTGACCAGCAGCAACGTCTCGACGCCGTCGAACGACACCCGCAGCACCGGCGGCAGCTCCACCGGCGGTTCCTCGCCGTCGCCGGGGGTGGACATCGCGGTGAGGCCGAGCGGCGTGCCGCTGCCCTCCGGGAGCTGCCGGACGCCCGCCGGGCCGACGACCAGCGGGCCGGCGTGGCCGAAGTTGACCAGTTCCACCCAGCCGGTGTCCATCGCGGGGAACCCCACCAGCACCGCCGTCGCGAACCGCTCCTCCCGCTCGCCGAAGCCGGCCACGTACTCGTTCTCCCGCCGCAGCCGGTCCTCGAGCCGTGCGGCCACCGTGGCCAGCAGCGGCTCGTGGTAGCCGGCCTCCCGGAAGGTGCTGAGCAGCGCGGCCGCCGCGTCCACGGCCCCGGTGCCCTTGCCCTGCACGTCGCCGAGGAGCACCCGGGGGCCGTACGGCGACGGCTGGACGTCGAAGAAGTCGCCGCCGACCTGGGCGGCGCTGTCGGCCGCCAGGTAGGCGCTGGCGGAGCGCAGGCCGTCCGTCTCCGGTGGGATCGGCCGCAGCACCGCGAGCCGGGTCGCCTCGGCGGCGTTCTCCACGCTCAGCAGGTGGTGGTAGGCGCGGCCGCGCAGCCAGCGCGACAGCACGGCGAGCGCGCCGCCCGCCACCACCAGCAGGAAGTCGCCCGCGCCCATCTGCTCGGCGTGTTCCCAGGACAGGTCGAGCAGGATGAACGCGGTCGGCGCGAGCAGCGCGAAGATCACCGTGGTCAGCATCCCGCCCACGGCCGAGGCGACGATCGGCACCGCCGCCAGCCAGGTCACCACCCGGAACTCGCCCGACGAGTTCCAGTCGGCGAGGGCGATGCCGGCCAGCAGCACCGTCGGCAGCAGCCAGGACACGTCCCAGCGCCCGAGCCGCAGTGCCGGCTCGGCGGCCAGCAGGGAGCGGCCGCGCCATCGGGAGGAGCCGGGCTCGTCGGGCTTCACACCCTCCACGATCCGGGGCGCGGGGCGGCCCCGCACGGCGGCGGCGCCCGCCCGGTGGGCGAGAATGGGCGGCATGAGCCTGTTCCGCGACGACGGCATCGTGCTGCGCACCCAGAAGCTGGGCGAGGCGGACCGGATCATCACCCTGCTGACCCGCGGGCAGGGCAGGGTGCGCGCGGTCGCGCGGGGCGTGCGCCGTACCAAGTCGAAGTTCGGTGCGCGCCTGGAGCCCTTCTCGCACGTCGACGTGCAGTTCTACGCGCGGGGGAGCACGCTGGTCGGCCGTTCGCTGCCGCTGTGCACCCAGGCCGAGTCCATCGCCCCCTACGGCCGGCACATCGTGGACGACTACACCCGCTACACGGCGGGGACGGCGATGCTGGAGACGGCCGAGCGGTTCACCGACCACGAGGGCGAGCCCAACGTCCAGCAGTACCTGCTGCTGGTCGGCGGCCTGCGTACGCTGGCCGCCGGGGCGCACGCCCCCGGGCTCGTGCTGGACGCGTTCCTGCTCCGGTCGCTGGCGGTCGGCGGCTACGCGCCCAGCTTCGAGGACTGCGCCAAGTGCGGTCTCCCCGGGCCGAATCGGTTCTTCTCGCTCGCCGCCGGGGGGGCGGTGTGCGGCGACTGTCGGGTGCCGGGCAGCGTGGTGCCGTCGCCCGACGCGCTGCGGCTGCTCGGCGCGCTGCTCACCGGCGACTGGGAGACGGCCGACCGCGCCGAGACCCGGCACGTGAAGGAGGGCAGCGGGCTCGTCTCGGCCTATCTGCACTGGCATCTGGAGCGCGGACTACGGTCCCTCAGATTCGTGGAGAAGGGCTGAGCGGCGATACCCTCGGTCGCTCAGGATCGCACCGACGTTACGGAGTCCCCCTATGGCTGCCCGCGGAATCCTGTCGTCCCGGCGGCGTCGTGAGTACCGCGCCCCCGACCCGCACCCGTCCGGCGCCCAGCCGCCGAAGCTGCCCGGTGAGCTGGTCCCGCGGCACGTGGCCGTGGTGATGGACGGGAACGGTCGTTGGGCCAAGGAGCGTGGCCTGCCGCGCACCGAGGGGCACAAGCGGGGCGAGGCCGTCGTCCTCGAAACGGTCAAGGGCTGCCTGGAGCTCGGCATCAGCAACCTGTCGCTGTACGCCTTCTCCACGGAGAACTGGAAGCGCTCACCGGACGAGGTGCGCTTCCTGATGGGCTTCAACCGGGACGTTATCGACCGCCGCACCGACGAGCTCGACGCGATGGGGGTGCGCATCCGGTGGGCCGGGCGCGAGCCGCGGCTGTGGAAGTCGGTGATCCGCAAGCTCCAGTACGCGGAGGAGCGCACCAGGAACAACGACGCGATGACGCTCTACATGTGCCTCAACTACGGCGGGCGCGCGGAGATCGCGGACGCGGCCGCCCGGCTCGCGGAGGACGTGCGGGCCGGCCGGATATCGCCGGAGAAGGTCAACGAGCGCACGCTGAGCCAGTACCTCTACTTCCCCGACATGCCGGACGTGGACCTGTTCCTGCGGCCGTCCGGGGAGCAGCGCACGTCGAACTACCTGATCTGGCAGAGCGCCTACGCGGAGATGGTCTACCAGGACGTGCTCTGGCCGGACTTCGACCGGCGCAACCTGTGGGACGCGTGCGTCGAGTACGCCTCGCGTGACCGGCGGTTCGGCGGCGCGGTCCCCAACGAGATCCCCGCCCAGTCACGGTGAGGTCGAGCCCCGAGGGGCTACTGGTTCTGTTGCGTCCATGTCACTCTGGGTTGGTCCGTACTCGACGGTCACCTCGAGGGGCGAACCTTGATCCGACGACGGTTACGACACCAGGAACCACACCAGGAACCACACCAGGCGCGACACCAGGTACGACACACGTCACGACAGCAGCCACGACAGCGGTTACGAAGCCGGTCCCGAAGGCGATGGTCGCGCGGCGCGGGGGCCGCGCTGACCGTGGCCCTGATCCTGCCGCTCGGCCTGGCCGTCTCGGGCCCGGCGAGTTCCGCCGCGGCCGCCACGCCCGCCGCCGGGACACCGGTGCCCGGGGCCGCCCCCGGCGACGAGGAGTGGGAACCGCAGGAGCCGTTGGCCGAGGTCGGCACCCTCAGCCCGCGCCAGCGTGAGCTGGCCGCACTCGACTTTCCCGGCGCGGGCGCCCCGGCGCCCGCCGGCGAGTTCACGCTCACCGCGGGCAGCGACCTGAGCGGCCGCATCGCCGACCTGACCGCCGCCCTCCCCAGGCAGGGCGTGCAGAACCTGCTCGCCCAGGCCAACCGCACACTCGGTGACGGAGGCGCGTGCGCCGACCCGTTCGGTGGCGGCGACCCGACGTCGCCCACCGACCCCACCCCCAAGCC
>NZ_SMKI01000638.1 GCF_004348415.1 Streptomyces hainanensis
CCCCACCCCGGCCCCGTCGGGGAGCGGGTCCGCGCGCCGAGCGGTTGGCGGGTCCGCGCGCCGAGCGGTCGTGGGGGAGAATCGCCGCATGCCCGTCCAGCCAGCGCAGCGAGCCGTCACGGTCCGCGTGCCCGCCAAGGTCAATGTGCAGCTCGCCGTGGGCGCCCCGCGCCCCGACGGGTTCCATGATCTGGCCAACGTCTTCCTCGCCGTCGGCCTCTACGACCACGTCACCGCCACGCCGTCGCCCACCCCCGGCGTCACGGTCAGCTGCTCGGGGCCGGGGAGCGAGCTCGTGCCGTTGGACGGCGGCAACCTGGCGGTGCGGGCCGCCGAGGCGTTGGCCGGTCACCACGGGGTGGCGGCCGCCGTTCACCTGCACATCGAGAAGGACATCCCGGTGGCCGGCGGCATGGCCGGCGGTAGTGCCGACGCCGCCGGGGCGCTGGTGGCCTGTGACGCGCTGTGGGGCACCGGCACCTCCCGCGCCGAGCTGCTCGCGCTCTGCGCGGAGCTCGGCTCGGACGTGCCGTTCAGCCTCGTCGGCGGCGCCGCGCTGGGGCGGGGCCGTGGGGAGCGGCTGACCGAGCTGCCGGTGGCCGGCACGTTCCACTGGGTGTTCGCCCTCGCCGACGGCGGCCTGTCGACCCCCGAGGTCTACCGCGCCTGCGACCGGCTGCGCGGTGCGACGCCGGTGCCCGAGCCCGAGGCCGACCCGGCGCTGCTGGCCGCGCTGCGCGACGGGGACGCGCACGCCCTGGCGGCGGTCCTCGTCAACGATCTCCAGCCGGCCGCCGTCGAGCTGCGTCCCTCGCTGGCCGCCACCCTGGCGGCGGGGCTGGCCGGTGGTGCGCTGGCCGGGCTGGTGTCCGGTTCCGGGCCGAGCTGCGCGTTCCTCGTCGCCGATGCCGAGTCGGCCGAGCTGGTGGCCAAGTCGCTGCGGGCCTCCGGCACCTGTCGGGCCGCCCGGGTGACGAACGGGCCGGCTCCCGGGGCGACTACCATCGGCTCCCATGCCTGAACCGTCGTCCAAGCCGAGTGGGAAGCCGACCGGAAAGCCAGCCGCCAAGGCGGCCGGCAAGCCGGCCAGGAACCTTGTCAACCTGGAGGCCGTCCGCAAGGTCTTCGGCACCAGGACCCTGCTGGACGGGGTGTCGCTGGGCGTCGGCGAGCACGACCGGATCGGCGTCGTGGGCCGCAACGGCGACGGCAAGACCACGTTGATCAGGGTGTTGGCCAGGCTGGAGCCGGCCGACGACGGGCGGGTCACCCACCTGGGCGGGCTGCGTCTGGGGCTGCTCGCGCAGCACGACGCCCTCGATCCGGCCGCCACCGTCCGGCAGGAGGTCATCGGCGACCTCGCCGACCACGAGTGGGCCGGCGAGCCGCGCGTCCGCGACGTGCTGACCGGCCTGTTCGGCGGCCTCGACCTGCCCGGCTTCCCGGCCGGGCTCGACACGGTGATCGGCCCGCTCTCCGGTGGCGAGCGGCGGCGGATCGCGCTCGCGAAGCTGCTGATCGCCGAGCAGGACCTGATCGTCCTCGACGAGCCGACCAACCACCTCGACGTCGAGGGCATCGCCTGGCTCGCCGAGCATCTGGCGGCCCGCCGCTCCGCGCTCGTCGTCGTCACCCACGACCGGTGGTTCCTCGACCGGGTCTGCACCCGGATGTGGGACGTGCAGCGCGGCCAGGTCCACGCCTACGACGGCGGCTACAGCGACTACGTGTTCGCCCGCGCCGAGCGGGAGCGGATCGCCGCCACCGAGGAGAGCAAGCGGCAGAACCTGATGCGCAAGGAGCTGGCCTGGCTGCGGCGCGGCGCCCCGGCCCGCACCAGCAAGCCGCGGTTCCGCATCGAGGCGGCCAACGCGCTGATCGCCGACGTGCCGGAGCCGCGCGACGGCGCCGAGCTGATGAAGTTCGCCAGCGCCCGGCTCGGCCGCACCGTCTACGACCTGGAGGACGTGACGGTCAGGGCCGGCGACCGCACCCTGCTCTCGCACCTCACCTGGCAGTTGGGCCCCGGCGACCGGATCGGTCTGGTCGGCGTCAACGGCGCGGGCAAGACGTCGTTGCTGCGGGCGATGGCGGCCGGCCGGGCGGCGGCCGGCACCATCACCGTCGGCCAGACCGTGCGGCTCGCCTACCTCTCCCAGGAGGTCGCCGAACTCGACCCGGAGTGGCGGGTGTTGCAGGCGGTGGAGCAGGTGCGGGGCCGGGTCGACCTGGGCGGGGGCCGGGAGATGACGGCGTCCCAGCTGTGCGAGCGGTTCGGCTTCGGCAAGGAGCGGCAGTGGACGCCGGTGGGCGACCTGTCGGGCGGCGAGCGTCGGCGGCTCCAGATCCTGCGGCTGCTGATGGACGAGCCGAACGTGCTGTTCCTCGACGAGCCGACCAACGACCTGGATATCGAGACGCTGACCCAGCTGGAGGACCTGCTGGACGGCTGGCCCGGGTCGATGGTGGTCATCAGCCACGACCGGTTCTTCGTCGAGCGGGTCACCGACCGGGTGTTCGCGTTGCTGGGCGACGGCACGCTGCGGATGTTGCCGCGCGGCATCGACGAGTACCTGGAGCGGCGTGCCGCGCGCCGCGAGGCCGAGGCCGCGCCCGTGCCGGTGGCGGCCGCCCCGGCCGCGCCGGCGGCCAAGCCGGCGCAGCTCTCCCGGGCCAGCCAGAAGGAGATCCAGCGCATCGAGCGGCAGTTGGAGCGGATCGGCGAGAAGGAGGCGACGCTGCACGGCGAGATGGCCGAGCACGCCACCGACTTCCAGCGGATGGCCGAGCTCGACGCCCAGCTGCGCGAGCTGGGCGGGCAACGGGACGAGCTGGAGACCCGCTGGCTGGAGCTGGCCGAGGGCACCTGAGGCAGACCTGGTGAGGTTCGGTGCGGTTGGCGGCGCCCCGAAGGGGCGCGGGGCGGTGGCGCGTACAGGGGCGCTCCCCCGAGCACTCCGCGCAGGGGGCACTCCCTCCCGGACGGAGTCCGGCCGCAGGCATGGGGGTACCTCCCGGACGGAGTCCGGGGGAGGCTCTGCCTCGCGGGCGCGACCAGCCACGAAGGACCCGCGGGTGGTGTACCGGTCTTCCCGCGGAGCGCTCGGCGGGACGAGCGGTGGTAGAAAGTCCGTCTGGCGCACCGCCGACCGTCGTTGAGGGACCGATGCCATCGTCGCCATCGTCGCCGCAGCCGTCTCCCCGCTGCCGTGCGCCCGGCTGGCCGCCGGGGCGGCGGGGACTGGTGCTCGCGGCCCTGCTCGCCCTGCTGTTGAGCGGGAGCGTGGCCGTGCGGGGGCCGTCGTGGGACGGGGGTCCGGCCGGCGAGTGGCCCATCGCGTCGCCGTCGGCCCGGCCGCCGGCGGCCGGGGGCACGCCGGCCCGGCTGGTCTGGGACGACGAGGCACCGCCGGTGGCCGGCCGTCCGGGCGTCCGCCGGTGGGCCGGGGGCGACTGGGTGG
>NZ_SMKI01000639.1 GCF_004348415.1 Streptomyces hainanensis
CTCCCCGACAACCGACGCGCTCACCCCGGCCCTCGTCCTGGCCTCACTGGTCTGCCTCGTCGCGTTCACCGCCCTCAACCGGGTCCGCGGCCTCTACCGGCCGACGCCCACCACCGCCGCCCTCGACGAACTCCCGCCGCTGCTCGCCCACTCCGCCATCGCCTGGTGCGTCGCCGCCACGCTCCTCGCCGAGCGGCACGACTCCGTCAGGACACTCCTGCTCGTCTCCGCCCAGACCCTGCTCGCCGTCCTGGCGCGCGGCGCCGTCCACGGGACCCGCCGCCGGGCCGCGCGCCGTCGCCCGCTCCCCACGCTGATCGTGGGCACCGGCGCGCACGCCCAGCGCGTCGCCGCCATGCTCCAGGCGCACCCCGAGTTCGGCATGCGGCCCGTCGCCCTCGTCGGCCCGGTACCGGAGCGGCTGCCCGAGCGGGTCCCGCTGCCCGTGCTGCCCCTCGGCGCCGACCTCGGCCGGGCCGTGCCGCGCGGAGCCGTCCGGCACGTCGTCTTCGCCCGCCCGCCGCGGCCTCCCCTGCTGCGCCCCTTCTGGGAACGCGGCTGCGCGGTCTGGTGGATCGAGTCGGGAGCGGCCGGCGCGCGGCTCACCGGGCGGCCGAGCCACGGCCACCTGTGGGGCTACGCCTGCCGACGCCTCGACCCGCCCTCCGCCCACCGGATCGCCCGGTGGGCCAAACGCGGCCTCGACGTCGCCGTCTCCGGCACGGCCCTCGTCGCCGTGGCGCCGCTGCTGCTGCTCTGCGCGGTCGCCGTCCGGCTCTCCGACGGGCCCGGTGTGATCTTCCGTCAGGAGCGGGTCGGCGAGGACGGCCGGCCGTTCGTCATGCTGAAGTTCCGCAGCCTGCGGCCGGCCGACGACCAGGAGGCCGCCACCCGCTGGAACATCAGCCACGACGGCCGGATGTCCGCCGTCGGCCGGCTGCTGCGGCGCACCTCGCTCGACGAGCTGCCCCAGCTGTGGAACGTGCTGCGCGGCGACATGAGCCTGGTCGGCCCACGCCCCGAACGACCCCACTTCGTCGACCGGTTCAGCCGGCTCCACCCCGGCTACGCGGACCGCCACCGGATGCCCGTCGGGCTCACCGGCCTCGCCCAGGTCAGCGGGTTGCGCGGTGACACGTCCATCGAGGACCGCACCCGGTTCGACAACCTCTACATCGAGACCTGGTCGCTCTGGCAGGACGTCCGCATCATGCTCCGCACCGCCGTCACCTGTCTCCGCCTCGGGGGCAGCTGATGCCGACCCCGACCCTCCTCACCAGGCTCCCGAGACCCGGCCGGCCACGGCTGCCCGCGCAGGTGTCCCGCGCCGCCCGCGCCACGGGCGCGGCCGCCGCCGAGCGCCGCCGGCTGCTGCCGTTGCTCGCCACCGTGCTGCTGCTCGCGGTGCCGACCGGCAACCTCGGCCTGGCCGGCTCCACGGCCACCCCGGCCGACCTGGCCTCGGTGGTGCTGGCCGGCTGGTGCGCCGTGCTGGTGGCCCGCGGCCGCCGGCCACCGCTGCCGCGGCGGGCCGCCGTGCTGCTCGGCGCCCCGGTGCTCGCCGTCGCCGTCGCCACCGTCACCGCCGCCGACCCGACCGCCGCGCTCCCCGGCTTCCTCCGCCTCCTCCAGACCTTCGTCGTCGTGCCGCTCTGCCTGGTGGTGCTGCTCCGCGACGCCCGCGACTTCCGGCTGGTCGCCGGGGCGCTCGTGCTGCTCGCGCTGGCCCAGGGCGCCGTCGGCTGCTGGCAGTACGCCACCGAGGGCGGCGCCTCCTACATGGGCCAGAACGTGCGCGCCGTCGGCACCTTCGGCCCGCGCCACATCATGGGCATGGCCAACGCCGTCTCCTACGGCCTGGTCGCCGCGCTCTGCCTCGGCCTCGCCGCGCCCCGCACCGCACCCCGCTGGTGGCGCCCGGTCACGTTCGGCTGCGCCGCGCTGCTGGCGGTGCCGCTCGCCGTCTCGTTCAGCCGGGGCGCCTGGCTGGCCGGCGGCGCCGCGGTGTTCGTCGTCGTGCTGCTCGCCGCGTTCACCTCGGGACGGCGCGCCCGCCGGTGGCTGCTCGGCCTGCTGGGCGCCGGTGCCCTGCTGGTCGGCGGGGTCGCGCTCAGCTCCGGCATGGTCGCCGACCGGCTCGGCAGCATCGGGGACGTCACCGGCACCCCCGACCAGTCGGTCGTCGACCGGTACGCCATGTGGCAGGCGGCGCTCGGCATGTGGCAGGACCACCCGTGGACCGGCACCGGCCCGCGCGGCTTCGCCGACCACCGCGACAGCTACGCGTCGCTCGCGCTCTCCGCCGGCAGCGACACCGCAGGCGCCGGCGCCGCGTTCCAGCGGCAGGAGCTGCTGTCCCCGCACAACATGTACCTGCTGCTGCTCAGCGAACTCGGCCTGCTCGGCGCCGCCACGCTGATCGGCTGCTGGCTCGCGTTCCTCGCCCGCTGCGTGCGCGGCCTGCCACGGGCCGGCGGGCCGGCCCGGCAGGCCGGGCTGGTGGCCACCGGGCTGCTGGTGTGGCAGCTCGTCAACTTCCTCTACGCCGACATCGGCGGCCCGACCACCGTGCTGACCGCCGTCGCGCTCGGCCTCACGGCCTGGTGGGCGCTCTCCCCGACGGCCGCCCGGGAGGGGACGTGACGGGACGCGCGCCGGTGACGGAGAGGCGGCCGGCGCCGGAACGGCGGCCGGTGACGGAACGGCGACTCGTGACGGAACGGTTCGTGGCCAGGGCCGCCGGCCTCACCGCGGCGCTGACCGCGGCCGGCGCGCTGTGCGGACTGCTGCGCGACCAGATCGTCGCCACGCTGTACGGCGCGGGCGGCGCGACCGACGCCTTCCTGGTCGCCTGGACCGTGCCGGAGTTCGCCGCCACGCTGCTGATCGAGGAGGCGATGGCGCTCGTCCTGGTGCCGGCCTTCAGCCGCGCCCTGGCCGGCGGCGGTGGCCGCCCGGCCCGCGACCTGGTCGCGGCCACGCTGCCGCGGCTGCTGCTCGCCCTCACGGCGGCCAGCGCGACGCTGGCCGCCGGCGCCCCACTGCTGGTCCGGGTGCTGGCCCCCGGCCTCGCCGAACCCGACATCGCGGTGGACTGCACCCGGCTGACGGCCGTGACGATCCTCACCTTCGGAATGGCCGGATATCTCAGTGCCGCGCTCCGCGCCCACCGCGACTTCCTGCCACCGGCGGCGATCTACGTCGCCTACAACGTCGGCATCGTCACGACGGCGCTCCTCTTCCACACCCTCTGGGGCATCCGCGCCGCGGCCGCCGGCGTCGCACTCGGCGGCCTCCTGATGGTCCTGCTCCAACTCCCCCGCGCCGACCGGCGTCCGGGTCGCGCCCCGCGAACCGCCGGACGGCGACGCGGCGGCCTTCGTGACCCGCCGACTGGCCTCGCTGCGGCCCCGGTTCGAGGTGGAGGCGACGCTGCGCCTGCC
>NZ_SMKI01000063.1 GCF_004348415.1 Streptomyces hainanensis
GGTGGGCGATATGTCTGGATTCTCGGGTCATGGGGTCATCGTGCCGCGCGGCGCCGGCGATCCGGGGGCGCCGCGCGCCGCCGTCAGGCGCCGAGGTAGGCGGCCAGGTGCTGCCCCGTGAGGGTGGTGCGGGCCGCGACCAGGTCGGCCGGGGTGCCCTCGAAGACGACGCGCCCGCCGTCGTGGCCGGCGCCGGGACCGAGGTCGATGATCCAGTCGGCGTGCGCCATCACGGCCTGGTGGTGCTCCACCACGATGACGGACTTGCCGGCGTCCACGAGCCGGTCGAGCAGGCCGAGCAGCTGCCGCACGTCGGCCAGGTGCAGGCCGGCGGTCGGCTCGTCGAGGACGTAGACGCCGCCCTTCTCGCCCCTGGGGGTCCCCCCGGCCGAAGGCTGGGGGAGAGTCGCCAGCTTGAGGCGCTGCCGCTCGCCGCCGGAGAGCGTGGTGAGCGGCTGGCCGAGGGTGAGGTAGCCCAGCCCGACGTCGGCGAGCCGCGCCAGCACGCGGTGTGCGGCCGGGGTGGCCGCCTCGCCGGGGCCGAAGAACTCCAGGGCCTCGGTCACCGGCATCGCCAGCACCTCGCTGATGTCGCGGCCGCCCAGGTGGTGGTCGAGCACCGCCGGCTGGAACCGCTTCCCCTCGCACTCCTCGCACGGGGTGGCGACGCCGGCCATCATCGCCAGGTCGGTGTAGACGACGCCGGCGCCGTTGCAGTTGGGGCAGGCGCCCTCGGAGTTGGCGCTGAACAGGGCGGGCCTGACGCCGTTGGCCTTGGCGAACGCCTTGCGGATCGGGTCGAGCAGCCCGGTGTAGGTGGCCGGGTTGCTGCGCCGCGAGCCGCGGATCGGGCTCTGGTCGATCGAGACCACGCCCTCGCCCGGCGGCAGGGACCCGTGCACCAGCGAGCTCTTGCCGGAGCCGGCGACCCCGGTGACGACGGTGAGCACGCCGAGCGGGATGTCGACGTCGACGTCGCGCAGGTTGTGGGCGGTGGCGCCGCGGATCTCCAGGACGCCGGTGGGCTTCCGCACCGACTCCTTGAGCGCGGTCCGGTCGTCCAGGTGCCGGCCGGTCACCGTGTCGGAGGCCCGCAGCTCCGCGACGGTGCCCTCGAAGCAGACGGAGCCGCCCGCCGCGCCGGCGCCGGGGCCGAGGTCGACGACGTGGTCGGCGATGGCGATGACCTCCGGCTTGTGCTCCACGACGAGCACCGTGTTGCCCTTGTCGCGCAGCCGCAGCAGCAGGCCGTTCATCCGCTGGACGTCGTGCGGGTGCAGGCCGGTGGTCGGCTCGTCGAAGACGTACGTCACATCGGTGAGCGAGGAGCCGAGGTGGCGGATCATCTTGACGCGCTGCGCCTCGCCGCCGGAGAGCGTGCCGGCCGGCCGGTCGAGGCTGAGGTAGCCGAGGCCGATCTCCACGAAGGAGTCCAGGGTGTGGCGCAGCGCGGCGAGCAGCGGGGCGACGGAGGGCTCGTCCAGGCCGCCGATCCAGCCGGCCAGGTCGCTGATCTGCGTCGCGCAGGCGTCGGCGATGCTGAGCCCGGCGATCCTCGACGACCTGGCGGCCTCGCTGAGCCGGGTGCCCTCGCACTCGGGGCAGGCGGTGAAGGTGACCGCGCGCTCCACGAAGGCCCGGATGTGCGGCTGCATCGCCTCCTTGTCCTTGGACAGGAACGACTTCTGGATCTTGGGGATCAGGCCCTCGTAGGTGAGGTTCACGCCCTCGACCTTCACCTTGACCGGCTCGTGGTGGAGGAAGTCCCGCAGCTCCCGCTCGGTGAACTCGCGGATCGGCTTGTGCGGGTCGAGGAGGCCCGACTCGGCGTAGACCCGCACGGTGAAGAAGCTGTCCGACTTCCAGCCCGGGATGGTGAACGCGCCCTCGGCGAGCGACTTGGAGTCGTCGTAGAGCTGGGTGAGGTCGATGTCGGAGACGGCGCCCCGGCCCTCGCACCGCGGACACATCCCGCCGGTGCGGGAGAAGGTGGCCTTCACGGCCTTCCTGGCGCCCCGCTCGACCGTGATCGCACCGCTCGCCCGGACCGACGCGGTGTTGAAGGAGTACGCGCTGGGCGGCCCGATGTGCGGCTCGCCGAGCCGGCTGAAGAGGATCCGCAGCATCGCGTTGGCGTCGGTGGCGGTGCCGACCGTGGAGCGGGGGTCGGCCCCCATCCGCTGCTGGTCCACGATGATCGCGGTGGTCAGCCCGTCGAGGACGTCGACGTCGGGCCGCGCCAGGTTCGGCATGAAGCCCTGCACGAAGGCGCTGTAGGTCTCGTTGATCATCCGCTGCGACTCGGCGGCGATCGTGCCGAACACCAGGGAGCTCTTGCCCGAGCCCGAGACGCCGGTGAACACGGTCAGCCGGCGCTTCGGGATCGCGACGCCGACGTCCCTGAGGTTGTTCTCGCGCGCGCCGTGCACCCGGATCAGGTCGTGGCGGTCGGCGGCGTGCGGCGCGGGCGACGGCGTCTCGGTGCGGGGGGCCTTGCTCATCGGGTCTCCAGTGTCGGGCGGGGCCGCCTGCCCGGACGATCCTCGGGCAACGATCTCGGGCAATTCGTACGGTTCTCCTACCGGCTCACCCTAGCCACCGGCCCTCGGCCGACGCTTCTCCGATCCTGACCGGATCCGCCCGACGGCCCGCGCCCCTCAGGCCCGGCGCGGCGCGCTCGGCGGCCGCCGGCCGCGGCCGGTCCTGGCGGCTCAGCCAGGTCTCGAAGATGACGTCCTCCTGGGTGAGTTCGCCCGGCGCGCCCGCGATCAGCTCCTACTGGAGGGTCGCGACCCTGGGCTTCGCGCCCCGCGCCGCGGGGACCGTGGCCACCTCGACCGGGCCGTCGTCGGCGACCGCGATCAGCGTGTCGAGGTAGTTCACGTCCATGTCCGCCATGGTGCCTGACGGCATCCTGGGTAGGCACTCGCGAGCGACGACCAGCGACGACCAGCGACGAGAGGCAGGCCCCCACATGTCCGAGTCAGAGTCCCCCACCCCCGAGCGGTACATCACCGTCTCGCTCGACAAGCGCGGCGTCAGCTGCACCGCCCGGCTGCTCGGCGACCGCGCGCCGATCACCTGCGAGGCGATCTGGAACGCGCTGCCGCTGGGCGGCGACGTTTACCACGCCAAGTACGCGCGGAACGAGATCTACGCCCTCGTGGAGCCCTTCGCGCCGCGCGAGCCCCCGCTGGAGAACCCGACGATCACGCCGATCCCGGGCGACCTGTGCTACTTCACGTTCTCCGACACGCAGCTCGCCACCGCCTCCTACGGCTACGAGCAGGACGCCAGCCACCGCGGCCGGGCCACCGTCGTCGACCTCGCCCTGTTCTACGAGCGGAACAACCTGCTGATCAACGGGGACGCCGGCTGGGTGCCGGGGATCGTGTGGGGGACGATCACCGAGGGCCTCGACCGGATGGCGGACGCCTGCCAGGACCTGTGGCGCGCCGGCGCGCTCGGCGAGACGCTCAGCTTTCGGCGGGCGTAGCCTCCGGCGGCAGCGGGACGCCGGCCACGCCCGCCTCGTAGAGCGCGTGCGAGGCCCGCAGCACCGTGTCGTCGGCGTGCCGGGCGGCCACCAACTGGAGCCCGATCGGCAGCCCGTCGCCGTCCACGCCACACGGCAGGGACGCGGCGGGCTGCTGCGTCATGTTGAACGGGTAGGTGAACGGCGTCCACTCCGTCCAGCGGGTCAGGCCCGAGCCGGCCGGCACCTCCACGCCGTTCTCGAACGCGGTGATCGGGAGGGTCGGGGTGACCAGCAGGTCGTACGACTCGTGGAAGCGCCCCATCAGCCGGCCGGCCGCCATCCGCACGTCGACGGCCGCCAGGTAGTCGAGCGCGCTGTAGCCGGCGCCCGCCGCGCAGATCTCCCGCAGCCCGGGGTCGAGCAGGGCGCGACGCTCCGCGTCGAAGGGCTCGGTGACCCGGGCCGCGCCGCTGAACCACAGCACGTGGAACGCCTCGCGCAGCTGGTCGAGCGGCGGCAGCGGCGGGTCGACCTCGGTGACCAGGGCGCCGAGGTCGGCGAGCCGGTCGACGGCCCGCCGCACCGCGGCCGCCACCTCGGGGACGACCGGGACGCCGAAGCCGAGCGCGGGGGAGTAGGCGACGCGGAGCCCGCGCAGCCGGGCCGCGCCGCCGGCCAGCGCGTTGCGGTAGCTGTGCCGGACCGGGTCGAGGGCCGACCAGTCGCGGGAGTCGGGGCGGGCGATCACGTCGAGCAGCAGCGCCGCGTCCGCCGCGTCGCGGGTCATCGGGCCGACGTGGGCCAGGGTGCCGAAGGCGCTGGCCGGGTAGAGCGGCACCCGCCCGTAGGTCGGCTTGAGCGCGAAGATCCCGCAGAACGCGGCCGGGATCCGGACCGAGCCGCCGCCGTCCGTGCCCAGGCTCAGCGGCCCGGCGCCCAGCGCCACGGCGGCCGCCCCGCCGCCGCTCGACCCGCCGGCGGTGCGCGCCGGGTCGTACGGGTTGCCGGTGGCGCCCCAGACGGGGGAGTCCGTCACGCCCTTCCAGCCGAACTCGGGGGTCGTGGTCTTGCCCACGAAGACCGCGCCCGACTCGCGCAGCCGGGCCACGGCCGGCGCGTCCTCGTCCCAGGGGCCGGCGGTCGAGACGGCGGCCGAGCCGCGCAGCGTGGGGTGGCCGCGCTGGAACAGGATGTCCTTGACGGTCACGGGCACCCCGTCCAGCGGCCCCGCAGGCGCCCCGCGCTGCCAGCGCTCGGCTGCGGCGCGCGCGTCGGCGAGCGCGCCCTCGCGGTCGACGAACACGAACGCGTTCACGGCCCGCTGGACGGCGTCGGCGCGGTCCAGCACCGCGTCGGCCACCGCGACCGGGGACACCTCGCCGGCGGCGTAGGCGCTGGTCAGCTGGGTGGCGGTGAAGGTGGTCAGTGCGGTGAGGTCGGTCACGGTTCCTCCGGGGAGTCCGACGCGGGCGGCGGCGTGTGCCCCGACGCGGGCTCGGAGGGCACGTAGCCCAGGTCCTTGTCGACGACGTTGAACAGCGGCTCGCCCGCGTGCCAGCGGTCGAAGTTGTCGAGAAACTGCTCGCCGAGGTCGTCCCGCCAGCCGAAGGTGTCGCCGCTCATGTGGGGCGACACGACGAGCCCCGGCACGTCCCAGAGCGGGCTGTCGGCCGGCAACGGCTCGTTCTCGAACACGTCGAGCGCGGCCCCGGCCAGCGTGCCGGCGCGCAGCGCGGCGACCAGGTCGCGCTCCACCACATGCTGGCCACGGCCGACGTTGATGAAACGTGCCGTCGGCTTCATCCGGGCGAAGGCGGCCGCGTCGAACAGGCCGGTGGTCTCCGGGGTGAGCGGCGCCGCGCAGACCACCCAGTCGGCGAGGCCGAGCAGCCCGGGCAGCTCGTCGGCCGCCCGCACCTCGCCCCTGGCCCGGCGGCCGACCAGCGTCACATGGAGGCCGAGCGCCCGCAGCGTGTCGCCGATCCGCCGCCCGATCGGCCCCGAGCCGACGACCACGGCCCGGCCGCCCGCCACCTTCTCGGTCTCCCGGTGCAGCCAGCGCCGCTCGTGCTGGAGCTCCCAGCCGACCCGGAAGTCCTTGGCCAGGGACAGGACGAGGCCGGCGACGTACTCGGCGATCGGGCCGTCGAAGACCCCGCGGGCGTTGGTGATCACGGCGTCGGACGCCAGCAGCTCGGGGAAGAGCAGCCGGTCGACGCCGGCACTCGCCGTGTGCACCCAGGAGGGGCGGGGGCCCGGGCCGGGCCAGGCGTGCCGGACGGCGTCCGATGTGAAATCCCACACCAGCAGCACGTCGGCCGCCGGCAGGCGGTCGACCAGCGAGTTCTCGTCGGAGTGCAGTACCTCGGCCCGGCCCGCTAGCCGGTCGAGGCGGGGTAGTGGTTCGGCGTCGAGGACCAGGACACGAGGCTGGGACATGGCGGAGAAACCGTTTCGAAACGAGTGGGTGTTTCATTGAAGAGGGCCAGGATTGACCGCGACCGGGTCGGGACCTACCTTCGTGGACGAGGGCACGTACATCCAGTCCCTTCCGCGCTTCCAGCCCCATGATTTCCACTAATCGGTTCGAGGGCCAGCCGAAGGCTCCTCGTCTCCGCTCTCACGATCGGGGTTCCGACATGTCTGACACGCCCAACATGGAGCTCTCCTTCCTCGGCGGGCCGCAGCCGCAGCGCGGTGTCGGCGTCGTCGCGCCGTTCGACTTCGCGCTCGATCGCGAGCTGTGGCGCTGGGTGCCCGACGACGTGTCGCTGCACGTCACGCGGACGCCGTTCGTCCCGGTCGAGGTCAGCCTGCACCTGGCCAGGATGGTCAGCGAGCACGAGACGCTGGCCGAGGCCGTGCGCGCGCTGAGCGCCGTCAGTCCGGAGATCGTGACCTACGCCTGTACGTCGGGCAGCTTCGTCGGCGGCGTGGCGGGGGAGCGGGCCATGACGGCCGAGATGACGCGGGCCGGCGAGATCCCGGCGCTGACCACCTCGGGCGCGCTGATCGAGGCCCTCGGCGAGCTGGGCGCCCGTCGGACGGCGGTGGTCACGCCGTACACCAGGTCGGTCACGGACGCCCTGGAGGACTACCTGCGGGAGGCCGGGATCGAGGTCTCGGGGCGCAGCTACCTGGGGCTGACCCGGGAGATCTGGCGGGTGCCGTACCGCGACGTCGTCGACATGGCGCACCAGGCGGTGGCCGGCCCCGGCCCCGCGCCGGACGCGCTGTTCATCAGCTGCACCAACCTGCCGACCTACGACGTGATCCCGCAGCTGGAGGCCGAGCTGCGGATCCCGGTGATCTCCGCGAACCAGGTGACCATCTGGGCGGCGCTGCGGGCCATCGGCCGGGAGGCCGTCGGCCCCTACCAGGCGCTGCTCGACCCGGCCGCCCGGCGCGGCCCGGCGGCACTCGGCGGTGTGGCGGCCGAGCCGTCACGGGGCGTCGAGGGGCCGCGGCTGCCCGAGGCGCCGCTGACGGCGCCGGAGCCGCTGGCCGGCGGGTCGTCGCTGATCCCTGGGCCGCCGCAGGCCCCCGACCAGCCGCTGGCGGCCGCCGTGGCCTCGGCCGGGCCTTCGGACGGCGACCTGCTGCCGGAGCCGGACGGCGGCCTCGGCCTGCCGCCCGGCCCGTCGGGAACGTCCGAAGAGGAGAGGTGAGCTCGCGCATGACGACCACGGTCGGATTCCTGTACCCGGGATACTCCGCGGAGGACGACTTCCCCCGCATGGAGTCGCTGCTCAACGCGGCCGGCGACGACGTCGCGCTGCCCCTCGTGCACACGGACATCGGCACCGACGCGCACCGGGTGGACGCGCTGCTGGAGATGGGCTCCGTCGACCGGCTGACGGCCGTCGTCGGCGAGCTGACCGGCGCCGGCGCCGAGGCCGTGGTCTGGGCCTGCACCAGCGCCAGCTTCGTCTACGGCTGGGACGGCGCGGAGGACCAGGTGCGCCGCCTCGCCGCCTCCGCCGACCGGCCGGCGTCCAGCACCTCGTTCGCCTTCGCCCGCGCCGCGGTGGCGCTCGGCCTGCGGCGGGTGGCGGTCGCGGCCACCTATCCGACGGACGTGGCCACGCTCTTCGTCGACTTCCTGCGCGCCGCCGGCATCGAGGTGGTGGCGATGCGGGGCAGCGGCATCATCACGGCCGCCGAGGTGGGCACCTGGGGTCGCGACGAGGTGCTCCGGCTCGCCCGCGCGGGCGACCATCCCGAGGCCGAGGCCGTGCTGCTGCCGGACACCGCGCTGCACACGGCGGCCTGGCTCCCGGAGCTCGAGGCGGAGCTCGGCAAACCGGTGCTCACCGCCAACCAGGTCACCGCCTGGGAGGGGCTGCGGCTGCTCGCCCACACGGCCGCGCCCTGCCCGGCGATGGGTTCACTCTTCGCCGGCCGACCCGCCCCCGGACAGCACGGCTAGCCGCCCAGCCCGCGCCGGTGGCTCTTGCCGCCGGTGCGGAACGCGTGGATCGCGATCTCCCGGTCCCCGGCCGCCCGGACGGCCTCCTCCCACGTCAACGCCCGCTCCCCGACGGCGAACAGCGGGCCGGTCTCCCGGTCGCCGACCAGTTCGGCGAGCAACGCGCCGGCCCGCTCGCTGAACCGGGCGGCGACGGTTCTCATCTCCCGCTCGTCGAGGCCGACATCCGTCACCTCGAGCGACAACAGGTCGTGCACCCGGACCTCGCTCTCCCACAACAGGGCCCAGAGCGCGCGGTGGACGACAGGAGTGCCCTCGTCCCCGAGGAGTTCCTCGAGCTGGGTAGGTGTGATGTTCTCAACAGTGATCGTCATGGCTGCGAAGTATGGCCAAATCATCACACCGAGTACAGGGTTTGGCGACAAGCCGCCGCGCCCGCCCACGCGTTTCTCGTCGTGAACCTGACCACTGTGACGGGATTCACGACGGCGGCCGGCCACCGTCGCCCGGACACGGAGGCGGCGTGGACGCACGGCAGTTGGAGTACTTCCTGGCCATCGTCGAACACGGGGGTTTCAGCCGGGCCGCCGCCGCGCTGCACGTGGCACAGCCCTCGCTCTCCCAGTCGATGGCCAACCTGGAGGCCGAACTCGGCGTGGCACTCTTCCACCGGGTCGGCCGCGGCGCGGTACTCAGCGCGGCCGGCGCCGAACTGCTCGGCCCCAGCCGGCGGGTGCTGCGCGACCTGGCGGCCGTCCGCGACACCGCGGCCGCGCTGCGCGGCGGGCGGCGCGGCACGGTCGAGATCGCCACCATGCCGTCGCCCGGCATCGAGCCGCTGACCACCCTGGTGCGCGCCTTCGCCGCCCGCCACCCGGGCCTCACGGTCAGCGCCAGGGCCGCTTTCACCCCGGACGACGTGCTCGCCCTGGTGCGGGGCGGCGCCTGCGAGCTGGGGCTGCTCGGCTCGGCCACCCCGGTCCACGCGCCGGGCCTCACGGTGATGGAGCTGGCGGAACAGCCGTTCGCCGTGGTCGCGCCGCCCGACGGCCCCTTCGAGGACGGCGTCGAGGTCGAACCGGCGCGGCTCGCCGGCCGGGCACTGATCGCCTCACGCCCCGGCAGCCTGATGCGGAGCATCGTGGACGACATCCTGGCCAACGTGCCCGACACCCGGGTCGCCGCCGTCGTCGACCACCGGACGTCGATCCTGCCGCTGGTCCTGGCCGGCGTCGGGGTCGCGGTGCTGTCCTCGGCGTGGATCCCGCTGGCCCGCCGCTGCGGCGCCGTCGCCGCGCCCATCGCCGGCACGGCCCGACTCCGGGTGGCGCTGGTCGCCCGCCGGGCCCACCTGACGCCGGCGGCCGACGCGTTCCTGCGCCTCGCCGCGTCCCATCGGCCCGGCCTATGACCCGGATCGACAACGCGTCTTGGACGGCGCCGGGTCCGGCGCGGTGCACTCGAACCCCGCCACCGATCCCCCGGGAGCCGCCATGCCCACCACTCCGGTCCCCTCCGTGTTCCGCCTCGCCGCCATCCCGGGCGACGGCGTCGGCGCCGAGGTCGTCGCCGCCGGCCGCGAGGTCCTCGACGCCCTGGCCGCCGGCTCGGGCGGCCGGTTCGCGTTCGACTGGGAGGAGTTCGACTGGGGCTGCGACCACCACGCCCGCACCGGCCGGATGATGGCCGAGGACGGCCTGGAACGGCTGCGCGGGTTCGACGCGATCTACTTCGGCGCCGTCGGCTGGCCGACCGTCCCCGACCACGTCAGCCTCTGGGGACTCCGGCTGCGGATCTGCCAGAGCTTCGACCAGTGGGCCAACGTCCGGCCCGTCCACTTCCTGCCGGGCGTCCGCGGCCCGCTGCGGAACGCCGACGAGCACGACCTGGACTGGGTCGTGGTCCGCGAGAACAGCGAGGGCGAGTACGCGGGCCTCGGCGGCCGCAACCTCGCCGCCCGCGGCCGGGGCGGCGAGGTCGCCGTCCAGTCGGCGCTGTTCACGGAGGTCGGCTGCGAGCGGATCATCCGCTTCGCGTTCGACCTGGCGCGGACGCGGACCCGCCGCAAGGTCTCCTCCGTCACCAAGAGCAACGCCCTCCAGTACGGCATGGTGCTCTGGGACGACGTCTTCCGCCGCGTCGCCGCCGACTACCCCGACGTCGAGACCGAGAGCGTGCTGGTCGACGCGATGGCCGCGCGCTTCGTGCTCCGGCCGCAGGACCTGTCGGTCGTGGTGGCCTCCAACCTCAACGCCGACATCCTCTCCGACCTCGGCAGCGCCCTGGCGGGCAGCCTCGGCCTGGCGGCCAGCGCCAACCTCAACCCCGAACGGCGCTTCCCCAGCATGTTCGAACCCGTCCACGGCTCCGCCCCCGACATCGCCGGCCGCGGCCTCGCCAACCCCATCGGTGCCATCGGCAGCGCGGCCCTGATGCTCGACCACCTCGGCCTCCCCGAGGAGGCCGCCCGCCTCCACCAGGCCATCCACACCACCACCCGCGCCGGCATCCTCCCCCACGACCTCGGCGGCACGGCGACCACCAGGGCCACGACCCAGGCCGTCATCACGGCCCTGACCTGACCTGACCTGACCCGACCCGACCGGTGCCGCGCGCCGCGCCGCGGCGTGGTGCCGGCGTTGAGCCGCCCGGGCCCGGCCGGCGCCGCGCTTCGCGCGGCCGCGCGGTGCGCGGCTACGTGTCGGCCGGGCCGCCGCGCAGCGACGGCGTGGTGAGGAGTTGGGAGAGGGCGGCGGGTGGCATGGGGCGGGCGTAGTGCCAGCCCTGGCCGGTGTCGCAGCCGATGCGGCGGAGGCGTTCAGCCTGGGCGGGACCCTCCACGCACTCGGCCGTCACCGTCAGGCCCAGCTTGTGGGCCAGCTGGACCAGGGACGTCACGATCGTCTCGTCGGCCGGGTTCAGGTGGCGGGCGGTGCGGAAGCCACGGACGAAGAGGCCGTCGAGTTTGAGGGCCCGCACCGGGAGACGGCTGAGGTAGGCGAGGTTGGAGTAACCGGTGCCGAAGTCGTCGATGGCGATGCGGACGCCCATGTCGGACAGCGCCTGGAGAGCCTGGAGCGGCCGGCCGGCCGAGCCCATCACGGCCGACTCGGTCAGCTCCAGCTGGAGCAGCCCGGACGGCAGCCCGGACTCCTCCAGTGCCTCCGCCACGTCCCGCACCAGGTCCGAGTCCCACACCTGACGCACCGCCACGTTGACGCTCACGAACAGCGGCGCCGCCGGGTGGTCGAGCTGCCAGCGGCGGGCCTGCCGGCACGCCTCGCGCAACACCCAGCGCCCGAGCGGCACGATCGCGCCGTTCTCCTCGGCCAGGCCGACGAACTTGTCGGGGCCGAGCTTCCCGAACCGCGGGTGATTCCAGCGCACCAGCGCCTCCGCCCCGCGCACGATGTCGTCCGCGAGCCCCACGATCGGCTGGTACTCCAGCGTGAACTCCCCGCGGTCCACCGCCGGCCGGAGCGTCGAGGAGAGCGACTGCCGCGTCATCCGGTTGGCGTTCCGCTCCGGGTCGAAGAGCGTCCACCTGGCCTTGCCGTCCGTCTTGGCCCAGTAGAGCGTCGTGTCGGCCGCCTGCATCAGGTTGGTGGCCGAGGTGCCGGCCGACTCGCGTTCCACGACGCCGATGCTCGCGGAGACGGCCAGCCGCTGGCCGTCCAGGTCGAACGGTGGCCGCAGCGCCGTCAGCATGGCCTCGGCGAGGCCGGTCAGCTGCTCCGTGCCGGACGACCCCTCCACCAGCACCGCGAACTCGTCCCCGCCGAGGCGTGCGACGAGGTGGCCGCCGGCGCCCGTCGCGCAGTGGGCGAGCCGCTGGGCGGCCGCGCCGAGCAGTTGGTCGCCGACCCGGTGCCCGAGGGTGTCGTTGATCGCCTTGAAGCCGTCGAGCCCCAGGTAGCACAGGCCGATCCGGCCGGTCGCCGAGTCGGCGAGCGCGGTGGTGAGCCGTTCGAAGAACAGGGCCCGGTTGGGCAGCCGGGTCACCGGGTCGTGCATCTGGATGTGCCGCAGCCGCTGCTGCAGGTCGCGGCGCTCGCTGATGTCCTGCACGGTGAGCAGGGCGGCCGTCGCCGCGGCCGCGTCGTCGCCGGTGGGCAGCACGGTGACCTCGGCCCACAGCGTGTGCCCGTCCGCGTGCTTGAGCCGCCGGGTGCACCGCATCCGGTCGCTGTGCCCGCGGAGCACCGCGTGGTACGAGCCGCGGGTGCGGCCGTCCAGGCCGAGCCCGGTGACGGCGTCGGCGCGTTGGCCCGCGAGGGCCGCCGGCTCGACGCCGAGCAGCAGCCCGAGCGCGGGGTTGGCCGCCAGGATCTGGCCCGATCTGCCCACCAACGCCATCGGCAGTTGGGCGATCCTGAAGGCCGCCCGATAGTCCCGGAGAACATCACTCTCCGTAAAGGATGTCGGGGTCGCGCCGAGGCCGCCTTCGGGGTCTTGGCCCGGTCCTTTGGGGGGTCCGTTCACCGATCGCTCCCGGAGGGGACTGGTCGCCTGGCGGATGCTGCTGTCGGGCGCCCGCCGGCTGCTCGCTGGCGCATCCGCGCTGGAAATGTGGCGATCATAGAGGTTGCGCGGCGGCTGGAGCCAGTGCCCGGCGGGCCTGTCTTGATCTCTGAAATCTGTGCTTGCGACAAATTTTCGAGAAGCTGATCGTTTCTGCTCGACGTGTAGGTAGTCACGATCGTTAACGAGCGATGAATACGGAGGGTGATCGTATTGCCCATGACCCGCGCGGCCTACTGAAACAGGCCAAGTCCTCCCAAATCTGAACAGAGTGGTGGCGGTGTTCCCTCACGGTTCCCCACGGCTCGACGGGAGGTCGATGTGCGCCGCGCCTACCGTAGACCCGCCGCGGTGCTCACCGCACTGGCCGCCCTGATCGGCACCACGCTGACGGCCGGCCCCGGCACCCGGGCGCTCGCCGACGAGCCGTGCAGCCTGCCCCGCGCGGCGATCCACCACTCCGAGGGCGTCGACAGCTGGAACGGCGACTACCCGAAGCCGGTCGGCGAGCTGACGGCCGTCATGCTGTTCCTCTCCTTCCCGGACGCCAGCCCGAAGGCCAGCCCGGCCACGATCGCCGAGGACTACTTCCCGGCGACCACCGACTACTTCCGCGCCGCCTCCTACGGCACGTTCGAGCTGCGGCCCACCGTCACCGACCGCTGGATCGAGATGCCCGACGACTCCCGCTCCTACGCCATACAGCGCGACTGGGAGCCCGACCGGCGCTACGCGTACCTCCGCGACGCGCTGGGCGCCGTCGCGCCGCACGTCGACCTCGCCGAGTACGACGTGATCTACCTGGTCGCCGACCCCGACGCGCCCGGCGTCGACTCCGACGCCACCAAGGTCGTCAACTTCGACCGGCCCATGACGGTGGGGGACGCCAGCGTCCGCCGCGTCGTCACCGTCTTCGAGCGCCGCCCGCCGGACCGGAACGTGCTGGCGCACGAGACCGGACACGTCTTCGACCTGCCCGACCTCTACAACCGGCCGGAGGACGGCTACGGCGACTGGGACACCCACGTCGGCGACTGGGACCTGATGGGCAGCCAGTTCGGCCTGTCGCCGGAACTCTTCGGCTGGCACAAGTGGAAGCTCGGCTGGCTCGACGCGGACCACGTCGACTGCGTGCGCGGCCTCGGCACCACCCGGCACACCCTCCAGCCGCTCGCCGCCCCGCTCGACGGCTCGGCGCCGGCCACCGACACCCGGCTCGCCGTGGTCCGCCTCGGCCCCGAGGAGGCGCTGGTGGCCGAGGCGCGCGCCCCGACGGGCAACGACGCCACCACCTGCACCCATGGCGTGCTGCTCTACCGGGTGCGCAGCGACGTGGCGTCCGCCGACGGCCCGATCAAGGTGCTGGACGGCCATCCGGAGACCAGCGCCTGCCACGCCGCCTCCGTGCACCCCCGGCTGGCCGACGCCCCGCTGGGCACCGGCGAGAGCTACTACGACGCGGACACCGGCATCCGCGTCGAGGTCGGCGACCGCACGGCCACCGGCGGTTGGGACATCAAGATCGTCCGGGAACGAGGGCCGGAGTGAGGCCGGAGTGAGGGAAGCGGGAGCGAACACAAGGAAGGGGCCCCACCTCTCGGTGGGGCCCCTTCATCAGGTGCGCCGCCAGGGACTCGAACCCCGGACCCGCTGATTAAGAGTCAGCTGCTCTAACCAACTGAGCTAGCGGCGCCTGCTGACGTCGTAAACTCTAGCACCCCCGTCCGGCGGAACAAAAATCGACGGGGACCCCACCCACCTGGGCCTTAGGGACGGCGCCGCAGCAGCTCACGACCGAACTCGATCATCTTGAGCGCGTAGTCCTCGGTCCACCCGGCGCGCTCCGCGACGGCGGACGCCGGGACGCGGTCGAACCGCTTGGGGTCGGCCAGCCGGGCGGCCGCGATCGCCTGGAACTCGACCGAGCGGTCCGCGGCCGCCTGGAAGGCCACCGCGAGCTCCGTCGCCCGGTCGAGGAGCTCGCCCGGCTCGGCGATCGACTCGAGTGCGAAGAAGTGCTCCTCGTCCGGCTGCTCGGCGGGCGGCTCGAAGAACAGCGCCGCCGGGCGGCGGTACCGCGGCGGCTCGGGCGCCTTGCCGGAATCGGACATGCGGACGCTCTCCTCACCCGGCCTCGGCGCACCCGGCCTCGGCCGATCTCAGGACGGCGGGGCGAACTGCTTCCGCCGTGCCGATCCATTGTGCCGCGACGCCCCGCGAAGCCGCTCGGCGGCGGACAGCCGCTCGTGGGCCTGCCCGTCGCGCGGCCGGGGCGTGGTCAGGCCGCGCGGCCCCTTCGCCACCTCCCGGCTCCTGCCGCGCGCGGCCCGGGACGCGATCCAGGCCAGGTCGTAACGCCCCCGGAGCCACTCCCCGACGCGCAGCAGCGGGCGGGCGAGCAGCAGCCCGAGCACCATCACGCCGGCGCCGGCCACCGCATCCGTGAAGTAGTGGTTGGCCGTGCCCATGACCACGATGGTGGTGATCAGCGGATAGCCGACGGCCAGGGCGCGCACCCACGGGGCGCGCGCCCCGTAGTGCCAGAGCGCCACGCCGCACCACAGCGACCAGCCGACGTGCAGGCTGGGCATCGCCGCGTACTGGTTGGTGAAGTCGCCCATGCCGCTCGGCGCGCTCGCGTCGTCCGTCCACCAGCCGTACTGCGCGTACTGGGCGAGGCTGTCGACGAAGCCGTAGTTGCCGGGCAGCAGCCGGGGCGGGCTGGTCGGCACCAGCGTGAAACCGACCAGGCCGAGCAGCGTGGAGGTCAGCAGCCAGGTGCGCATCAGCCGGTAGTGCGCCGGCCGCCAGCGGAAGAGCCAGATCAGGATGATCGGCGTCACGATGTAGTGCAGTGAGGCGTACGCGAACGAGGACGGCACCCCGATCCAGGCCTCCTGCGTGAACAGCTCGTTCAGCGGGACCTCTGGGTGCAGCCAGAGCGCGTTCTCCATGCGGAGGATGCGCAGGCCGTTGTCCACGGCCGTGCTGACGTCGCCGCGCGCGGCCAGCCGGGCCACCGTGTAGGCGCCGTAGACGACCACGATCAGCAGCAGCTCGGCCCACAGGCGTGGCCGGTCACGGGGCATGCGGACTCAGACTCCCCACTCGCGTCGGCTTCATGTCGGGTTCACGTTCACGGCGGCTGGCGGCCGTGTGATGAGCACCACCGTATGCCGAAGCGCGGGGGTAAGGACGCCGGGGGAGCCCCGCTTGGTTGCGTACGGGATGATGAGTGACGGACGAGACGGTTGAAACGGAGGGAAGGACGGTCATGGCGGCGCGCATCGTGTTGGTCCGGCACGGACGAACGGCCTGGTCGGTGGCCGGGCGGCACACCGGACACACGGATGTCCCGCTGCTCGACGAGGGGCGCGCCCAGGCCAAGGCCCTGGGGGAGCGGCTGCACCACGCCCCCTGGAACGGGCTGCCGGGCGCCGAGGTCCGCACCAGCCCGCTGTCCCGGGCCCGGGAGACCTGCGAGCTCGCCGGGTTCGGCGAGCGCGCCACCGGCTGGGACGCGCTGCGCGAGTGGGACTACGGCGACCAGGAGGGGCTCACCACCGAGCAGATCCGCGCCCGGCGCGGCCAGGACTGGGTCATCTGGCGCGACGACGTGACCGGCGGCGAGACCATGGCCGAGCTCTCGGACCGCGCCGACACCGTGGTCGCCTGGGCGCGCGCCGCCGAGCGGGACGCGGTGCTCTTCGCCCACGGACACATCCTCCGCGCGATCGCCGCCCGCTGGCTCGGCGAGGACATCCGGTTCGCGGCCCGGCTGAAGCTGGAGGCCGCCGCGCTCTGCGCGCTGGGCTGGGCCTACGGCGAGCCGGCGATCGAGCGCTGGAACGACACGGGCCACCTGGAGGAGCGCGGGTAGTCCCGCCCGCCCGGCCGGTCAGCCCGTGGCCCACTCGGGGCGGCGGTCGAGGAACGCGGCCACCGTCGAGTCGCCGCCGGCCGGCCGCAGCCGGCCGGCCAGGGCGTCGAGCATCGTCCTGATCCGCCCCGACCGCACCTGGCCGAGCAGGTCGACCGCCCGCCCGGCGTGCGCCGCGGCCTCCTCGGGCCGGTCCCCTGACGCCAGGTGTTCGGCGTGCTCCATCGAGTACAGCGCGATGTTGCGGGCGAAGTGCGGCTCGCCGAGCGCGGCCGTCACGGACTCGGCCGAGCAGGCCGCGGCCCGCTCCCAGTCGCCGAGCGCGGCCCAGCAGCCGGCCCGCTGGCTGGCGAACTCCGCGTCGCCGAAGAACGACATCCACTCGGGCGCCGCCTCGACCGCACCCCGGCCCCGCTCGAAGGTGGCGCTCGCCCGGGACAGCGCCTCCTCGCAGCCGCCGCGGTCGCCGAGCGCTGCCCAGCCGCTGGCCTCGCGCAACGCGAGGAGCGACCGCAGGTGCGGCAGGCCGAGCGACCTGGCGGCCTGCTGCCCGGCCTGCGCCGCGCGCACCGCCTCCCGGGGGCAGCCGGCGTCCCTGGCCAGGAAGGCGGTGTTGCAGAACGCGTGCGCCTCGAGCGCCGCGTCGCCGTTGACCCGGGCGGTGGCCAGCGCCTCCGCGTAGTAGGAGCGGGCGTCCGCGAGCCGGCCCGAGTCGTGGGCCAACCAGCCGACGGAGATCGCCAGTTCGCCGGCGCCCGACTGCAGACGGTCGTTGACGGCGGCACGTCGGGCGCCGGTGTCCACCAACTGGTAGGCGGCGCGCAGGGCTTCGCCCGCGGCGCGGAACAGGTCCTCGGCGCCGTGTCTGTCGTCGTGGAGCCGGATCTCGGCGACCGTCCGGTGGACGGCGACGGCCTCCCGTTCGCCCGGCCGGCCGGCCGCCGAGGCGGCGGCGGCCGTGGCGCCGCCGGCGGGCAGGGGAGACGGGGACAGGGTGGTGAGGCTCGCCACGGCGGCGGATCCGCCGGTCATGAACGCGCGACGCAGCACGTCGCCCTCCTCCGGGTCGTCGGTGATCGGGGTGGGGTGCGCGGAGTGCGATGGGAGTGGAGGCGAGGGGGCCGCGCCGGGTTCCGGCTCGGCGCCCACTCGGCGGCCGCGGACCGTCAGTCGGGATTCGAAGCCCAGATCGGCCAACGAACGGCCGGGGAACATATGAAGGAATACCCGTTCGTACGCGTAGTTAGGGCAGCGGATCTCGCCCGCTTCCACGCGCCCGACGTACCGGGCGTCGCAGCAGACCCGTTCGCCGATCTCGCGCGCGGCGCGCCGCACGGCGGCGGCGAACTCGCCGGGGGACAACTGCCCCCGCAACTCCCGGAAGAGCCGGTTGGGACCGGACGGCCGGGAGGCGGATGGTGACGTCGCCATGCGCGAGACCGTACCCGCACCCGTAGCGGCACTACAGCATGTTTCGCTACAAAACGGATATCCCACCCGCGATCTGCCATGAACTGCCAACCATTTCAGCGGTCCGAGGCCGTAGCCGTTGACGCGCTACGGCCGTTGTACACCGCGACCGACCGAAGGAAGCGTGAGGAGAGGAAACCCCCATGGCGGACACCGGTGAGGCGGCCCCCTGCGATCTGGTCACCGTACCGGCGCGCGAGGGGCTCGAGGCCGTCGACATCCTGCGGCTGCGCCACGGCGTCGGGCCGGTGCTGCACGACCGCACCGGTGACACGCTGGGCTTCATCGTGCCGCCCGGCACCGCCGAGCGCTGGGACCTGCCGGGCAGCGCCTGCACCCAGACGTACGCCGGCTCCCGCCGGGGCGCCCTGCCGCCGGTCACCGGCACCGGCTGGCTGGTCCCGCCGGACCGCGCCGTCCGGCAGGCCACCGAGCCCGACCGGCTGCGCGCCGCGTTGAACGAGGCGGTCTCGATGCTCGCCGCCGTCGACCGCTGCCGCCCGTAGCCGCTGGTCGCCCGCCGGGCGTTCGGTGGACCGGCCGCGGCCGCCCGTCCGGCGAACCGGCAGACTGGGGGCATGGCGAAGGAGAGACGGCGGCGCGGGGGAGCGACCAGCCAGCGGGTGCGCGAGGACGTGGGCGGCGGCCTCGCCGAGCTCGTGCCCGACCCGGACCGGCCGCGCGCCTGGCAACTGCTGCTCGACGGCGCACCGCAGTCGCACGTCGACCTCGACGAGCCCACCCGGCTGTCCTTCGAGTACCAACGGCGGCTCGGGCACGCCGTCGACCTCGTCGCGCCGCCCGGCCGGCCGATCCACGCCGTCCACCTCGGCGGCGGCGGCCTCACCCTCGCCCGCTACGTGGCGGCCACCAGACCCCGGTCGAGCCAGCAGGCCGCCGAGCCGGACGCCGCGCTCACCGCCCTCGTGCGCCGCGAGCTGCCGCTGCCCGACACCGCCCGGATCCGGGTCCGCGCCGTCGACGCCCGGGCCCTGCTCGACCGGCTCCCCGAGGGCTGGGCCGACCTGGTCATCGCCGACGTCTTCCAGGGCGCCCGCACCCCGGCGCACTGCGCGAGCGCCGAGTTCCTCGACCTGGCGCGGCGGGTGCTGCGCCCCGGCGGCTGGTACGCGGCCAACATCGCCGACGGGCCGCCACTCGGACACCTGCGCGCGCAGGCCGCGACCGCGCTCGACCGCTTCGCCGGCGCCTGCCTGGCCGCCGAGCCCGCCGTGCTGCGCGGCCGGCGTTTCGGCAACGGGGTGTTGCTCGCCGCCGACGACCCGCTGCCCGTGGCCGAGTTGACCCGACGCTGCGCCGCCGACCCCCGGCCGGCCAGGGTGGTGACCGGCCGGGAGCTCCTCGACTTCACCGGCGGTGCTCCGACTGTGACCGACGCCACAGCCGTCCCCTCGCCTCCGCCGCCGGCCGGAGCCTTCGGATAGGCGAGTTCAAGCCGTGATCGACCGCGTACGCATCGGAGTTCAGTCCCGGTATGTCTGGATCTCCGGAGGGGAGTCGAGCCAGGCGCACAGGACCGTCACGGGCGCCCGCCGACCCTCCTCATCTGTGAACATCACGCGAATGAGGCCTTCCTGCTCCCGGGTTCGGATCTCCCAGCCCGGATTGGGCGTGGCCGAGATGAGCTCGGCCGAGTCCGACCCGACCAGTAACACCACCTCTCCGCCGGCCGTGTTGACCGTCTCGACGCCGGACGTACCGGATTCCATGGATGATTCGGACGAGTCGTGGGCGTCCGGAGGGCGTGGGCGGCGCGTCGAAGAGGCCTCTGGTGGACCGTCGGAGACGTCGTCCGAGACCTGAACGGCGCGCGGCGGTTCACTGGCCGCGCCCAGCACCGCATGCACGCCCAGCCACGCCACACCCACCGCCGCACCGGTCGAAACCACCCAGGCGACGGCCTTCCCAACGCGGACCAGAAACCGCTGCATCGGCGCCACTCTAATGGCGTACGGTGCCGCGCATGGCGCATGTGCTTGTTGTGGAGGACGACCAGTTTGTGAGATCCGCTCTTATCCGGCATCTCACCGAGGCGGGACACAGCGTCCGTAGCGTGGGCACCGCACTGCAGGCACTGCGCGAGGTCGCCCAGATCGGCTTCGACGTGGTCATTCTCGACCTCGGCCTCCCCGACCTGGACGGTCGCGAGGCGCTGAAGATGCTGCGCGGCGTCACCGACGTCCCGGTGATCATCGCCACCGCCCGCGACGACGAGGGCGAGATCGTCCGGCTGTTGAACGACGGAGCCGACGACTACCTGGTCAAACCCTTCTCGGTGGAACACCTTTCGGCACGGATGGCCGCCGTGCTGCGCCGCGCGGGCGGCAACGGCGCCAACGGCCAGAGCGGCCACGGCGGCACGGGCGGCGGCGACGGGGTGCTCCGCGTCGGCGGCCTCGCCGTCGACCCACTGCGCCGGCTCGCCCAACTCGACGGAACACAACTCGACCTGACGCGACGCGAGTTCGATCTCCTGGCGTTTCTCGCACAACGCCCCGGGGTCGTGGTCAGCCGCAAGGAACTCCTCACCCAGGTCTGGCGCCAGTCGTACGGCGACGATCAGACCATCGACGTCCATCTCTCGTGGTTGCGCCGCAAGTTGGGCGAAACCGCCGCCCGCCCCCGGTACCTCCACACGCTGCGCGGGGTGGGCGTGAAACTGGAGCCACCCGTATGAGATGGTCCCTGATCCGGCGGTTCCTCGCCGTCACGGGCATGGTCGTGGTCGCCTTCGGGGTCCCGCTCGGCATGCTGGTCCGCGACGTCGCCGTCGACCGGGCGGTCTCCGCCGCCGAACGCCAGGCCGCCCTGCTGGCCCCGGCCGTCGGATTCGCCCGCGACGTCGACGACCTGGAGCGCGCGGTGACCGGCACGGACGCCGGTGCCGAGGGGCGGGTCGCCATCGACCTGCCGGGCCGCCGGGGCGAACCGTACGAGACGCTGGGCCGACACCGGGTGACCCAGGACGTGCTCGACCACGTCGCCGAACAGGGCAGCGCCGAACGCTTCACCGTCCCCGGCGGGGTGGCCCTCGTCCAGCCGATCCCCCTGAACGGCGAACGCACCGCCCTCATCGAGGTGTTCGTCACCTCCGACCAGCTCACCGACGGCGTCGCCGTCGCCTGGCTGGTGCTCACCGGCGTCGGCCTCGGCCTCGTCGTCTGCTCCGCCGCCGTCGCCGACCGACTCGCCCGCCGCACCGTGATGGCCACCGAACGACTCGCGCAGGCCAGCCGGGAACTCGGCGAGGGCAAGCTCGGCGTGCGGGTCCCGGTCCCCGACGAGGGACCGGGCGAACTGCGCTCCGCCGCCACCGCGTTCAACTCCATGGCCGACCGGGTCGCCGGACTCCTCGCCGCCGAACGCGAGTTGGCCGCCGACCTCTCGCACCGACTGCGCACCCCGCTCACCGTGCTCCGACTCAACGCCGCCTCGCTCGGCGACGGCGACGCGGCCGAGCAGACCAGGCAGGCGGTCGAGAAGCTGGAGGGCGAGGTCGACGAGATCATCGCCACCGCCCGCGCCCACCGGGACGCGGTGCCGGACGGCCGGCCCCGCGAGGTCACCGACGCCGCCGAGGTGATCAAGGACCGGATGGACTTCTGGTCCGCGCTCGCCGAGGACGAGGGCCGCGAACTCCGGGTCGCCGGCGTCGAGGAACCCGTCCCGGTCCCCGTCGCCAGGGCGGACCTGGCCGCCGCGCTCGACGCGATGCTGGGCAACGTCTTCCGGCACACCCCCGAGGGCACGGCGTTCTCCGTCGACATGTACCGCGCGGGCGGCGCCGCCGACGCCGTCATCGTGCTGGTCTCCGACGCGGGACCCGGCATCGCCGACCCCGAGGCCGCCCTCAGGCGCGGCGAGGGCGACGGCGGCCGCGGCTCCACCGGCCTCGGCCTCGACATCGCCAGCCGCCTCGCCGAATCCACCGGCGGCGACCTGCGGATCGGCCGCTCCATCCTCGGCGGCGCCGAGATCAGACTCTGGCTCGCCAGGGACGGCGGCTGGACCCGTAAGTACCCGGCCCCGACCCGGCGCCGCGGTACGCGGCACCGGGCCAGGGGCCAGGCTCCCCTCGCCCCCCTCTCCGGCCTCGCTGCCGGAAAGGGTTCCGGGACGGACGCGGGGAGTCCATGGGAACGAGCCGCGCGGTGGCTCGATCGCCAGATCTTCGCCGGCCGCCGGGCGGCACCCCCACCACGCCGCCTGCGCCGCGGCCGGCCCCCGGCCGCGGCGACCGTCGTGCCGCCCATGCCGGCCGCTCCGCCGCCGCCGGCCACCGCACCGCCGACGCCGCCGCGGCGCGGCCGCCGCGCGCGGCCGGTGATCATCCCCCCGATGCCGAGGACCCCACC
>NZ_SMKI01000640.1 GCF_004348415.1 Streptomyces hainanensis
GGGCGGGGGGACGCCGGGGGCTGTGAGCGTTCACAGTAGAGAAACCATTCCGACACTTGTCAATGGTTGTTGCTGTGCGGTTATGTTGGGGATATGCAGTCCGGCGGAGACTGTGTACGTTCCCAGACAGTGCCCAGATGCGGCCCAAGGAGAGTGGTCATGGACCGTCTCGCGTTCGGCGGAGACTACAACCCGGAACAGTGGCCGGAGGAGGTCTGGGACGAGGACGTCGCGCTCATGCGCGAGGCCGGCGTGACGCTCGTCAGCCTCGGGATCTTCTCCTGGGCCCGACTCGAACCGGCCCCCGGCGAGTACGACTTCGACTGGCTCGACCGGATCATCGGCAAGCTCCACGACGCCGGCATCGGCGTCGACCTGGCCACCCCCACCGTGGTGCCGCCCGCCTGGTTCTACCGCGCCCACCCCGAGGCGCTGCCGGTCAGCCGCGAGGGCGTGCGCTGGGCCTTCGGCTCACGGGGCGCGATCTGCCACAGCTCGCCCGCCTACCAGGAGGCCGCGGCCCGCGTCGCCACCGCGCTCGGCGAGCGGTACGGCCACCACCCCGCCGTGCGGATGTGGCACGTGCACAACGAGTACGGCGTCCCCGTCCTCGAGTGCTACTGCGACACCTCGGCCGCCGACTTCCGGCGCTGGCTGCGCGAGCGCCACACCGACCTCGACGCGCTCAACGCCGCCTGGGGCACCGCCTTCTGGGGCCAGAGCTACGGCGACTGGGAGGAGATCCAGCCGCCCCGGCTCACCCCCACCGTCGCCAACCCCGCCATGCGGCTCGACTTCGCCCGCTTCGCCAGCGACAGCGCCCTGGCCAACTTCGTCCGCGAGCGCGACATCCTGCACGAGCTCTCGCCCGGCGTCCCCGTCACCACCAACTTCATGGTCTCGCCCACCCAGTGCGACACGATCGACTACTGGAAGTGGGGCCGCGAGGTCGACATCGTCACCAACGACCACTACCTGGTGGCCGAGGAGGACCGCAACCACATCAACCTCGCCATGGCCGCCGACCTCACCCGCTCCGTCGCCGGCGGCCGCCCCTGGCTGCTCCTCGAACACTCCACCAGCGGCGTCAACTGGCAGACCCGCGGCATCGCCAAGCGGCCGGGCGAGATGGCCCGCAACAGCCTGGGGCACGTGGCCCGCGGCTCCGAGGGCGCGATGTTCTTCCAGTGGCGCGCCTCCCGCTTCGGCGCCGAGAAGTTCCACTCCGCGATGGTGCCGCACGCCGGCACCGACAGCCGCATCTGGCGCGAGGTCGTCCAACTCGGCGCCGACATCGACGCGTTGACACCGTTGCGCGGCAGCCGAACGGTCGCCGACGTCGCCATGGTCTGGGACTGGGAGTCCTGGTGGGCGCAGCGCCTGGAGTGGCGGCCGAGCCAGGACCTCGACACCCGCGAACGCGCCGAGTCCGCCTACGCGGCGCTCTACGACCGCCACCTCACCGTCGACTTCGTCCACCCCGAGGGCGACCTGACCGGCCGCCCGCTGGCCGTCGTCCCCGCGCTCTACCTCGCCACCGCGGCCGCCGGCGAGAACCTGCGCCACTACGTCGAGGACGGCGGCACGCTGCTCGTCTCCTACTTCTCCGGCATCGTCGACGCACACGACGCCGTCCACCCGGGGCCGCACCCCGGCGCGCTGCGCGACGTGCTCGGCCTGACCGTCGAGGAGTTCCAGCCGCTGCGCGCCGGCGAACGCGTCTCGCTGGCCCGCACCGACGGGGCCGGGCCGGTGCTCACCGGGGACGTCTGGGCCGAGACCCTGACCACCCGCGGCGCCGAGCCCGTCTGGCACTACACCGAGGGACCGGCCGCCGGCGGCCCCGCCGTCACCCGGCACGCCCTCGGCGCCGGCACCGCCTGGTACGTCTCGTCCCGCCTCGGCCGGGACGACCTCGACCACGTCCTCGCCGCCGCCTGCGCCGACGCCGGCATCGCCCCACGCGACGACCTGCCGCGCGACGTCGAACTGGTGCGGCGGCGCGGCGAGGACGGCGACTACCTCTTCGCCATCAACCACACCGCCACCGAGGCCAAGGTCGACCTGGCGGCGCACGGCACCGAACTGCTCACCGGGGAACACGTGGCCGGCCGCCTCGTCGTCCCCGCCGGATCCGTGCGGGTGGTGCGACACCCCACGCGGTGAGGGGTGAGGCGCGGAGGAACTGAGGGGCGGGGGCATCGCACGGCACGGCACGCGTCACCGCACGGCACCGCACCGCATCGCACGTCACGTCACGGTATGTCACTCAGGTACTCAGGCACTCATGGAAGGGACCCATGATGCGCAGACGAACCATCCTCCGGGCCGGCACGGCCGCCGCCATCGCGCCCGTCGCGTTAGGCGCCCTCGGCACCGGCGCGGCCCAGGCCGCGCCGGTACGGATCCAGGGCGTCGACCTCTCCTCGATCCCCAAGGGCGAGGCCCGCGGCGCGGTCTTCCGCTACGCCAACGGCACCGCCGGCGACCCCGTCCGCATCCTGCAGGCGGGCGGCGCCAACTACGTCCGGCTCAAGGTCTGGGTCAACTCACCCGACGGCTACCACGGCAAACCCCAGATCCTCGCCATGGCCCGCCGCGCCCAGGCCCTGGGCATGCGGACCCTGATCGACTTCCACTACTCCGACTCCTGGGCCGACCCCGGCCAGCAGACCAAGCCCGCCGCCTGGCGCAACCTGTCCTTCAGCGCGCTCCAACAGGCCGTCTACGACCACACCTACGACATCCTCAACGCGCTGCGCGCCCAGGGCACGCCGGCCGCCATGGCGCAGATCGGCAACGAGATCAACGGCGGCCTGCTGTGGCCGGACGGCCGCTACACCAACTGGCCCCAACTCGGCCGCCTGTTGACGGCCGGCGTCCAGGCGGCCCGCGCCGCCTCACCGGGCATCCTGGTCGCCCTCCACCTCGCCGAGGGCGGCGACAACGGCGGCACGGTGTGGTGGTTCGACAACGCCCGCGCCCAGGGCGTCTCGTTCGACGTCATCGCGCTCTCCTTCTACGGCTACTGGCACGGCACCCTGAACGACCTCCAGTTCAACATGAACGACGTCTCGGCCCGCTACGGCAAGGACGTGCTGGTCGCCGAGACCGCCTACCCGTTCCGGACCGACAGCAAGGACTCCCACCCGCAGATCATCACGGCCCAGGAACCGGTGCCGGGCCTGCCGGCCACCCCCGAGGGCCAGTTGCAGTGGATGCGGTCGATCACCACGGTGGTCTCGCGGGTCCCGAACGGTCGCGGCCTCGGCGTCTTCTACTGGGAGCCGGCGTGGACGGCCGTGGCCGGCAACGGGTGGGACCCGTACGACGCGGGGTCCGGGAACGCGTGGGAGAACCAGGCGCTTTTCGACTACGACAACCGGGCCTTGCCGGCGGTTGTTTGGGGGTGAGGTTTTGCCCCACCC
>NZ_SMKI01000641.1 GCF_004348415.1 Streptomyces hainanensis
CACCCCGGCGGCGGTGTTGATGGGCCCCCAGTCGGCGACCCCGTCCAGTGGGTCGGCCGCGCCGGGGGCCCGGTCGGCGCCGACCGGACCGTACGGGGCGAACGCACCGGTGAGGTCGGGCCGCAGCACCAGCTCCACGTCGTGCACCCCCGTCAACGCCGGTACGGAGTCGGGCAGTTCGACGGTGACCGGCGCGTAGCGGTAGCGGTCGCCGGTGGACGGCACCCGCAGCGGGAGGGCGACGTCGAGGCCGGGCACGCGTAGCTCGACCAGCGCCTCGCCCGGTTCCTCGCGGGCGGCGTACAGCCTCACGCGTCGGAGCCCGGCCCCGCCGAAGTCGCAGGCACGGAACCGCAGTCGGCCGAGCTCGCCAGGGCCGGGCCCGGCCACCGCGTCGCCGGAGACCCGGTCACGGTCGACGATCCGCACGCCCTCGCTCCCGTCGTGGTCGACGGCGACGAGGCCGGCGCGTCCGACCGGCCGTGGGCCGACCGGTTCCCCGGTCAGCTTCACGGTCGCGGTCTGCCGGATGTCCCGGCTGGACGCGCCGACCCGCACCGCGTACGCGCCCGGCTCGACCGCCCACCGGCCGTGCGCGACGTCATGGAAACCCAGCGCGGAACGCGCCGGCACACCGAAGGTGAGCCGCCGGCTCTCGCCCGGCGTCAGCGTGATCCGCCGGTGGGCGATCAGCCACCCGTGCGGACGGGGCACGCTCGCGTCCGGCGCGGCGGCGTAGAGCTGGACGACCTCGTCACCGGCCGTCCGCCCGGTGTTGGTGACGGTCACCTCGGCGCGCAGCGTCTCGCCGTCCGTGGCGACCACCAGGTCGGTGTGGTCGAACGAGGTGTAGGAGAGGCCGTGGCCGAAGGGGTAGAGCGGGGTGCCGTCGTAGTAGAGGTAGGTGGCCCGCGCCGCGATCAGGTCGTAGTCGAACAGCCCCGGCAGCTCGGCGTCGTCGGCGTACCAGGTCTGCGGCAGCCGGCCGGCCGGTGAGACGTCGGCGCAGAGCACCCGGGCGAGGGCCGTGCCGGCGGCCTGGCCGCCGTGCGCGGTCCACAGCAGCGCGGGCAGCGCGGCGTCCGCCTCCGGCACGGCGTACGGGTAGGACGAGACCAGCACCAGCGCGGTGCGCGGGTTGGCGGCGTGCGCCGCCCGCCAGAGCCGGTCCTGCGCCGGCGGCAGGGCGAGCGTGCGCCGGTCCTCCGTCTCCCGGCCGTTGATGTGCGGGTCGTTGCCGGCCACCACGAGCACCACGTCGGCCTCGGCGGCGGCCGCGGCCACCGCGTCGACGCCCCGTTCCACCGTCTCCACGAGGAAGACGTCGCCGGTCTCGCCGTCCCCGGCAACCTTCAGCCGCCCGGCGGCGACACACACATGGTTGCCGGTTCCCCGATGCCGCAGGAGGTGGCCTCCGCCGTGCGGCTCCAAGGCGAACGTCTCCTGGACCACCCAGCCGCCGGGCTGTGCGGCGGAGGCCCGCACCAGGCCGTCGTCCGCGACGGACAGGTAGCCCCCGCCGGGGGCGCGCAGCGTCAGCACCCCGTGGCCCCAGTCGACGAGCCGCAGCGGGGTGGCGTCCTCCGCCGCCGCGTCGCCGGCCAGCGGCGGCAGGTCGGTGCGGCCGCGCAGCAGCGCCGGGTCGAGTGCGGCGGCCTCGGTCAGCTCCACGTCGGCGCCGCCGTCCGGCACCCGCACCCAGCCGGCCGCGGTGCGCAGCCGCACCACGTCGGCGCCGTCCGCGAAGGCGGTGGCGGCGACGGCCGGATGGGCGCGCAGCCCGTCGAGCGGGCTGCTGCGGTGGAGCAGCGAGCCGCTGTACCAGTCGAGCTTGACCTCGTCGGCCAGCGGGCCGACCACCGCCACCCGGGTGCCGGGCGCCAGCGGCAGCAGCCCGTCGTTCTTCAGCAGCACCACGGCGGCCTCGGCGGCCCGCACCGCCAACTCCCGGTGCTCGGGGGTGTCGAACGCCGCGTCCGCGGGGTGCGGGTCGAGCTCGGGGTCGAACTGGCCGAGCCGGAACCGCATGCCGAGGAGCCGGCCGACCGCCGTGTCGACGTCGTCCTCGGTGATCAGCCCCCGGCGCAGCGCCTCGGTGAGCCGGGTCACGGTGGGCGCCGAGTCCTCGCCGTGGTCGGTGAAGCTGTCCACGCCGGCGCGCAGCGCGGCGGCCAACCCCTGTTCGTGGTCCGGGAGATACGCCTGGGAGCCGGCGATGTTGCCGGGCGCGTAGGCGTCGGAGCAGACCACGAGCGGCAGGTCGGTCCAGGTGCGCAGCTCGCTGGCGAGCAGCGACGACAGGGTGTTGGGGCGGCCGTTGACCAGGTTGTAGGCGGGCATCACGCCGGCGACGCCGCCGGCCGCCACCGGGCCGCGGAAGGCGGGCAGCTCGTACTCGCGCAACACCCGCGGCCGCACCGAGGTGGAGGCGGTGTCGCGGTCCTCCTCGTGGTTGTGGGCCAGCCAGTGCTTGAGCACCGGCGCGGTGCGCCAGTAGTGCGGGTGGTCGCCGCGCAGACCGCGCGTGTAGGCGGTGGCCAGGGCGGCGGTGAGCGCCGGGTCCTCCGCGTACCCCTCCTCGTTGCGACCCCACAGCGGGTGGCGCAACAGGTTGACGGTGGGGGACCAGACGTTGAGCCCCACCCGCTCGTCGGAGGCGCGCATCGCGCGGACCTCCCGCCCGGTGGCCTCGCCGACCCGGCGCACCAACGCGTCGTCCCAGGTGGCGCCGAGGCCCACGGCCTGCGGGAAGACGGTCGCCGGCCCCATCCAGGCCACCCCGTGCAGGGCCTCCTGGCCGGTGCGGAACGCGGGCAGCCCGAGCCTCGGCACCTCCGGCGCGAACTGGTGCAGCATCGCGAGGCGCTCGTCGAGCGTGAGCCGGCCGAGCAGGTCGGCGACGCGCTCCGCCACGCTCAGCGCCGGATCGCGGAACGGCGGTGGTCCGTCTGTCACTTCTGGGTCCCCAGGTTCCCTCGCGGTCACGGGCATGGCCTCGATCGCCATCACGACCGCGTCGCCACAGCCGTTTTCGAAGCGCTTCGATGCTGGGATTCTGAGGGTGGGTCTGTCAAGAGACCGTTCGACAACGACTCGTCATCTCCTTGGTTCTCCTGTTTTCTCCTGGCCTCTCAGGCCTGACACAGGCTTCGAAAGCGAGTCGAATTTTCTGTGAAGCAGGGCTTGTGCGGCTACTTGGGGGGTCTTAACCTCAGCGCAACATCGAAGCGCTTCGACCATCCTGCGCCACGGTCTTGCGAAGAAGCAGAGCCACGAAGGGTTGACGAGCATGCCCGGTGCGCGTCGCTGTTGCCCATCGCCGGCAGCCAGTCACCGCCTTCACGCAGCATCGCCTCCCAACTGGCCAGCGACAGCTCCTCCTCGGCCGTCCACTCGCCGTTCCATACCTCGACGGCGTC
>NZ_SMKI01000642.1 GCF_004348415.1 Streptomyces hainanensis
GTGCGGGCGGGTGGGGGAGAATCCCGCGCGCCCGCACCCCGTCGGAGGGTCAGCGCGTCTCCACCCGCAGCGAAGCCGACGTGGTGACCGTCGCCGCCCCGGTGGCCGGGACCGTGATCTCCAGCGGCGCGCCGGCGACGGCCAGGCCCGTGACGTGGAGCGGCCGCAGCTCCTCGCCCAGGCTCGGGGCCACCGTCAACGTGCCGCCCGGCACGTCCGCCTCGAGACCGAGCAGCGACGTCAGCACCTGCACCGAGGCCGCCGCCGCCCATGCCTGGGGCCGGCAGGACGCCGGGTACGGCACCGGGCGGGCGCTCTCGTCGGCGCCGTAGCCGGCGAACAGCTCGGGCAGCCGCGCGTCGAAGCCGTCGGACGCCCGCAGCAGGCCGGCGGCCAACTGGCCGGCGGCCTCCGGGAATCCGGCCCTGGCCAGGCCCTGCACGGCGATCGCCGTGTCGTGCGGCCAGACCGCGCCCACGTGGTAGCCGAGCGGGTTGTAGCCGGCGGCCGCCGTGCTGTACGTGCGGAGGCCGAAGCCGGAGTCCAGGCGCGGGCCGGCCAGCCGGGCCGCGAGCAGCGCGCTCTCCTCACGGTCGAGCAGCCCGGTGCCCAGCAGGTGGCCGAAGCCCGAGGTGACCGAGTCCACCGGGCGCTTGTCCCGGTCGAGGGCGACCGCCGGGTAGGGGCCCTGCTCGTCCTCGACCCAGAACCGCTCGCGGAAGCGGACCTTGAGCCGCTCGGCCCACTCCACCCACTCGTCGGCGCCCGGCCGGTCGAAGGCGCGCAGCAGTGCCGCGCCGGCGTGCGCCGCCTCGTAGGCGTACGCCTGCACCTCGCACAGCGCGATCGGCGCGATGGCGAGGCTGCCGTCGCCGTAGCGGATGGAGTCGCCCGAGTCCTTCCAACCCTGGTTGGCCAGGCCGCGGCCCGTGGTGTCGATGTACTCCAGGAAGCCGTCGCCGTCCGCGTCGCCGTGGTCCCGCATCCAGCCGAGCGCGGCCTCCGCGTGCGGCAGCAGCGCGTCCACCTCGGCCGGGTCGAGGCCCCAGCGCCAGGTGTCGTGGAGCAGCGTGAGCCAGAGCGGGGTGGCGTCCACCGTGCCGAAGTAGCGCGGCGGCAACGATATGCCGTGCTCCGGGAGTTCGAGCGTCGCCCGGCGCACCTCGTGGAGGATCTTGCCCGGCTGCTCCTGGCTGTTCTCGTCGGTCGCCGTGCCCTGCCGGCGGGCCAGCACCCGCAGGGTGCCGGCGGCGAGCGAGGTGGAGAGCGGCAGCAGCATCCGCGCCGCCCACAGCGAGTCCCGGCCGAAGAGGGTGGCGAACCAGGGGGCGCCGGCCGCCAGGAACAGGTCGGACGGCTGCTCGGGGTCGGCCAGCAGCAGCCGCTCCAGGTCCAGGTGGGACTGGGTCAGCCAGCGGTCGAAGCGGCGGTCGGCGCTGCGCAGCCGCGGCTCCCGCCAGGGGGTGGTGCCCGGCTCGGCGGCGGGGAAGGTCGGCGGGCCGCTGTCGGCCACCGCGCAGACCAGTTCCGCGGTCCAGCTCTCGCCGGGCGCCAGCGAGACGTCGTAGCGCAGCAGCCCGCCGTCGGCGCCGGCGGTCACCTCGTCCGGCGCGGGTGACGAGGTCAGCCGCACGGACGTCGCCCCGGCCGGGTCGGTCGGGGTGCCGTGCCACTCCAGGCCGGCGTCGCCGAACGCGGTCGCCGGCAGCTCCGCGACGGCGATCCCGGACTTGACGCGCTCCATCGGCGAGAGGTCGGTGCCGGCGGACACCGTGACGGACATCCGGGCCGGCAGCCCGCCCGCGTTGACCACCTCGAGGACCTCGGTCAGCACCCCGGGACCGATCGCCCGCCGCCTGGTCAGCGTCACCGCCGGGTCGGCTGTGGACTCCGCCACACCGCGCAGCACCGACCGGAACAGCGCGGCGTCCGCGCCCTCCAGACCTCCGCCGACCGACGCCACCGGCACCCCGTCCACGGCCACGCGCAGCCGCGACAGCACCCGCACGTCAGCGTGGTAGAAGCCGTCCACGCCCCGCTCGAACTGCCCGTCGGGGCGGGAGACGGCGAAGCTCGGAGCGTACAGCGTCACGCACGCGTCGTGCAGGAACGGTTGCAGCCCGGCCTCGGTTTCGGCCGGGGACTTGACAGTCATGAACGTTGATACCAATCTTCTCAGCCATTGGAGCGTTCAAATGAATGTAGACGCAGTTCAGCTGGTCGGCAATGGTCATTTGATCGCTCCAAGAAACACAGCAGCAACATCCAACAGGCCGACGGCAGCCGACAGCAGGCCGACGGGGAACCGATGACGGACCACGGGAGACGACGAGCGATGACGCCACCGCCCGGCCGGCAGGCAGGACGACAGGGAGGGGTGACCCTCGCCATGGTCGCGCGCCGCGCCGGCGTCTCACCCCAGACCGTCTCCAACGCCATCAACGCGCCGGAGCTGCTGCGCCCCGACACGTTGGAGCGGGTGCGGCAGGCCATCGAGGCCATGGGCTACCGGCCGCACCGCGCGGCCCAGACGCTGCGCACCCGCTCCAGCCGGCTGATCGGCTACGGCATCCAGCCGGTCGACGTCGACCGGACGACGCCGGTGATGGACCGCTTCCTGCACGCCCTCACCCAGACCGCCGAGGAGGCCGGCCACCGCATCCTGCTGTTCGCCGCCCCGGTCGGCCCCGCGCTGCTCTCCGCGTACCAGGAACTGCTCGACACCTACAGCGTCGACGGCTTCGTGTTGAGCGACACCCACCGCGGCGACCCCCGTCAGACGTGGCTGGAAAAGCACGGTGTACCGTTCGCCGCGTTCGGGCGAATGTGGACGGGCCGGCAGATAGGCGACTTCGTGGACATCGACGGCGCCGGCGGCATCGAGACCGCCGTCGACCACCTGGTGGGGCTCGGCCACACCCGGGTCGGCTTCCTCGGCTGGCCGCGCGGCTCGGGCGCCGGCGACGACCGGGCGCTCGGCTGGAAGCGCGCCGTGCAGCGGCACGGCCTGCCCAGCCGCGGCCGACGGGCGGAGAGCGTCGACGACGTCGCGCACGCCGCGGCCGCCGTCCAGCCGCTGCTCGACGCCGGGATGACCGCGATCATCGCCGCCAGCGACACCCTCGCCATGGGCTGCTACCGCGCGCTCCGCGAACGCGCCCTGGTCCCCGGGCAGGACCTGTCGATCGTCGGCTTCGACGACTCGCCGGCCGCCGCGCTGGTCTCGCCCGGACTCACCAGCATCGACCAGCCCATGACGACCGTGGGCCGGGAGTGCGTCCGGCTGCTGCTCGCCCGCGTCGCCGAGCCGGACCGCCCCCCGGAGCACGTCGTGCTCGACCCCGCCCTCGTGGTCCGCGAGAGCACGGCCACGCCCCCCTCGGACCTCCTGAC
>NZ_SMKI01000643.1 GCF_004348415.1 Streptomyces hainanensis
CCGTCACCCATGCCCCCATGCTCGCACCGAACCGGGCCCGGCGCCGCTGGCCGCACGCGCCCCTCTTTCGGGTGCGCACCTCGTGCGGGTTCCGGCGCGGTTGGCCAGGCTTGTTCTCGCGAGGTGTCTCCTGGCGGAGGTGAGGGAACATGCCGACGTACGTCGCCCTGCTGAACTGGACCGATCAGGGAGTCCGGAACTACGCGGACACCGCCGAGCGCGCCGAGGCCTTCGGCGCGGCGGTGCGGAGGCTCGGGGCCGAGCTGCTGAGCATCTACTGGACCGTCGGCCCCTACGACCTCGTGGCCGTCATCGAGGCGCCCGACGACGCGACCGCCGGCGCGGCACTTCTCCGGCTGGGCGGGGTGGGCAACGTCCGTTCCACGACGCTGCGAGCCTTCGACCGGGAGGAGATGGAGCGCGTCATCGCCCAGGCGGCCGGCTGACGATCACCACCCGGCGCGGCGGTCCCGCATGCCGAACGCCCCGGACCAAGACCGGTCCGGGGCGTTCATCTGCCGTTGCCCCAGCTCGGGGAGGTGGCTCGAGACTCGGAGGCCGTCCGCCCCAGCCAGCAAGCAATGCCCTGACCCTGGTTCGTCGAGGCTGCCGCCCCTCCTGGCCGGACCGGTGCGCCAGCACCATAGCCGAGACAGGGGCGGGCAAAAGCCCCAACGAACGAGCAGCCGCCTCGACTCTCTCGTTACGAACCACGGGCGGGGAGGTTGCTGGGGTCAGCCGCGCTGATCGTCTGACGACCTGAGATGCCTGACGAGCGGTAGCGGGTCCGACGGTTGCCGTACTCCGCTGCTGTACTCAAGCCGAGACGGCGAACGCATGAGCCTGGGAAGCTTGGTCCCTCACGACAGCCTTGGGCGTTCATCTGGCCAAACGGCCAGGCTCCGGCGGCACCCGCGTCTCCGTGGTCCTCCGGTATCCACCGCTCGAACTGTTGGGGTCGTGATGCCGTCCGCAACGCCGGGCGGCTTCATAGAAGCCCCTGGCACGTCCATTCGGCCGGCCTTGCCCAGATCGCAGAATCTCGCCGAGAAAGCCACGCAACGTGCTTGCGCTGCGTGAAGATCACCAGTGACAGGCGCCCACCACGGGCTTGTGGATAAGGACGAGTTGGTGCATCCTAATCTGTTCGTCTCCGTACCGACGAAAGCCATACCCCAAGCACACGGCGGACCGCTTGGCCTGATCAAGATGGACCGGGTCTCATGAGCGTCAGCCTCAGCACCCCACCGAACCAAGGGAGCCCGCCATTTCGTCACGTGGCCGCGGCGCCCCCTAGTCTATTGGCAACCGAAACGATCAACTGAACAGAACACGCAAAGATGTTCGATATCAATCACTTGCTTGACGCGCTGATGAGCAGCCATGCAGTGATTGCCCGACTCTGAACAGGCCTATCAAGCGCCTTACTTTGGCGAGCTTTGACGCTCACGACGATAAGCACTAGCGGGAGGGGTAGTGTCAGACCCGGAGATCGAAGCCATGTCGGCGGTGTCTTCCGCGTTCAGCGAACTTGAAGATGAAGCAAGGGCAAGAGTGTTGCGCTGGGCGGCGGATAAGTACGGTGCGCCGCTCAGCCACACACTGAAGTCAGGCAGCCAGACTGATCATCTGACGGTTGATGCAAACGACGCCGTCCAACAGGTCCCGGGTGAAGTGATGAGGCCCGCTTCCACGCAGAGTGCTGCTACTTACGAGCACTTCGCGGATCTCTATTCCGCGGCTTCGCCTACGACCAGACAGGAGCGAGTGTTGGTCGCCGCGTACTGGTTCCAAAAAGTCGTCGGCCAGGAGACGTTTCAGTCATCCGAACTCAACCGCGAACTCAAGCATCTTGGACATTACGTCGACCACGTCGCAGAGGCATTGTCCTCCAACATCAACAAGAAACCGCAGTTGGTGCTGCAGGTCCGGAAGAACGGCGCGAAAAGGCAAGCCCGGAAGGTCTACAAGCTGTCAGGCGAAGGAATCAAGGTGGTTGAATCGATGATCACTCTTGGTACGCAGCGGTGAATCTGCCGGCTTCTAACGTCTTCTCGGTGCTACCCGAGGGGTTGCGCACTGACCTAATCGGAGCTTTCAACGAGATTGCTCGCAATTACCGTGAGCATCGCTGGGAGCCAGCCGAACTTAATGGCGGCAAGCTGTGTGAAGCGGTTTTCACAGTAGTAGACGGTTACATCAAGGGGCAGTATGCTCGGCGCTCAAGTAAGCCGAATAATTTTCCTGATGCGTGCCGGGCTCTCGAACGTAACCGCCAGACCCCACGTTCCATACGGATTCAAATCCCACGCATGCTGGTTGCCCTATATGAGATTCGCAATAATCGTGGCGTGGGCCATGCGGGCAGCGACGTCAACCCTAATCAAATGGACGCAACCGTCGTCCTCTACATGAGCAAGTGGCTCATGGCCGAGCTAGTTAGGGTGCTGCACACCCTGACCACGAAGGAAGCTACTAAGGTAGTCGACGCGCTAATCGAGCGTGAAATTCCAATGGTCTGGAGCGATGGCTCTAACAAGAGGATTCTGGCGACGAACCTAACCCGTAAGCAACAGGTCTTGCTCCTTCTGCTTCTGGAGCCCGGAGAGTCCGCAGAAGACGACCTAATGCGCTGGCTAGAGGTCGGCAATCGGGCATCTTTTCGGCGAGACGTCCTACGGCCACTGCATAGAGATAGATTCATCGAATTTGATCCGGACAGAAAGATGGTGCGGCTTCTCCCTCCCGGCGTAACCGCAGCGGAAATCATCTTTCCATAGGCCATGTTCCCCGGTAGTTACCCGCATGCTCCATGTGCCACGGGTCGTGATGGAGATCCTCGGGCACGCCAGATCAGCATCACCATGGACGTCTACGCCCACGTCGTCCAGGACACCCAGCGGGAAGCGATCAGCCACATGGACCGGCTGCTCAAGCGCCGCCGGTGACACCAGTCAGGGAACACGGAGCCCCAGCCACGAGCGCTTCGGGGCTCCGTCCGTCTCAGGCACCGGGATTCGCCGCGCGGCGCTCGACCAACTGGCGGGCGGCATGGAGGGCGCCGTCCTTGAGGTCCTGCCACGGGGTACCCCAGCTCTCGTCCCAGTCGGCCAGCTGGATCGCGTACGTCACGATCTCCCGCAACTCCTCGGGATAGTCGAGGTCAACGGCGGCTTCGCCCCAGATCCGATCGGCCCCGGCCGCCGGGTCCAGCCGACCTTCCGCGACCTGCTGCGCCAGCCAGTAGGCCAGCGCCCACCTGGCCGCCGTCCGGTCACGGGGAAGCTCGACGCCGAGACCCAGCTCCACTGTCACGGAGTCGAACAGCTCCCGCGCCGCGCGCTCCTCACCCTCGTCGAGACCGGCCAGGGAGGGAAGG
>NZ_SMKI01000644.1 GCF_004348415.1 Streptomyces hainanensis
CCCGCCCGCGCCGAGCCGCCCCAACAACCGGTGGCGGCCCACCCACCCGGGGTCGTCCGGCCGCAGCCTATCCATGCCTGTCCATGCCTATCCGTCCCCGCCGCCGCGATCGGCCGGCCCGAGATAGTGGAACGCGCCGTCCTCGACCCGGTAGCGGTAGGTGCCGGGGTTCGCCTCGCTGACCTGGAGCGTGCCGTCGCCTGGCGCGAAGACCAGGGTCTTGGCGATGCCCTGGTAGCTCCCCTCGCGCAGCAGCGTGAGCAGGCCGGCGCGGGTGGCGGCCGCGGTGCCCGTGCCGAGGCCGCGCGCGATGAGCATGACCGCGTCGTACGCCTCGGCCGCGTAGTACGGGGGATCGGCGGCGTACCGCTCGCGGTACGCGGTGGCGAAGGCGCGGGCCTCGGGTTTGGCGGTGGCGTCGATCACGGGCGCGACCAACGTCCAGCCGTCGGCGGCCGCGCCGGCCTCGGTGAGGAAGCGGGGGTCGAGCACGGGCGCCCCGGCCATCCGAACGCCCTCGAAACCGGCGCGGTCCAACTCCCGGGCGAATACGGCGGCGGAGTCGAACCGCCCGCCGTACAGCACGGCGTCGACGCCCTCGGCCAGCAACTCGGCCACCAGCGGGCCGAAGTCCTCGGTGCCGGCGTCGACCACCCTGGGCACCATCCGCAGCCCGGCCAGCGCCGGGGACTCCAGCACGGACCTGGTGACAAGGGCGCTGTAGAGGTCGGCGGCGCGGTCGTCGACGACGCCCAGGACGGTGGCGCCCTCGGCCAGCAGAAAGGGCGGGAAGGCCGCGGCCTGCTCGCCTTCGACGGGCTGGGTGTGGAGCGACGACGCGTACGCGACCGGGGCTTCGGAGAACAGCGAGTTGACCGAGAGCGTCACCATCGGCAGCACGGCCTCGTCGTAGGTCGCGGCGGCGGCCAGCGCGGTGTCCTCGGCGGTGGGGCCGATGACCGCCAACACCGAGGAGTCGGCGGCGAGTTCGACGGCGATACGGGCGGCCTCCGCCGGGTCGCCCCCGTCGTCCCTGACCACCAGCTCCACCGTGAACGGCGCGTCGGCACGGGCATTGAGCTCCTCGACGGCCAACCGCGCCCCGCTCTCCTGCGCCGCACCCACCCTCTGCCCCGGCCCCGACAGATCCGCGTGCACGGCCACGGAACGGCCGGACGCGGAGTCGGGCGGCGGTGTCCGGCCGCCCGGTCGGCCGGCGGCCCAGAGGGCGAGCCCACCGGCGGCGAGTGCGGCGCCCGCGCCGGCGACGGCACCGACGGCAAGCAGCCGCCGACGGGACACCGCCTTCCCGGTCGCGGCCGGCGGCACGGGCCGGTCGGGGCCGAGGGAATCCGTGGCGGGTTCCCGAGTGACGGCTTCCAGGGCGACGGCTTCCAGCACGGCGGCGGAGCGCTCCGCGACCAGCCGGGTCACCGGCCCGGGCCAGGGCCCCCCGGCGCCGCCGCTCGGGCGGCCCAGGGTACGGACCAGGTCGGCGACGGTCGGCCGCCGGGTCGGCTCCTTGGCCAGGCAGACGGCGACGAGCGGGCGGAACTCCGCGGGGACGTCGTCGAGATCGGGGGGATCGTAGACGGTGCGGTGGAGGAGGATGTCCGGCCCCTCCGTGCCGAACGGCGGCCGGCCGCCGGACGCGTAGGCCAGCACGCAGCCGAGGGCGAAGACGTCCGTGGCCGGGCCGATCGGGCCTCCCCTGGCCGCCGCCTGCTCGGGGGCCAGGAAGCCGGGTGTGCCGACGATCCGGCCGTCGGAGGTGAGGACGCTGTCCTCGACGGAACGGGCGATGCCGAAGTCGATGAGCCGGGGACCGTCGTGGGCGAGCAGGACGTTGCCCGGCTTCACGTCCCGGTGCACCAGACCGGCCTCGTGGATCACGGCCAACGCCTCGGCCAACCCCCGCCCGAGCGCCAACACCCCGCGGGTCGGCAACGGGCCGAACTCCCGCACCGCCTGTGACAGCGTGGGACCGGGCTCGAACGACGAGGCCAGCCACGGCGACGCGGCGTCCGGTTCGGCGTCCCGCACCGGAACCACCCACGGGCTGTCGACCCGCCGGGCCGCCCGCACCTCGCGGGCGAAGCGGACCCGGAACTCCCGCTGGTCGGCCAGTTCGGGGCGGATCACCTTGCAGGCCACCAGCGTGCCGCCCGGCGAACGCCCCAGGTACACGGCCCCCATCCCGCCGGAGCCGAGCCGCCCCAACAGCCGGTAGTCGCCCACCCGGGGCGGGTCGCCCGGGCCGAGCGGTGTCAGGCCGAGCGCCGTCGGGGTCACTCGAGGGCTGCCTGGACCGTCGTCTGCATCTGCACGAGGGCCTGGGCCGAGGCCTGGCTGACCGCCCGCTCGTCGAAGGCGGCGGTGCCGTTGACCGAGACGGCCGTGGTGACGGGGCCGCTGCGGGAGATCACCGACAGATACGGGTAGGGCCCGCCGAACTCGTCGCTCCGGTACTCGCCGGTTCCGTAGACCTGGTCGTCGGCGCTGACCTGGCCCCGGGAGCCCGCGGGGTTGCCCAGGGAGATCAGCCCGGTCACGGACTCGCCCTGGCCCGGCTCCCGGTCGGGGCAGCGGAGGGCCTCCTCCAGGGTGTCGGTCAGCTCGGCGGCGGCGCTCTCCTCGTCGGCGTGGACGGTGACCACGGTGCGCACCCGAGCCGGGCCGTCGCCGCCACCCGTGGCGGGGAGTCGGCTGTAGCGGGACACGCTGGCGAGCACGCCGTCGGGCAGCGGCCCGGATGCCTGGACACAGGCGTCGTCCAGGGTGGACCAGGTGGCCGGGTCGCTCTCGGCGGGCTCCTCGGCGACGAAGTCCGGCCCGATGGCGGTGGGTTCGGGCTGGACCAGGTCGATCAGCAGCAGTGCCTGTTCGACGGTGGTGGGGAACTTGTCCGGGTCGGGGCTGAAGGCGAACGCGTCGTCCGGGGCGGCCTCCGGCTCCGGGGTCGGCTCGCCGGTCTCCTCCGGACCGGCCGACTCCTCGGCGGAGGGGATCACGTCGGGCAACGGCCTCGACTGCGATCCGCAGCCGATGACGAGCCAGGCGAGTAACGCGGCGGCGGCGGCGCGGCGCACAGGTCTCCGAGGTGACACGGAACCCCCCACGAGTCTCCACATGTCGGGTCCTCATGGTAGGAGCGGGTGCCGGTGCCTGTCTGCCCCTTATCGATAGCAGATGGTGCCGCTATCCGTGCGGGGCGTCTCGGCCATCAGGTCCGACGCCGGTCGACGGCCACCGCGCACGGCGGTAGGTTGCGGCCATGAGGCGTGCGTGGGCGGTGCTGCCGGCCGTGTTGGCGATGCTCGCCGGCCGCGGGGGCCGGGCGGACGGTGGCGGCGAGGGCCCCGAACCCGGCCC
>NZ_SMKI01000645.1 GCF_004348415.1 Streptomyces hainanensis
TGTATAAGAGACAGGGCCGGGGTCAGCTCGGTCAGCTCGGTCAGCTCGGCCGACGTCTCCGCCGCCGCCTCCGCCGCCACGTCGATCAGCGCCCGCGACACGGCGTTGGCGGCCCGGGCCGCGTCCCCGGCGCGCGCCGCCCGGCCGGTGATCTCGATCACCGGCGCGTCGGGGGACGTCGCCGCCCGGACCCGGCCGCGCAGGTCGGCCACCGAGAGGCCGGCCTCCCGCCGCGCCGCGTCGAGCACCGCGTCGCCGGTCGCCATCCGCCCGAAGGACTGCGCGAAGCCGAGCGCCACCGCCGGGTCGGTGTCCCCCACCGCCCGCACCACCACGTAACCGCTCGACGCGTACTCCCGGTCGTTCAGCAGCCCGTACCCCGCGCCGAGCAGCGCCCCGAGGAGCGTGCCCAGCGTCACCGGCCACCACCGCACCAGGCCCCGCCAGGACAGCGCCCCCAGCGCCCCCAGCGCCCGAAACGGCCTCAGCCAGCTGTGCGGCCTCCACCACCGGCGCGGTCTCAGGGACGTCGGCCATGTGAGCGACCGCATCACCGTCGCACCTCCTCGTAGACGGTCATCAGCCGTGCCACCGCCCGGTCGATGTCGTAGCGCCGCACCGCCTCCGGCACCGGCAGCCGTCGCACGCCGAGCGCGAGTTCGGCGCGGAGCGCCCTGGTCAGGTCGGGCACCGTGGGGTCGACGCGCCGCGCGCCGGGCGCCTCCTGGCGGGGCAGCTCGTCCACGGCGGGGCAGGTGACGTGCAGCACCGGCAGCCCGGCCGCCAGCGCCTCCAGCACGGCGAGCCCGAACGTCTCCTCCGTGGACGGCGAGACGAAGACGTCCAGGGCCGACAGCAGCCCCGGCACGTCCGCCCACTCACCGGCCAGCACCACCCGCCCGGCCACCCCGAGCCGGGCCGCGAGCGCGCGGAGCCTGGCGCGCTCGGGTCCCTCGCCGGCCAGCACCAGCCACACGTCGTCCGGCAGTTCGGCGAGCGCGCGGAGCAGTTTGTCGTAGCCCTTGCCCGGGACCAGCCTGCCGACCCCGCCGACCACCACGGCGCCGTCCGGCAGCCCGAGCCCGGCCCGGACGGCCCGCCGCGCCGCGCCGTCGAAGGCGAAGCTGGCCGGCTCGATGCCGTTGGGCACCACGTGGATCCGGCGCGCCGGCACCCCCCAGGCGCGCAGCCGACGGGCGACGGTGGCGGAGACCGCGACCGTCGCCACGCCGAGACGCTCGCTGGACAGGTAGAGCGCCCGGGCGCCGAGGGTCAGCCGCCGGCCCTCGATGTGGTGGGCGCCGAGCGAGTGCTCGGTGGCGACGACGGTCCGCACGCCGGCCAGCCGGGCGGCGACCCGGCCGTACACGCAGGCCCGGTAGAGGTGGGTGTGCACCAGGTCGTAGTGGCCGTCCCTGATCAGCCGCGCCAGCCGGGGGACGACACCCGGGTCGCGGTTGCCGGTCATCCCCAGGTCGGTGACGGCCACGCCGTCGGCCCGCAGCTCGGCGGCGACCGGTCCTGCGTTGGTGAGGGTGACCACGTCGCAGGCCAACGGCAGCCGCCGCAGCAGCGACCGCAGCTGCCGCTCGGCGCCGCCGACCCCGAGCCCGGTGATGATGTGCAGCGCGCGTTTCAACGGGCCACCGCTCCGGCCGGCGGTGCCTCGAGCCGGACGGCGCGGCGTCGCAGCGGGTGCAGCCGCCGCTTGAGGCGCATCCGCAGCGGGCCGTCCGACTCGCCGACATGGATCCGCGGCAGCGCGTAACGGCCGGTCAGCGAGCCCGGCTTGACGGCGCAGGCGTAGGCGTAGCCGGCTCCCCGCACGGCGTCGGCGACCCGGGTGTCCACGGCGCCGTAGGGGTAGCAGAAGCCGGGCACCGAACGGCCGGTGATCTCGCGCAGCAGGTCGCGGCTGTGGGTGATCTCGCGGTCGAGGGCCGTGTCGTCCAGGCTGGTCAGCGCGAGGTGGCGGAGGCCGTGCGAGCCGATCTCCATGCCGGCCGCGGCGGCGGCCCGGATGCCGTCGGCGTTCAGCAGCCGCTTGCGCGGGCCGTCCGCGTCCCAGGCGTTGCTGCCGTGCAGGCGGCCGGGGAGCGCGAAGACGGTGGCGGTGCAGCCGTGGCCGCGGAGCAGCGGGACGGCGTAGTCGAGGAAGTCCTTGTAGCCGTCGTCGAAGGTGAGCCCGACCATGCGGTCGCCGCGGCCGGCCTCGCGGGCGCGCAGCAGTTCGCCCACCGAGACGCCGCGCAGCCCCCGGCGGCGCAGCCAGCCGAGCTGCTGGTACAGGCGGTCGGGGGTGACGGTGATGTGGTAAGGGTCGGGGCTGGTGTAGGCGATGGAGTGGTACATGAAGAGCCACAGCGGGGCGGAGGCTTTGGCGTCATGGGGCACGGTTGCGCTGCCTTCCGGGGAGAGCGGACGGGAGGGGGAGACGGGTACGGGCGTGGCTGAGGAGTTCGCGGGTCTCCGGCACCCGCAGCGCGTGCGCCGCGGCGGCGAGGACGGTGGGGACGAGGAGCGCGCCGAGCGCGACGGTGGCCGGCGCGGGCAGCGCCAGCGCGTCCGCGAAGGACCAGCCGACGGCGGTGGCGGCGGCCGCGGCCAGGGCGAGGCGGCCGACGCGGGCGAGGACGCGGCGTGGGTCCACGGGGAGGGTGCGGGTGGCGAGGCCGCGCAGCAGCAGCGAGGCGGTGACGGTGATGCCGAAGGCGTTGGCGGCGGCGATGCCGGCCGCGCCCCAGCGGGGCGTGAGGGCGAGGCCGGCGAGCACGGTGACGAGCAGGCCGAGGGCCATGGCGGCGAGCGGGAACCAGGTGGGCCTGGCGGCCGAGAAGAACGGCCTGACCAGCGCGCCGACGAGGGTGTGGCCGAGCAGCCCGACGGCGTAGACCCGCATCACGGTGGCGGTGGCGGCGGTGGCCTCGGCGTCGAACGCGCCGCGCTGGAAGAGGAGTTCGATGATCTGCGGGGCGTGGGCGACGACGAAGGCGCCGCCGGTCAGCACGACCACGGCGGCCGCGACGAGATCCCGCTCGACGCGCAGCCTGGCCCGCTCCAACTCGCCGCGGGCCACGGCGCCGGCGACCATGGGGAGGGTGACGGTGCAGATCATCATGGCCAGCACCATCGGCAGTTGGGCCACCTTCTGGGCGTAGTTGAGGTAGGAGATGGCCCCGGACGGCAGCGAGGAGGCGAGGAATCGTTCGACCAGCACCTGCGACTGCCGGCTCAACGCGAACAACACCACCGGCAACACCAGCAGGCCTGCCGGCCTGAGCGGCTCGAAGGCCCCCGCCCCCCACGAACCGGCCTGGCCGACCGCCGACCCGGCGGGGCTTGAC
>NZ_SMKI01000646.1 GCF_004348415.1 Streptomyces hainanensis
TCCTTCCTCTGGCCCCCGTCCCTCCGCCGCCCTCCGTCCTTCCGCTGGTCGTGACCCCGCTCGGGAGTCGTCTCCCCGACGGTGATGGCCCCGGCCGGGCAGACGACGGCGGCCTCGCGGACCGCCGCCTCGTGGGCCGGCGCCGGGCGGGGCGCGAGCAGGGCCACGATCCCGTCCTCCTCGCGCTGGTCGAACACCTCGGGCGCCAGGAGCACGCACTGGCCCGAGCCGCAGCACCGGTCCGTGTCGACGGTGACACGCACGGTCGCCACCTCCTCTCCCCGGCCGCTCGGCGGCGGGCCGGGACGTCACGCGACCCGCCGACGTCCGGGCCGTCGAGCCGGCACGGCCGACAGCCCTCGCCCCCGGCCGGCCCGCCTGTCCAGGGAACCGAGCGCCATCTTTTACGTCAAGCGACTGACTTAACACTGACCGATACCGACCACCCCGGGGCCGATTACCTTCCGTTTGACATCCCACACGACGGGCAACGAATGGGGCGCGACGCCCGCCCTCGCTCCTCACGGTGTGCGCCGGCGCGTTCCACGGTGCGTGGCCGCGAAGGGGGGCGGATGTGACCTCGCCGATGAGACGGCCGTCACGTCCGACGGCGGATCGTAGGACGGCGGGGCGCCGGGGCCGCTCGCACCGGCCCGGGCGCGCCGGTCGACCGCGGTTCTCGCGGGTCGGCTTCGTAGGTCACACCTTTGCCTCCGGGCCCCGGGGTTCCTAACACTGGGCCACGTCGCCGCGCATCGGCTCGGCAGACGAATCCCGAACCCCCGCTCGAGAGGTGGATCCATGCCCGCCATCAAGACGACCGTCGCGACCGCGCTGCGCCGCCCGCCGGCGCGGGTGGCCTGCCTCGCGGCCGCCTCGGCGGCCGTGGCTGTCTCCCTGACCCTGCCGGCTCACGCCGCCGACCACGGGTCTGAGGCGACGGCCTCGACCCAGCAGGTGTCGCAGCAGGTGAACGAGACCCAGACGACGGCCACGAAGAGCGACACCCCGAGTGCCGACAGTGGCAGCAAGCCGGTCGACGACCCGGGCCGTGGCGCCCAGTTCGACAACGACGGCCGACTGATCCCGATCGCCCGTGAGGACCAGCCCAAGGCGAAGCCCGCGAGCGACGACCAGATCGACGAGTGGATCAACGACGCGCTGCAGGTCATGAACGAGAACGACATCCCGGGTACCTACGACGGCATCTACAAGAACCTGATGCGTGAGTCCTCGGGTGACCCGTACACGATCAACATGTGGGACACCAACGCCCAGGAGAACATCCCGTCCAAGGGCCTGCTGCAGGTCATCGACCCGACCTTCGACCAGTACCACGTGAACGGCACCAAGGACGACGTCTACGACCCGGTCGCCAACATCGTCGCGGCCTGCAACTACGCCGCCGACCGGTACGGCTCGATGGACAACGTGAACCACGCGTACTGATCCGGACGACGCCCGACCGCGACACCGACGCCCCGCCGGCATCCGCCGGCGGGGCGTCGTCGTGCCGCCCGGGCGGGGCCGTGCGCGGCGCGACCGCGTGGCCCCTCCCCTCGCGGGGGCCACGCGGTCACGGGCGTCTCAGGCCCGGTCCAGGCCCGCGTGGGCGCGGAGCGCGGCGACGGTGGCCGCCGGGTCCTCGGCGTAGAGACGGAACGCACCGGCCCTGGCCCGGCGGCCCAGGGGCCGGGTGAAGTCGACCGGCTCGGTCAGCTCCACGGTGACCGTGGTCTGGCTGCCCACGGCGAGCTCGGCGACGCCGTCCGCGTCGACGGCGCCCGGGCGGGTGCCGGGGAAGCGGCGGTCGACCCGGGCCGCGAGGACGCGCCCGGCCGGGATCCGGACGTCCAGCAGCGCGCCGTAGCGCAGCCGCAGCGAGCCGTCGGCGCCGACCACGTGCGGGCGGACCACGCAGGAGGCGTGCAGCGCGATCACGAAGTAGACCCCCCAGACGCCGACGACCAGGGTGATCAGGTGCACCACGGGCCACGGCACGAGCAGCGCGAGGACCACCGTCTCCAGCACGGAGGCGAAGAGGAAGCAGAACATGACGGCGGCCTGCCCGGAGGCGTACGGCACCGGCACGTCGCCCTCCCGCACGCCGTGCGGCCCGCGGCGGGTGATCCAGCGCAGGAAGCTGGTCGACAGGTGGATCTCGTGCGCGGTGAGCCGCCGCACCGCGGCCGGCACGGTGTCCGCGACGGCGGCGCCGAGGGCCTGGCGCCGGCCCAGGCCGGCGCGCCGGTGCCGGCGGTGGTCGAGGGCCAGCAGCGTGCCGGTGGCCACCAGCACGGCGAGCACGGCCAGCTCCACGGCCAGCCGCGCCGCCGGCGGGATCCGCACCCCGGCCAGCACGCAGACCACCAGCGCCAGCTCACCGGGCAGCAGCGCGGCGAGCGACCAGCGCACCACCCGGCGTAGCGGCCTCGGCCCGGTCACCGGTCCGGCTCCCGCGGGTCCGGCTCCCGCGGGTCCGGCTCCTGCGGGTCCGGCTCCCGCAGCAGTTCGACGGCCCGCCGGACGGCCGCCGCCTGGGCCGGCGTGAACTCGGCGAAGAACGCCTCGGCGAGGCCGCCGCCCAGGTTCTCCGGCGACAGGTCGTGGGGCGGCGTGAGCGCCTCCCGCACGCCGTCCGGGATGCCGTCGGCGATGGCCCGCGCCGTCCGCTCGACCCGGGGGTCGTCCTCGGCCGCGTCCGCCAGCTCGTCGAACCGCGCGTAGACCTCGTAGGCGCGGGTGACGGCCTCGGGCCCGGTGCTCAGCGCGGCCATCAGCCCGTCGAGCCAGCCGCGCTCCCCGCTCGGCGGGAAGCCGGTCTCCAGCATGGCGAGCAGCTCGCGCTCCCGCGCCGCCCACGCCGGCTCGGGGCCGCCGCGCTCGGCCGACGCGCGGGCCATGTCGTCGAAGAGGGCGGCGAGCTCCGGGGAGACCGGCGCCTCGGCGACGCTGCCGCCCCGCTCCGCCTGCCGCAGCAGCTGGGCGAGGCGGGCGCGGCGCCGCCGGATGTCGGCGTCCTGGCGGGCCAGGTCGGCGTCGAGCTCGGCGAGCACCTCGACCAGGTCCTTCCCGGCGTCCTCGGCGAGCACGTCGCGGACCTCGTCGAGGCTCAGCCCGAGGTCCCGCAGGCGCCTGACCCGGGCGAGCTCCACCGCGTCACGCAGCGTGTAGTCGCGGTAGCCGTTGGGATGTCGCGCCGGCTCCGGCAGCAGGCCGATGCGGTGATAGTGCCGCACGGCGCGTGGGGTGACGCCGACGATGTCGGCGAGTTCTCCGATCCGCATGACTCCAGTGGAAACGTTGTCGCCGCGACAAGGTCAAGGGGTGCGGGGGTCGGGGG
>NZ_SMKI01000647.1 GCF_004348415.1 Streptomyces hainanensis
CGTCCGGGGTGGGGGACGGGGTTGACACAGGGCACACTCCGGTCAGGGGTGAATACGTGGTGCGGGCGCGGCGGGCGTGGCGTACGACGCGGAACGCGGCTCGCGAGAGGGGTCGCTGAGGTCAGGGGTGGGTAAGCCTGGGTGAGGCGAAGAGGATCAGCGACAGGCCGCGGTGACACAGCGGCAGAGATCGATGTGCAGGCGCGCCACGAGCAGAGTGCTCGGGTCAGAGTGCGGCGCGGCTGCGGTGTTCATGACGACGACGGTAGCACCAGGTTCCTGGCACGTCATGGGGCTGATCACAACTCCCCACCGGAGAGGGAGAGATGTGACAGGAGCGTGAGGCGGATCACTCCGCCGTGGGCCGCGCCGTGGGCTGCCGCTCAGTCCTCCATGGACTGGTTGGCCTGCAGGCGGTCCTTGGCGCGCTCGATGCGCGGCGCGATCTGCTGCGACATCGCGTCGCGCTGCCGGCGCAGCAGCACGAAGCTGAGCGGCGCCGAGACGACGATGGCCAGCAACATGATCCACAGCGGATTCGCCGTCCCGAACGACTCGGGCAGCACCCCGACGTACGACAGCACCGCGATCACGACGAACGACGCGGCGAACACGGCGAACCGCAGAGCGGTGTACCGCACGGCGGCACCGCCCGCGGCGGGCTTGGCGGCGTCGGAGTCGCCCGTGCCGGCGGCCGCGCCGGCGGAGTCGGCCGCGGGCTCGGCGGCGTCGGTCGGTTCGGCGGTCTCGGTCGGTTCGGCGGTCTCGGCCGGGCCGGCCACGGCCTCGGTGTCGCGGCTCACTGTGCCACCTCCCGGTTCCACGCTGACTTGTCCCGCTTTCGGCTGACTGCCCAGTCAACCACAGCCCTCACCGGCCACTCGCAACGGCCCCCGCCGTCTCCTTCGGGGGCCGGCCGCCGGGCCTCGGGCCCAGGGGGAGCCACATCGTGATGTCGTCGCGGTACTCGCCGTCCCCGACGTGGATGGCGTCGGGGACGCGGCCCACCTCGCGGTAGCCGCACGCCGCGTAGAAGCCTTCGAGACCCATGCCGCCCCGGCAGGTCAGCCGGATGCCGGTGGCGCCCGGCGCCACCCGCTGGGCGGCCGAGGCGGCGGCCGCCAGCAGCTCGCGGCCCGCGCCTGCCCCCTGGAGGCGCGGCGCGACCATCACCGTGGTCAGCCACACCCAGTGCCCCATCAGCGGGTGGGTGTTCAGCTTCAGGAAGGCCGTGGCGACCGGCCGGCCGGTGCCGCCTCGCTCCGGCAGCCCCACCAGCAACCGGGTGGTGCCCTCGGCCATCCCGACCAGGTGCTGCCGCAGCGCGGACTCGACGTCGGCCGGCTTCACCGGCGGCAGGAAGCCGACCGCGCCACCCGCGTTGACCACGTCCGCCCACAGGCCGGCCAGACCGTCCCGCAGCGCCGGGGTGACCCCCGGGTCGAGGACGAACCGCAGCCGGGCCCGCGATGCCCCGCGCCGCACACCGCCGACGGTCGTCCGCCGAGGGCCCGGCACGCCGCTCACACCCGCATCGGCTGGGGCGACTCGCGCCGCTCCGGGTCGGGGCCCTCGTACTCCCGCACGACCTGGTAGCGGGTGTTGCGCTCCACCGGCCGGAAGCCGGCGTCGCGGATGAGCTCCAGCAGGTCGTCGCGGGTGAGCTTGTCGGGGGTGCCGAAGTTGTCCGCGTCGTGGGTGATCTTGTACTCCACGACCGAGCCGTCCATGTCGTCGGCGCCGTGCTGGAGCGCCAGCTGCGCGGTCTGGACGCCGTGCATCACCCAGAACACCTTGACGTGCGGCACGTTGTCGAAGAGCAGCCGGGACACCGCGAACGTCCGCAGGGCCTCCGCGCCCGTCGCCATGGTGGTCCGCGCCTGGAGCCGGTTGCGGACCTTGCCGTCCTTCATGTCCACGAAGTCGTGCTGGTAGCGCAGCGGGATGAAGACCTGGAATCCGCCGGTCTCGTCCTGGAGCTCGCGCAGCCGCAGCACGTGGTCGACGCGGTGGCGCCGCTCCTCGATGTGGCCGTACAGCATGGTGCAGGGCGTCTTCAGGCCCTTGGAGTGCGCCAGCCGGTGGATCCGCGACCAGTCCTCCCAGTGGGTCTTGTGGTCGACGATGTGCTGCCTGACCTCCCAGTCGAAGATCTCCGCGCCGCCGCCGGTCAGCGACTCCAGGCCGGCGTCGATCAACTCGTCGAGGATCTCGGACGCCGGCATCCCCGAGATGGTCTCGAAGTGGTGGATCTCGGTCGCGGTGAACGCCTTGAGCTGCACCGACTCGGGCAGCGCCTCCTTGAGCGCGCGCAGCGAGCGCGGGTAGTAGCGCCAGGGCAGCGACGGGTGCAGGCCGTTGACGATGTGCAACTCGGTGAGCTGGTCGTTCTCCATCGCCCTGGCGAGCCGCACGGCCTCCTCGATGCGCATCGTGTACGCGTCCTTCTCGCCCGGCTTGCGCTGGAACGAGCAGTAGGCGCACGAGGCCGTGCACACGTTGGTCATGTTGAGGTGGCGGTTGACGTTGAAGTAGACGACGTCGCCGTTCTTCCGGGTCCTGACCTCGTGCGCGAGGCCACCGAGCCAGGCCAGGTCGTCGGACTCGTAGAGCGCGATCCCGTCCTCCCGGGACAGCCGCTCACCGGCGCGCACCTTCTCCTCGAGATCCCGCTTGAGCCCCGCGTCCATGTGACCGCGCCTCCCTCTCCACCGGCGTGCGGCGGCTCACCACCGCCGGGACACGAGACTACGCCCGCGCCTCGTCCGACAGGTCGCCGACCCGGTTCTCCCACTTGGTGGACAGCACGATGGTGGTCCTGGTGCGCGAGACGCCCTTGGTGGAGGAGAGCCGCCGGATGGTGCGCTCCAGACCGTCCACGTCGGGGGCCCGGACCTTCAACATGAACGAGTCGTCCCCGGCGATGAACCAGCAGTCCTCGATCTCGGACAGCTCGCGCAGCCGGCCGGCGACCTCCTCGTGGTCCACCGAGTCCGAGAGCTGGATGCCGATCAGCGCCGTGACACCGAGGCCGAGCGAGCGGGCGTCCACCGTGGCCCGGTAGCCGGTGATGACGCCGGCCGCCTCCAGCCGGTTGATCCGGTCGGTGACGCTGGGGCCCGAGAGGCCCACGAGGCGGCCCAACTCGGCGTAGGACGCCCGGCCGTTCTCCCGCAGAGCCTGGATGAGCTGCCTGTCCACCGCGTCCATCGTCACAAGGCCTTCCTCGTCCCCTGGTCGATTGCACAGACGAATCTAAGGCACGCACAGCCGACGACCTACGAGTGGTGGGCCGAACGGGCCTCCCCACCTCACCCGGCTCACTCCCCCCGGT
>NZ_SMKI01000648.1 GCF_004348415.1 Streptomyces hainanensis
TTCCTGGTGCGCAGGGCCAACGCCTTCCGGGCGTACTGGGAACACATGCCGCTGCGCGCGCCCCAGTTCCCGCAGGGCCCCGACATGCAGTTGTACCGCAGGCTGCGCTACGGGCGGGTGGCCCGGAGCAGCCGGGGACCACGGAGGGCGAGTCCGGCGGCCGGCCTGGACCGGACGACACGGACGCGACCGACGAGGGCCCCCCGCGCTCCGGGCCGGGAGCCGAGGCGTTCGAGGCCACCGGCGCGCTCGGCAGCGGGTCCCAGCGGCACGGCCACGTGCGGGACGCGTTCGCCAACGTCGAGGGAGACGTGGTCGCCGGCAACAAGTTCGTCTATCTGCTGGGCGGTCAGCGCAAGCGGCTGCGCCCGCTCTCCCGTCTCACCAGGGAGCGGGTCCGATTCGCCTACGCTGAGCCGGCGGGCCTGCCGGCCGCCCGCGAAACCCTGGTCAAGCAGCACCTGCTCATCCTGCGCGGCGCCCCGGGTACCGGGAAGACGGCCATGGCGGTCCGCCTCCTGCTGGCCGCCACCGCCGGGGGCGGGCCCGTGTACCACCTCGACAGCGACGTGGACGTGTCGTCGCTGGCCGCGCTGTTGGAGAACGACGGCGGCCAGGGCGGTGGTATCGAACGCGGCGTCGGTTTCCTCCTCGACCGGCCGACCGACGTCGCCAACCTCGACCGCTCGGCCGTCGCCGCGCTGCAGAGCGCCCTGGACAACGCGGGCGCGTGGCTGGTGGTGACCGTGTCCACGACGGGGATCGCCGACAGCGAGTTGCTTCCCGGCTCGGTGGAGGTCACCGAGCGCCCGGACCCGAGGAGCGTCGTCGACGCCCACCTGCGCCATCGGCTCGGCGACCACACCGCCACCTGGCTGCTGGCGCGCGCCGACGTCGGTACCCTGCTCGCCGACTTCCTCGGCGCCGAATCCGCCTGCAAGCAGGCCGCCGACCTCGCGGACGCGCTCTGCGACGAGTACGAGTACCAGCGGGAGACCGAGGACGGCGAGCTGGATCTGGGGCCGATCAGGCGGCGGCACGCCCGCATCGAGGCCGAGGAGTTCGAGATCTGGGCCGAGAACCTGCGCGATCCCGCCGCCCGCGCGACCGCCATCGCACTGGCCGTGCTCAACAGTCTGCCGCGCGAGAACATCGCCCGCGCCGCCCGTTCGCTGCGCAGGCGGCTCACCGCGGACCCGAGCCAGGGGACCTACAGCCAGTTGTCGGCGCCCGGCCCCGAGGGCCGGTCACCGCGCGCCGGCGGCCCGTTCGGCACGCCGCGCCGCACCCAACTGCCCCGGCTGCGCGCCCGGGCGCTGCCCAAGCCGGACGGCGAACCCGGCGAGCTCCTCGAGTACATCGATGTGACCTTCCCCGCCAAGGTCGTCCGCCAGGCGTGGAGCGAGTACGAGGTGCAGGACGAGATCCTGGACTGGCTGGGCGAGTTGGTGACCGACCCGGACGAGGAGGTCCGGGTCTACGCGGCCGCCGCGCTCGGCGTCGTCGCCGGCGTCTCCTTCCCCTACCTGCGCGACCGGCTGTTCCAGCACTGGGCCCACAGCAAGAACGCCCAGCACCGGAACGCCGTCGCCTACGCCCTGTCCGTCGCCGCCCGGGACCCGTGGGTCGCGCGGCATGTCACGTCCCTGGTGGAGGGCTGGTACGCGGATCGCACCCGTCCGCTGGCCCAGGCCACGGCCGCCCGGGTCCACGGCCTCCGCGCAGCGGGAGGCGTCGCCGCGGGAGGGGGCACGACGGGCGGCGTCGCCACGGGCGCCGACGCGGTGGAGTTCCTGAGCCGGCTCACCGTCGTCGACCACGTCACCGTTGCCGTGGCCGTCGGGCAGAGCCTCACCGACCTGCTCGCCGAGGACCGCGAACTGACGCCCCTGGTGCTGGGGGCCCTCTGCGACCGGGCCCGCGACCACGCGTCCGCGCCCGCCGCGTTGCTCTGCTTCCTCATCGTCGCGGCACAACTGACGGTCGTCCCCGGCGACCTCGGGATCGCCGGCGCCATGGCGCCCGAGTGGCCGGCGCTGCTCTGCCTCGCCGACCAACGCGACACGCTGCGCGACTCGTTCGTCTGGCTCTGGCGCCAGGCGCTGGGCCAGGCGGACTTCCACGCCGAGGCCGAACAGGTGCTGCGCGCCTGGGCGGCACTGGCCGAACGCGACCCGAAGCTACGCGAGTTGCTTCTGCGGCTGGTCCACGCGCTCGCCCACCACGACCCGCGCCTCCGCCGAATCCTGGGGCGCTACGCCACCGACTGGGTCCACCCCGACGACCTCGCGCCGTTGCCACAGCTGGCCGAGGCGGTCCAGAGACAGCTCCGGTACATCGACACACAGGAGGGACGCACGAGGTGACGGTACCCCTCATCCTCAACGAACGGCCGCTGCCCAGAAGCGAGGTGGGCGCCCTCCGGCTGCCACCCAGCTTCGCCGTGGTCTACCCGGCGGACGGTGGCTTCGAGGTGGAGACCGCTCGACCGCGGACCTGGAGCGAGCGCCTCCTCGGCGCGGGCCGCAACCGGCTGTGCCACGTCGTCGACCTGGGTGACCACTGGCGCACCGCCGAACTCACCAGGACGCCGCTGCCCTGCCGGGATCAGGCGCACCGGTTCGAGGCCAGGCTGGATGTCGGCTTCCGCGTTCACGACCCGGTCCTCGTCGTCCGGCACAACGTCGCGAACGCCCTCGACCCCGTCTACCGGCGGCTGACGAAGGACCTCCGCGACCAGGCGGCCCAGTTCCAGATCAACGAGGCGCAGCGCGCCCAGGCGCACATCAACGCGGCCCTCGCCCGGGAGATCACGCTCCCCGAGGGCATCACCGTCTTCCACTGCGTCGTCCAGCTCGAACCCGACGCCGCCGCCCGTGAGTTCATCAAGGGCCTCAAGCAGGCCGAACGGGCACGCGTGATGGGGGGACACGGCCACACCAAGGACGTCGGGCAGGCCCACCACCAGGTGGCGATCGACGACATCCACCACGCCGCCCGGCAGCGGCGGGAACGGGAACGGCGCGAGGCCCAGGAGCACCTGCTCGACTCCCTGCCGGCACAGATCCGCGGACCGGTCGAGGTGCACCTGGCCAAGCACCCGGACGACACCGCCCGGGTGCTCGACATGCTGCTGGTGCTGGAGCGGACCCGGGCCGCGCGCCAGGACAGCCGGGAGGACCAGGAACGCGAGATGCTCAGGTTCCTCGTCGAGCGGGGCGTGGTCAGGGACGTGGACCTGCCGGGCCTGCGCGCCGAGGCCCTGGGCCAGCAGGCCACGTCGGCTCTCGGTCCGCCCCCCGTCACGGTCCAACCC
>NZ_SMKI01000649.1 GCF_004348415.1 Streptomyces hainanensis
GGCGGGTACGCCACGGCCGCCAGGCCACCGGCCTGACGGGCACCTCCGAGCGTGAGCTGGCGGGAGGGCGCCGGCGTCAGTCGGCCGCCGCCGGCTGCGGCGCCACCGACGCTGTCGCGTTCGCGGTCGCACTCGCCGACGCCGCCGTGCGGCGACGGCGGTGGTGACGGCGGCACAGCACCTCGTAGCCGACCTCGGCGTCCGCCGCCCCGACGTCGCCGACGACCACCTGCGCGCCCTCCACGACCATCCGCCCGCCCTCCGTGCGGGCGTTGTGCGTGGCGCGCGCCCCGCACCAGCACAGCGTCTCGACCTGGAGCACCTCCACCCGGTCGGCGAGCTCGATCAGCCGCTGGGAGCCGGGGAACAGCCGGGTCCTGAAGTCGGTCGTGATGCCGAACGCGTAGACGTCGACGCCCAGGTCGTCGACGACGCACGCCAGTTGGTCGACCTGCTCGGGCGAGAGGAACTGGGCCTCGTCCGCGATCACGTAGTCCACGCGGACCCCCGCCGCGACGCGGGCGGCGAGGTGCGCGTGGAAGTCGAACGCCTCGTCCGTCTCGGTCGCCTCCGTCACCAGGCCGAGCCGGGACGACAGCAGGCCCTCGCCGGCCCGGTCGTTCCTGGTGAAGATCAGCCCCCGCAGGCCACGGGCCGAGCGGTTGTGCTGGATCTGGAGGGCGAGGGTGGACTTTCCGCAGTCCATCGTGCCGGAGAAGAAGGCGAGTTCAGCCAAGGGTCCTGCTCCCGGTTGTTCCGTACTTCACGTGCTCAGGTGCGTACTTCGAGGAGCGGTACGAGCTGTTCGGCCGGGGTGACGGAGCCGTGCATGCCGAGGAGCGCCGTCTCCCTCGGCTCCGAGACGCCGGCGACCACGGCGGCGTTCCCGGTCATGGCGACGACCACGTCGCCGACGCGGCCCCGCACCCGCGGTTCGAGGTCGACGCCCGGCGGCCCGAACCAGCCGAGCTCGACGGCCTCGTCGCGGGTGACCACCCAGGCGTGCTCGGCGAGCACCTCGCGCCACACGGCGTGCACGTCGCCCGCCGCGCCCGGCACCGCGTACAGGTGGCGGGCCCGGCCCTCGCCGCCGAGGCGGGCGACGCCGGCCCGGAGTTCCCAGTCCTCGTCGAAGTCGAAGCGGGCCTCGGGGGTGGTCGGCACGTCGACCATGCCGTGGTCGGCGGTGATGTAGAGCGCGGAGCGGGGCGGCAGCCGCTCGGCGAGCCGGCGGGCCAGGCCGTCCACATAGGCCAGTTCGGACAGCCAGGCGTCGGAGGCCATGCCGAACCGGTGGCCCTTGCCGTCGAGTTCCGCGTAGTAGGTGTAGACGAGGGCCCGGTCGGCGGCGGCGAGCCGCTCGGCGGCCAGGTCCATCCGCTCGCCCGCGTCGCCGCGGCCGAGGAAGGTGCCGCCGGAGAGCGCGACCTGGGTGAGCGGGGTGTGCTCGAAGTGCGGCGCCGTGACCTGCGCTGCGGCGACGCCGGCCGCGTGGGCGCGCTGGAAGATGGTGGGGTACGGCTGCCAGAGCCGCGGATCCGTCCACGGATCCCAGCGGAGTTGGTTCATCATCTCGCCGGTGCCCGGGTCGCGGACCTTGTAGCCGGCGAGGCCGTGCGCGGCGGGTGCGAGGCCGGTGCCGACCGAGGCCAGCGAGGTCGCCGTGGTGGCGGGGAAGCCGGCGGTGATGGGCCGGCCGGTGCCGGCCCGGGACGACGGGATCAGCGAGGTGAGGAAGGGGGCCTGCTCGGGGTGGGCCAGCAGCGCCTCCCAGCCGAGGCCGTCGACCAGGAAGACGCAGACCCGGTCGGCCGGCGGCAGCCGGAGGCCGGAGGGGGCGAGGCCCGGGATGTCGAGGCCGGCGGCGGCGGCCGGCAGCACGTCGGCGAGGGATCCCGTCCCGTATGCGGGGGCGGGGGCCAGGCGTGGGTCGAGCGGCGCGGGTTCGTCGACCGGGCCCGGCCGTGCGTCCCAGCTCCCCGGTGGGGGGTGGATCACCTGGTGGCCACCGCGGTCGCCTCGGAGAGCGCCTGGGCGAACTCCAGGGTCTGCCGGACCGTCTCGGGACCGTCCCCGGCCTCGCTGATGCGCAGCGACAGGTCGTCGGCCGTGCTGGAGCCCGTGTAGCCGTGGTCGGCCTCGCAGTTGGGGTCGCCGCAGTTGGCCGGCTCCATGTCGATCCGGGCGACGGCGCCCCAGCCGATGGTGAGCACCACCTCGCGGGGCAGCGTGCCCGGCACGTAGGACTGCGGGTCGGAGACGACGCGGCTCAGCACCACGGAGGAGATCCGGGACAGCTTCACGGACTCGGTGGAGGTGGTGGCGTAGGGCGCGGGGGCCGTGCTGTCGGCGGACTGCTCGTCGGTGTGGCTGACGATGAACCGGGTGCCGGTCAGCACCAGCACGGTGGCGTGCCGGCGCACCTCGTTGCTGTCGAAGGTGGTCTCCTGGTGGACGAGGAAGGACGTCACGGGCTCCCGGCCCACGGCCGCCTCCACCGCCTCCGCGACCAGCGCGGGGTAGTAGCCGCTGCGCTCGATTGCCTCCCGCAGCCCCTGGGACGTCGTACCGGTCTTCGCCATGCGCCCATCCTAAGGGGCACCCCGGACAGCGGTGAGGCCGTCGTCCGGTCTGTTCTCGGTGGGCGGAGCACGCCGGGCACGCGGCTGGGTCCTGTCCGCCCGGACAGGGCCTAGAAGGCGGGCATCCGGCGCGGGCCAAGGTCGAAGGCGGGTGCCGGGGGCGCCACCCGGATCGAGGCGCCGAGCACGGTGACTCCGTGTGGGGCGACGGCGACGGGTTCGAGCTCGACGGCGGCGATCTCGGGCCGGTCGTCGAGCAGTCGGCCGAGGCGCAGCAGCGTCTCCTCCAGGGCGGCGGTGTCGACGGGCCGGGCGCCGCGCCAGCCGAACAGCATGGGTGCCGCCCGGATGGCCCGGACCAGCCCGGCCACGTCGCGGTCGGTGACCGGGAGCAGCCGGTGGGCCACGTCGCCGAGCAGTTCGGCCGGTGCCCCGGCGAGGCCGAAGGAGAGGACGGCGCCGACGGCCGGGTCGACGGTGGCGCGGACCACGGTGTCGACGCCCCGGGGGGCCATCCGCTGGACGACGGGCCGCAGTTCGGCGGGGTCGCCGTGCTGGCCCGCCAACTCGGCGTAGGCGCGGCGGAGTTCCCCCTCGGTGGTGAGGTCGAGGCGGACGCCGCCGAGGTCGGGGCGGTGGCGCAGGCGTGGCGCGGTGGTCTTGAGGGCGACGGGGAAGCCGACGCGGCGGGCGGCGACCACGGCGGCGCGGACGTCGGGCGCGGGGTGGGCGG
>NZ_SMKI01000064.1 GCF_004348415.1 Streptomyces hainanensis
GGGGCGTCCCCGGCGAGCCGGCGTCGGAGGCCGCCCACGCCGTGGTGCCGGCCGCCGCGCCCGCGCCCCGGCTCGCCGGGGTGGACAGCCGCCCCCCGCTGCCGCGCCGCCAGCGCCAGCAGCACCTGGTGCCCCAACTGCGCGACGTCACGCCGCAGCCCGCGCCCGGCGCCGTCGCCGACCCCCAGGGCCGCGTCGACCCCGGCCTGATGGCCGCCCTCCGCCGGGGCGCCAGCCTCGCCGACGCGCCTGACACCCCCGACGAGCCCGCCTAGGCGCCGTCCGCCGCACCCGAGCCGACCACCCCGACCGAGCCTTCTGCCCGAGGAGATCAAGGCGACCATGACCATGGAGAGCGACGTGCCCTTCGGCCGGCAGGCGGACGTGTCCTGGCTGCTGACCGGTCTGGTCGAGCGGGTGCCGCACGCCCGCAGCGCGCTGCTGCTGTCCGCCGACGGACTGGTCAAGGCCGAACACGGCCTGGAACCGCGCACCGCCGACCAGTTGGCCGCCCTGGCGGCCGGCCTGTACTCGCTCGCCAGGAGCGCCGCCACCCTGCCGCAGGCACCCTCCACGGCCGACCCCGCCACCTGGGAGTGCGGCGGCGAGGTCCGGCAGGTGGTGGTGCAGCTGGCGGGCGCCCTGCTGTCCGTCTGCGCCGCCGGCCAGGGCGCCTGCCTCGCGGTCCTCACCGGCCGGGAGGCCGATCCGGCCATCCTGGGCTACGAGATGGCGCTGCTGGTGCGGAGCGTACGGCCCTTCCTGGCCACCCCGGCCAGGCAGCGAGCGGCCCGTTGACCGCCATCCGGGTGCCGGACGCCGCCCCCGAGCCCGGCACCGCCTACCCGTCGGCGCCCGAGCTGCCCTGGCTCGACGAGAGCGCGGGCCGGCTGATCCGGCCCTTCACCGCCTGCGGCGGTCGCACCCGACCCACGGTCCGCCTCGACCTGCTGACCATGGTGCTGGCCACCGGGCGGCCGCCGCGCCGCCGGCTCGGCCCCGAGCACGCCCAGGTGCTCCGGGTGTGCGGGGGGCCGTTGCCGGTGGCGGAGATCGCCGCCCAGGTGCGGCTGCCGGTCGCGGTCACCAAGGTGCTGCTCGCCGACCTGTTCGAGCTCGGCGCCGTGACCGTCAACTCGCCCGTGCCGGCGGGCCGTTCCGTGACCGACCGAGACCTGCTGGAGGCGGTGTTGCATGGACTCCGCGCACGCCTGTGACCCCTTTCCCACCGCCGTCAAGATCCTCGTCGCCGGCGGTTTCGGCGTCGGCAAGACCACGCTGGTCGGCGCCGTCAGCGAGATCGAGCCGCTGTGCACCGAGGAACTGCTCACCCAGGCCGGCGCCGGCACGGACAGCCTGGAGGGCGTGGAGCACAAGGACTCCACCACCGTGGCCATGGACTTCGGCCGCATCACCCTGGACGACCGGCATGTGCTCTACCTGTTCGGCACGCCGGGGCAGGAGCGGTTCTGGTTCATGTGGGACGAGTTGTGCCAGGGGGCGCTCGGCGCCGTCGTGCTCGTCGACACCCGGCGCCTCGAACAGAGCTTCCCGGCCGTGGACTTCTTCGAGCGCCGGGGTCTCGCCTTCATCGTGGCCGTCAACCAGTTCGACCGCGCGGTCCGTTACCCACCCGAGGAGATCAGGTCCGCGATGGACCTGCGCCCCGAGGTGCCGGTGGTGCTGTGCGACGCCCGGAAGTCCGCCTCCGCCACCCAGGTGCTGGTGGCCCTGGTCCAGCACCTGATCGACGCCAGAAGCGGGCGGGCGACCGGCCGGGAGCCACGCCCCGGCAGGTCGCCCGCCGCCCACACCTGAGCGAGACTCAGCCCTGCTGGCCCTGCTGGCCCTCCTGCTCGACCTGGCCGCCGAAGCGCTCCCGGAAGGACTCCAGGTCCTCGTCGGTGATCTTGGCGAACAGCACCGAGGGCACGGTGAACGCGGTGCCCGCCCGGACGGCGCCGAGCGCCCGGGCCTCCTCGCCGGTCACCCAGGACGCCCCGGCGGCCTCCGGCGCGTCGAAGACCGCGCGCAGCGCCCGGGAGGTGAAGGGGATGAACGGCTCGGAGACCACCGCGTAGAGGTGGATCAGGTTCATCGCGGTGCGCAGCGTCAGGGCCGCCGCGTCCTGGTCGGTCTTGATCTCCAGCCAGGGCGCCTTCTCCTCCAGGTACGCGTTGCCCGCGCTCCACAGCGCGCGCAGCGCGAAGGCCGCCTTGCGGAACTGCAGCGCCTCCACGTGCTCCTCGTACTCGGCGAGCAGCCGGGCGATCTCCTCGCCGAGGCGCTCCTCGGCCTCGCCCGCCTGGTGGCCGGCCGGTACCGCGTCGCCGAAGCGCTTGCGGGAGAACGACAGCACCCGGTTGACGAAGTTCCCCAGGGTGTCGGCGAGGTCCTTGTTGACGACCGAGGAGAACAACTCCCAGGAGAACGACGCGTCGTCCGACTCGGGGGCGCCGGCCATCAGGAAGTAGCGCCAGTAGTCGGCGGGCAGCAGTTCGAGGGCGGCGTCCGTGAAGATGCCGCGCTGCTGCGAGGTGGAGAACTTGCCGCCGTAGTACGTCAGCCAGTTGAACGCCTTGACGTAGTCGACCTTCTTCCAGGGCTCCCTGGTGCCCAGCTCGGTGGCCGGGAACATCACGGTGTGGAAGGGGACGTTGTCCTTGGCCATGAACTCGGTGTAGCGCACGGACTCGTCGGCCTCGAACCACCAGGAGCGCCAGTCGCGCTCCTCGCCCTCGCCGGCCGCGTCCGACCACTCCTTGGTGGCGCCGATGTACCCGATGGGGGCGTCGAACCAGACGTAGAAGACCTTGCCCTCGGCCGCCAGGTCGGGCCAGACGTCGGCCGGGACCGGCACGCCCCACTCCAGGTCGCGGGTGATCGCCCGGTCGTGCAGGCCCTCGGTCAGCCACTTGCGGGCGATGGAGGAGGACAGCGTGGGCCACTCCTTGCCGTGCGCCTCGACGAAGGCGGCGACCTCGCCCTCCAGCTTGGACTGGAGCAGGAACAGGTGCTTGGTCTCCCGCACCTCGAGGTCGGTGGAGCCGCTGACCGCGGAGCGGGCCTCCAGCAGGTCCGTCGGGTCGAGCACCCGGGTGCAGTTCTCGCACTGGTCGCCGCGGGCCGCCTCGTAGCCGCAGTAGGGGCAGGTGCCCACGATGTAGCGGTCGGGCAGGAAGCGGCCGTCGGCGAGCGAGTACACCTGGCGGGTGGTTCGCTCCTCGATGAACCCGTTCTCCTCGAGGCGACGCGCGAAGTGCTGGGTGATCTCGATGTTCTGCGCGGACGAGGTGCGGCCGAAGTAGTCGAAGCGGAGGCCGAATCCGTCGTAGATCGCCTTCTGCGCGTCGTGCTGCTGGGCGCAGAACTCGGCGACCGGCAGCCCGGCGGTCTGCGCGGCCAGCTCGGCCGGGGTGCCGTGCTCGTCGGTGGCGCAGATGTAGAGGACGTCGTGGCCGCGCTGCCGCAGGTAGCGTGCGTACACGTCGGCCGGGAGCATCGAGCCGACCATGTTCCCCAGGTGCTTGATCCCGTTGATGTAGGGCAGCGCACTGGTGATGAGGTGTCGGGCCATCCTCGGATGCTCCAATGGTGGAAGAAGGTCGCGAGCGTGAACGCGATCACGGAAGGTGACGGATCACGGCGTCTGAACTCACCCATCCTACCGAGGCGGGCGTGGCCCTCTCACGCGCGTTTCGCGCCCGACCGGGACCGTCAGACGGCCTCGGGCAGCTGCTCGGGCGGGCCCGGGCGCGCGTAGTACCAGCCCTGCGCCGAGTCGCACCCCAGGTCGCGCAGCCGCTCGGCCTGGATGGAGGTCTCCACGCCCTCCACGGTCACCGAGAGCTCGAGGGTGTGGGCCAGCGAGACGATGCCCTCGACGATCTTGAGGTCGACGGGGTCGGCCGGGGCGCGCTGGAGCCCCAGCGTGAACGACCGGTCGAGCTTGAGCGTGCTGGCCGGGAGCCGGCGCAGGTTGGCCAGGTTGGAGTAGCCGGTGCCGAAGTCGTCGAGGGCGATGCCCACCCCGAGGTCGGCCAGCTCCCGCAGCGGCCTGAGCTCGTTCTCGTCGGCCCTGATCATGGCCGTCTCGGTGACCTCCAGGCAGAGCGAGCTGGGCGGCAGCCCGGCCTCCTCGAGCACCGTGACCGTCTCCTCGACCAGCTCCGGGTGGTGCAGCTGGCGCGGCGACAGGTTCACGTTGACCTTGAGCGGCCGCGGGCCCCCTATGCCACGCACCTGCCACTGGCAGGCCTGCCGCACCGCCTCGCGCAGCACCCAGCGGCCGAGCGGCACGATGAGCCCCGTGTGTTCGGCGAGCGGGATGAACCGGTCGGGGCCGAGCACCCCGTGCCGGGGGTGGCTCCACCGCACCAGGGCCTCGGCGCCCTCCAGGCTCCCGTCCCGCATGGCGACCAGCGGCTGGTACTCGATGAAGAACTCGGCGCCGCGCAGCGCCGCCGGCAGGTGGTGGGTGAGGTGGTGCCGGCTGATGGCCCGGGCGTCGGAGTCCGGGTCGGCCAGCGCGAACCGGTTGCCGCCCGCGGCCTTGGCCCGGTACATCGTGATGTCGGCGCTGCGCAGCACCTCGGCCGCGGTGAGGTCGCGCGTCGGGCCCTCGACGACGCCGATGCTGGCCCGCACCATCAGCTCCCGGCCGCCGAGCTCCACGGGCGAGGCCAGCGCCTCCAGGGCGCGCTCGGCCAGCTCGGTGACCGCGCGGGGGGTGGGCGGGTCGACGATCAGCGCGACGAACTCGTCGCCGCCGATCCTGGCCAGCATCTGCCCGGAGCCCGCGGTGCAGGACTGCAGCCGCTCGGCCACCGCGATCAGCAACTGGTCGCCGACGGCGTGGCCCAGGCTGTCGTTGACGGCCTTGAAGCCGTCCAGGTCGAGGTAGCACAGGCCGACGCGGCCGTAGCCGGAGCCGGGGGAGAGGGCCTGTTCGAGGCGCTCGAAGAACAGCGAGCGGTTGGGCAGGTCGGTGAGCGCGTCGTGGGTGGCCTGGTAGCGCAGCCTGAGGTGGAGCAGCCGGCGCTCCGAGATGTCCTCCGTCATCGACATCATGTAGCGGGGCTCGCCGTCCGCGTCGCGCAGCAGGGACACCGTCAGATTGGTCCACAGCACGGTGCCGTCGGCGCGGGCGTAGGACTTCTCGACCCGGTAGTGCTCGCGTTCGCCGCGCATCAGCTCGCGCTGCATCCGCCAGATGTCGGGGGAGTCCTCCGGGTGCGTCAGGTCGAGGAGGTTGCGGCTGCGGACCTGGTGCGCGGAGCCGCCGAACATCCGGGCCAACGCGTCGTTGACGTTGAGGATGTTGCCCGCCATGTCGGCGATGGCGATGCCGATGGCCGCGTCGTTGAAGACGGCGCGGAAGCGGGTCTCGCTCTCGTGCAGGGCCTCGGCGATCTCGGTCTGGGCGGTGATCGCGGCGCGGGAGAGCGACTCCTGCTCGCGCCGGGTGCGCTCCTGGAGCGCCTGGGCGAAGCCGGCGGCGATGGCGTGTTGGAGCCTGGCGCAGCGGTTCCGGGCCTCGTCGGGGGTGAGCGTGGCCGGGTCCGCGCAGTACAGGACGAGGTAGGCGTCGATGACGCCGAGCACCCGGGGGAGCGAGTCGACGGCCGTGCAGTGCGCCGCCACCAGCGCCTCGCCCACGGCGCGTGCCGGCGTCGGGTCGAAGGGCCGGGCGTGCAGCGCGGTGGCCAGCCGGGTGGTGAGGTCGACGAGCAGTTCCTCGAACTCGGCGCTGGTCATCGAGGTGGCGGTGGCCGGGAACACGGCGCGGCACAGGATTCTGGCGAAACGTCTTGGCCCGTCCGGTGGTTCCGTGCCGAGATCGGCGAGGGAACCCCCGGCGGGGCCCGAGGGCGAGGGGCTCACGCTCTGCGTCCTACTCCCGCGTAGCCGGCATGGACGATGGGGTCCTCGTCCTCGACGGGCGCCTCGGGGCGCCAGTCGGGGAGCGGCACGACTCCGGGCTCCACCAGGTCGAAGCCGTCGAAGAAGGCGGTGACCTCGGCCCTGGTGCGCATCACCAGGGTCGCGCCGCCGCTGCGGTAGACGTCGCTCAGCCGGTTACCGCGCTCGCGGGTTCCCGGCAGGCTCTCGGTGGCGGCGTGGCTGATCACGAGCAGGCTGCCGGGCGGCAGCGCGTCGCGCAGCCCGGCGATGTGCTCTCCCGGCTTGTCGTCGTCGTCGAAGAAGTGCAGCAGGGCGACGAGCAGCAGCGCCACCGGCCGGTCGAGGTCCAGCAGCCGGCGGACCGGGTCGCCGCCCACGATGGACAGCGGGTCGCGGAAGTCGGCCGCCAGGATGTCGGTGCGCGCGTCGTCGGCCAGCACGGCCCGGCTGTGCGCGACGGCCACCGGGTCGTTGTCCACGTAGACGACGCGGGCCTCGGCGCTCGCCGCCCTGGCCGTCTCGTGGACATTGCCGAAGGTGGGAATGCCGGACCCGATGTCGAGAAACTGGGTGACGCCCTGGGATATCGCGAAGCGCACGGCGCGGCGCATGAAGGCGCGATTCGCCTGCATGATCTTGGGGAGCCCGGGAAACGCCTCGATGGCCCTGCGGGCGGCCGCCCGGTCGGCCTCGAAATTGTGCGAACCGCCCAGGTAGTAGTCGTACATCCGGGAAACACTCGGCACCGACAGGTCGATACCGTGCGGCGCCCAGGCGGGTCGTTCCATCGGCGTCTCCAATGTCCCCTGCATATGCACGAATTGGCCCCGACGGTCGAGGGTACTGACTTCGCGCCACGCGAGGGAAGGAAACCGGGGAGCGACCTTGCCCCTCCGGGGGGTTACCTGGGCATCTGTCCCGATAGGTCGGCCGGCACGCCGGCGGCATCAAGCCAGCGTGACGGCCGATTCGTACCGGGTGGCGGCCCGGGTGGTGAACCGGTTTACCCGCCGGTCACACGGAGACCCCCCGCTCCCGCAGATAGGCCAGCGGGTCGATGTCCGTGCCGAACGCCGGCCCGGTGCGGATCTCGAAGTGCAGGTGCGGACCCGAGGAGTTGCCGGTGGAGCCGGAACGGCCCACCTGCTGTCCCGAGCCGACGGGCTGCCCGGCCGAGACCGAGATGGCGGACAGGTGGGCGTACTGGCTGAAGCGGCCGTCCGCGTGCCGGACGATCACCTCGTAGCCGAAGGAGCCGGCCCAGCCGGCGGAGACCACCTCGCCGGGGGCCACGGACCTGATCGAGGTGCCGGTGGCCACCGGGAAGTCGACGCCGGTGTGGTAGCCGCGGGACCAGGAACTGCCGGTGGCGTGGTAGGCGGTGCCGGTGCCGGCGTTGACCGGGGCGGTGTAGGCGGCCTGGGCCGGCCCGTCCTCGCGCTCGCCCTGCGGCTGCTCCTCCTCGGCCCGCTCCTCCGCGGGCTCCGGCTCCGGTTCCGGCTCGGGTTCCGGCTCCGGCGGGGCCTGCTCGGCGGCCGGCTCCTCCGGCTCCGGCTCGGGCTCGGGCTCCGACTCGGCGCGCCGCTCCTCGGCGGGTGCCTCGCCGCGGAGCGCGAGCCGCTGGCCGGGGATGATCAGGTCCGGGTCGCCGCCGACGGTGGAGCGGTTCAGCTCGTAGAGTGACTGCCAGCCGCCGCGCACCTCGTGGGTGGTGGCGATGCCGAACAGCGTGTCCCCGCGCACCACCTGGTAGCGGCCGGTGTCCTCGGCGGCCGGCGTGGTCGCGGGGCGGGCCTCGGCGACGGGCTCGGCCTCGGTCTCCGGCTCGGCCCGGGTCTCGGTCTCCACCGCCGCCTCGGCGGCGGGGGCGGCGTCCCCGGCGGGCGAGATCTCGGGGTCGACGCCGTCGCGGGTGAGGCCCGCCACCCCCGAGCAGTGCGGCCAGGCGCCCGGGCCCTGGCCGGCGAGCACCGCCTCGGCGACCGCGATCTGCTGGTCCCTGGTGGCCTGGTCGGCCCGGGGTGCGTAGGCGGTGCCGCCGTACGCCTCCCAGGTGCTCTGCTGGAACTGGAGCCCGCCGAAGAAGCCGTTCCCCGTGTTGATGGCCCAGTCGCCGCTGCTCTCGCACTCGGCGACCGCCTCCCAGGTGTCGACGGGAGCCGCCGACGAGGAGGCCGCGGTGATCAGCGGCAGCGCGAGACCCGCGCCGGAGGCCGTCACGGTCAGCGAGGCGCGGGAGACCGCGTTCGGCCGGTAGCGGCGGTGACGTCCACGTGTGCTCATTGGGCTGATCCCTCCCCGAACGGACTGCTCCATACGCCCGTCAGATTATGGCCTGATCACGGGAGTTGTCCGGCGGATCAAACGATATGGGCGACGATCCGGCGCGACAAGGGAGCAGGGGTGGCACGGTGGGGCTCACGGGAATGCCCGGCGTCGCCGCGACGAGCCGTCGTGGCCCCGGGGGCCCGCCCGCGACCGGGACGGGCCCCGGGGTCAGCCGTCCCGGCGGGCGAGGTCGCTGGGGCTCGCCCGGCCGTCCCGGGCGTCGAGCGCCGTCTCGCCGGTGCCCTGGGCGTCGGTACCGGGGTCGGGACCCGGCCCGTCAGCGCTGGCGGGGTTTCTGGCCGCCGGAGCCGACGGGCGCGGCGCGCCGCGCGGCGGCCGCAGCACCGCGAGGACGACGGCGAGGATCGCGCAGGCCACCAGGCCGTCCATCCAGTAGTGGTGCCCGGTGCCCACGACGGCGGTCACCGTGATCAGCGGGTGCAGCAGCCAGAGCCAGCGCCACCGGCTCCGGGTGGCCACGATCAGCGCGACCGCGATGAAGACGGCCCAGCCGACGTGCAACGAGGGCATCGCGGCGAACTGGTTGGCCATCGAGTCGGCCGCCGGCTTGTCGTACACCGCGGGCCCGTACACGACGCCGGTGTCCATCATCCGGGACGGCCGGAAGAGCCGCGGCGGGGCCAGCGGGAACAGCAGGTGCAGCACCAGCGCCGCGCCGGTCAGCCACGTCAACACCCAGCGGACCCAGACGAAGTGGCCAGGGCGCCGCCAGTACATCCAGACCAGGAAGACCACGATGGCGGGGAAGTGGACCGTCGCGTAGTACACGTTGACGAAGCGGATGACGGTCTCGCTGTGCAGCAGCAGGTCCTGGACGAGCTTCTCGCCGGGCAACCGCAGGGCCCGCTCCAGCTCCCACACCCATTCCGCGTTGTCGCGCGCCTCGGCGAACTGACCGTTGGCCGCGCGTCTGCCGAACTTGTAGGCCAGGTAGAGGGCCACGATGAGCGGCAACTCCCGGACGAGCGGTGGCCGCGCGGATCGCGCGGCACCTTCCCGGTTTCGCGCGGTGAGGACGCGCTTCAGCACGGCGGTGCTTCGCATAGGCAGTATTCCCGAATGGCAGGGTGGTCGGATCGCGGTCTGGAAACGCCAGGGCCTTTCGGCCCCGGGTTTCGATCTTCGGTTCCCTGCCCAGAGTTTACGGGCTTGTCACCGTTCCGGCTCTTCGGAGTTACCGGATCGCTCGGAATCGGCCCGATCCGACGGCCGGTGCCTTGCCGTGCGAACTCCGTCGGCCTAGCGTTTTGAATCGGTTCACTGGCCCGCTTTCCGCGGCCATCAGGCGACACCCGTGAGGCACATGATGAACGCGCAGGACCCGCAGGACCCGCAGGTCCCCCAGGACGGACGCTTCGACCACTGCCCGTGGCTCTTCCAGCAGGAGGCCACCCCGGAACAGCGGGCGGCCCAACTCGCGCACCAGCGACGCCTCACGGCCGCGACCGGCGCCGAGTTCGGCGAGCGCTGCTACCTCTCACCGCTCGCCGCCGTCCTCCCCGACCGGCTGCGGCTCGGGTCCGACTCCTACGTCGCCGCGCACGCCTACCTCACCGGCGACATCACCGCCGGCGCCGACTGCACCGTCAACCCCTTCACCACGGTGCGCGGCACCGTCACCCTCGGCGAGGCCGTCCGCGTCGGCGCCCACACCTCGCTCCTCGGCTTCAACCACTCCACCGCACCCGAACAGCGGATCCACCGTCAGCCCATCACCAGCCGCGGCATCGTCGTGGGCGACGACGTGTGGATCGGCTCGCACGTCGTCGTGCTCGACGGGGTCACCATCGGCGACCACTGCGTCATCGGCGCCGGCGCCGTCGTCACCCGCGACGTGCCGGACTGGGCCATGGTGGGCGGCAACCCCGCCCGGTTCATCCGCGACCGCCGCGACACCAGGGACCGCCGCGAGGCCGGGAACCGCCCGGCCCGCCGGCCCGCCGCGGCCACCGGGAACCGCCCGGCCGGCGACCTCGACGACCGCCTCGCCGCCTTCGTCGCCGCCGCCCGCGCGCAGGCCCCCGCCCTGCTGGCCCGCTGCTGGGACGGCGAACGCTACGTGGACCGGCCGGGCGCGGCGCCCACCGTCCGCGCCCACTGCGACGCCGTCGAGATCGCCGACCTGCTGCTCGGCGAGGCACCGGCCCAACTGCCCGCCACCGCCCACGCGGAGCGGCTGCGCGCCGCCCAGGACCCGACGACCGGACTGGTGCCGGAACTCGGCGCCACCCTGCCGCCGCCCGCCGACGACGGCTTCGTGGACGACGGGCCGGCGCTCTACCACGTCCTGTCCGTCGGCTACGCGCTGCGCCTGCTGGGCAGCGAGCCACGCCACCCGGTGCACACCGTGCGCCGCATGACGCCGCGCCCGCTGACCGGCCGTCTGGACCGGCTGCCCTGGGCCGACCGGGCCTGGCACGCCGGCTCCTGGATCGACTCCTTCGCCACCGGCACGCTGTGGAACCTGGAGCTCGGCGCCGAACCGGCCGCCCCCGGCACCCTGGAGGCCCTGTTCGGCTGGCTGCTCACCCGCGTCGACCCGTGGACCGGGATGTGGGGGCGCCCGGCGCCCGACAGCGGCCGACTCCAGGTCGTCAACGGCTACTACCGGCTCACCCGCGGCTCCTTCGCCCAGTTCGGCATACCCGTGCCGCACCCGGAACGGGTCGTCGACACCGTCCTCGACCACGCCCGCGACCTCCGCTACTTCGCCGCCGGGCGCGAGAACGCCTGCAACGTGCTGGACGTGGCCCACCCGCTGTGGCTCGCCGGCCGGGCGACCGGGCACCGCGCCGCCGAGGCGCGCGACTGGGCCGAGACGCGGCTCGCCCGCGCCCTCGACCGCTGGCACGAGGGAGGCGGCTTCGGCTTCGGACCCGCCCCCGAGGGCACCGGGCCCGGACGCGAACCCGGCCTCCAGGGCACCGAGATGTGGCTCGCCATCCTCTGGCTGCTCGCCGACCTCACCGGCCGCGCCGACCTGCTCGGCTACCGCCCGCGCGGCGTGCACCGCCCGGAGCCGGCCCGTGCCCCGGCGACGCCCGTCTGACACCGGACCCGGTGGGGCGGCCGGGTCACGGCCGCCCGTCGTCGCGCAGCACGCCCCGGGTCCTGTGCAGATCGCACTCCGACTCGCGGCCGCTGCTCGCGATGGTGCGCAGCGCCTGCCTGGCCTGTCCCGGGGCGCGGTCGAGCACCCGTCCCGCCGCCTCCGCCTGCACCACCATGCCGGCCACCCGATGCCCGGTGATGTCGTACATCTCCCGGCAGATCTCCGCGCGTTGGGTGGCCAGCGCCACCTGACGCCTGGCCGCGTCGATCCGGAGCGAACTGTCGGCGCTCTCGGCCAGCTGGTGGCGGTAGCAGCGCCGGAACCGCGCCCGGTAGCCGAGGGCCCAGCTGAGGCTGAACGGCAGGAGCATCGCCACCGCCAGCTGGATCGCCGCCCCGACCGGCATGTCCTCCCTGGCGATGGACCAGGTCGCGGCGAGCACCGAGGCGCTGAGGCCGCCGGCCAGCGCGAGGCCCATCGCCCAGGGCGCACCGTGGACCGCGACGGTGGAGACCACGGCGTACAGCGCCGGGGCCGTGGCCAGCAGCCCGTTCTCCAGCACCACCTGGACCACCCACGCCGCCAGCGCCACCAGCAGTGTCGTCTCCGGCATCCGCCGGCGCATCGCCAGCGCGGCGGTCATCGCCAGCGCCAGCGGCACCGCCTCCAGCAGGTCGACGCCGCGCAGCCTCTCGTCCACGGCGATGTTGAACACGCAGAGCATGAGCAGCAGCAGCGCCAGCCAGGCGTCGACCTGGTCCACCCGGCCCGTCCGGTCGTGCCGACCGGCGCCGCCCCGCCGCCCTCCGAGATCCCGAAGCGCCCAGTCCATGCGGGCAAGCCTACGGCCGCCACCCGCGCGCCGAGTCGAACCGGTGGAGTATTCCGCCGGCCCGAAGATCACCTCGGAGACGGAGGCGCCCACACCCCCGAGGTCGCATCCTCGTGGGGGGACGACATCCCTCCGATCCGCACCGTCGCCGGAGCGTGACGGGGTGTCACCGCCATCATCTAGAGTGACGAGACGTACCTGGGAGGTTCCTGTGGCCGAGCCGTCCACCCGTGACGAGAAGCCCTACCGCCGGTCCCCGCTGAACAGACTCCGCCCCGCCTCCTTCGGCGCCGAGCCGTCGGGCGAGCGGCTGACCCGGATCCGCAGCTCCCCGCAGTTCCGGGACGGTGCCTTCCGCAACGAGCGGCCCACCCGCACGTTGCGGGCCCGCGAGGCGCTGCCGCTGTTGCGCGAGTCGTTCCGCCGCGACCTGTGGGCGCGCCGCACGCCGGCCGCCCCGCCGCCGGTGGTGCGGCCCGCCCTCGTCGAGCCGGGCGGCGAGCCGGCGAGCGGGCTGCGGATCACCTGGCTCGGGCACGCCACCGCGCTGGCCGAGATCGACGGCCACCGCGTGCTGTTCGACCCGGTGTGGGGGGAGCGCTGCTCGCCGTTCGGCTTCGTCGGCCCGCGCCGGCTGCACCCGACGCCGCTGTCCCTCGCTGAGCTTGGCCGGCTGGACGCCGTGGTCGTCTCCCACGACCACTACGACCACCTGGACATGCCCACCATGCGGGCGCTGGCCGGGGCCGACACCGTGTTCGTGGTGCCGCTCGGGGTGGGCGCGCACCTGGAGCACTGGTCGGTGCCGGCCGAGAAGGTCGTCGAGCTCGACTGGCACGAGTCCACCCGGGTGGGGGAGTTGACGCTGACGGCCACCCCGGGCCAGCACTTCTGCGGTCGCGGCCTGCGCAACCAGGGCGCCACCCTGTGGGCCTCCTGGGCGGTGGTCGGCCCCCGGCACCGGGTCTTCCACAGCGGGGACACCGGATACTTCCCCGGCTTCGCCGACATCGGGGCCGCCCTCGGCCCGTTCGACGTCACCATGATGCAGATGGGCGCGTACAGCCCCGAGTTCTGGCCGGACGTGCACATGACGCCCGACGAGGGGGTGCGGGCCCACCTCGACCTGTCGGGCGGCACCCCGCGCGGCGTCCTGCTGCCGATCCACTGGGCCACCTTCAACCTGGCGCCGCACCCCTGGGAGGAGCCGGCCGAGTGGTCCGTCCGCGCGGCGCGCGCCGCCGGCGTCCAGGTGGCGCTGCCCCGGCCGGGCGAGTCCTTCGAGCCGTCCCGGGACCTGCCGGTCCATCCGTGGTGGCGGGCGCTGGCCAAGCCCGCGCCGGAGGCGGCGGGCGCGCCCGGCCCGGAGGGCGGGGGCACACTCGCCGCGGAGCGCGCGCCCCGGCCCGTGGAGCACTGAGGCGGTTCCCGCCCCGGGTCAGCTCGGCGCGCGCAGCGGGTCGTGCCCCAGCGTCATCAGCCGGTAGCGCCACTCCGGCTCCGGCAGCTCGGCCCTGGGGCCGGCCTCCCGCTCGTCCCGCACCGCCGCCACCACGTCCCGCATCAGCGCGACGTCGGCGTCGGTGAGATCCATCTGCCGCTTCCTGAGGATCCCCAGCACGCCCCGGCCCCGCGCCGGGCCCGCGTGGTCGGGGATCTCCTCGCTGTCCTCGCCCGCGCTGCTGGTCCGCAGCCAGGCCGCGAGCTCCGGGGACGTCATGTTGACGGCGGAGTGGAAGTCGGTCCACAGCGCCTCGAGTTCCAGCGCCTCGATGTCGGCCATGGTGAGCCTCCCAGTGGTCCTCGGTGGTGTGCGACGTCCTTGGTGTTGTCCGTGACGCGAGGCGGGGTCGGCCGCCGGTGCGCCGGCCGGTTCAGCCGGCCGACCCGCGCGCCGTCGCGCGCACCTCGTCGGCCAGGCCCCGGTTCAGCGACACCCGCACGAGCCCTGCGGCGAGGTGCGGCAGCTCCTCCTCGCTCACCAGCCCGCTCAACGTCCCGGGTGACCGCGGCAGGCCGACCCGCTCGGCACCCGACCTGACCCGCTGGTCCACCCGCGGCGCGTACTCGGGCCAGACGGCCTGGGCCTCCCGAAGGAAGATGTCGACCCCCACCGGGCCGATCCCGGGGAACTGCCGCAGCGACTCCTCGGCGTCCCCCTCGTCCCGCAGCCGGCGCAGATCACCGCCGTACCGTTCGAGCAGCAGCCGCGCCTCGTTCCCGAGCTGGGTCGCCGTCCGCTCGTCGTAGCGCCGGTAGTGGCCCACGCCCAGCGCGTCGACCCGCTGCTGCCAGGTCACGTCCGCCATGCGCCGAGGGTCGCGCAGCCCCGCGTCGAACAGGGCCCGGGCCGCCGAGACGGCCACCCCGGCGCTGATCCGCGCGGACAACAGGTGCGACAGCACCAACAGCTGGTAGAGCGCCGCCGGACTGTTCCGCAACCGGATCCCGGCCTGCTCGGCATAGGTCTCCCCGCACCGGTCGACGACGGCGCGCGCGGTCCGCTCGGTCCGCTCGGTCATGCCAGTCCACCTCCGCAAACGAGTCTCGCGGACGCTTCGGGTTCCCAGTCGAGGTAACGCGAAACCCGGCGGGGAAGTACGGAGGGGACGACCCCGGGAGCGCCATGTCGACATCGCCCGTCCAGCCGCCGGCCGAGTGCTGGCTCCATCCCCGCGCCGAGGTGCGCGACTCGCCCATCCAGGGGTTCGGCCTGTTCGCCACCGGCCCGCTGCGGGCGGGTGAGTCCGTGCAGCGGCTCGGCGGCACCGTCATCGACGACGCCGCCCTGGCCGCACTCGAACCGCCCCACAGCAGCGTCACCATCGGCGAGGGCCGCCACCTGCTGATCGACCCGGCGGAGCCGGTCCGCTACGGCAACCACTCCTGCGAGCCCAACCTCTGGCACGCGGACGCCTTCACCCTGGTCGCCCGTCGCGACATCGCCACCGGCGAGGAGTTGACCAGCGACTACGCCACGCTCACCGGCGTCGACGAGTGGGCCATGGACTGCCGCTGCGGCAGCGGGCTCTGCCGCGGCCGGGTCACCGGCCGCGACTGGCGGCTGCCGTCGCTGCGTGCCGCCTACGGACGGCACTGGACCCCTCCGCTGCTCGATCGGATCGAGGCGGGCGGAGGGGGCCGGTAGTGCCGCCGGGTCAGTCGGCCGCCGGCAGCGTGAGCGAGCCGGCGCCCGGCTCGGCCGTCACCGGGTCGGCGTAGCCGAGGGGTCCGGAGAGCTGGACCCGCCAGGGTCCCGCCGCGCCGTCCGCCGTCACCGTGACGGTGCCACCGTCCCGGCGGGTGCGGAAGGTGGCCGGCGTGCCGCCGCCCGGCGCCGGGACGACGGTCACCGTCTCCGTGCCGTCGGCCGGCACGTGCACCCGCAGCGTCACCCCGTCCGCCCACGCGTACTCCGGGGAGTCCTCCCCGGCGCCGAACGGGATCACCGAGCCCGGCCTGGCCAGCAGCGGCAGGCTGTCGAAGCCGAACCGCTCCCGCCGCCAGCCGGGGCCCGTGACCCGCTCGCCCGTCAGCAGGTGCGTCCAGGTGCCCTCGGGCACGTAGTACTCGACGGTCCCGTCCTCCGAGAACACCGGCGCCACCAGCAGGTCGCCGCCCAGCATGTACTGCCGGTCGAGGACATGGCAGCTCGGGTCGTCCGGGAACTCCAGCAGCATCGCCCGCATCACCGGGGTGCCAGAATCGCGCGCCTGCTCGGCGGCGCGGAACAGGTACGGCATCAGCCGGTGCTTCAGCCGGGTGAAGTCCCGGGTGACGGCCACCGCCTCGTCGTCGTAGTCCCACGGCACCCGGTAGGAGTTGCTGCCGTGCAGGCGGCTGTGCGACGAGAGCAGGCCGAACTGCACCCAGCGCTTGAAGAGCGCCGGCGTCGGCGTCCCCTCGAAGCCGCCGATGTCGTGGCTCCAGAAGCCGAAGCCGGAGAGCCCGAGCGAGAGCCCGCCGCGCAGCGACTCGGCCATCGCGTCGAACGTCGACTCGCAGTCGCCGCCCCAGTGCACCGGGAACTGCTGCCCGCCGGCGGTCGCGGAGCGCGCGAACAGCACGGCCTCGTCCTCACCGCGCGCCTCGGTGAGCACCCGGAACACCGTCTCGTTGTAGAGCTGGGTGTAGTAGTTGTGCATCCGCTCCGGGTCCGAGCCGTCGTGCCAGACCACGTCGGTCGGCACCCGCTCCCCGAAGTCGGTCTTGAAGCAGTCGACGCCCTGCGCGGCCAGCGCCCGCAGCTTTCCGGCGTACCACTCGCACGCCTCCGGGTTGGTGAAGTCCACCAGCGCCATCCCGGCCTGCCACATGTCCCACTGCCACACGTCGCCGTTGGCCCTGCGCACCAGGTAGCCCAGGCGTCTGGCCTCCGCGAACAGCGGCGACTTCTGCCCGATGTACGGGTTGATCCACACCGAGATCCGCAGCCCGCGCTCCTTCAGCCGGGCCAGCATCCCCTCCGGGTCGGGGAAGACCGCCGGGTCCCAGGTGAAGTCGCACCACTGGTACTCGCGCATCCAGAAGCAGTCGAAGTGGAAGACGCTCAGCGGGATGTCGCGCTCGGCCATGCCCTGCACGAAGCGGGTGACGGTGGCCTCGTCGTAGTCCGTGGTGAAGGACGTCGACAGCCACAGGCCGAACGACCAGGCCGGCGGCAGCGCCGGCCGGCCGGTCAGCGCCGTGTAGCGGTCCAGGATCTCCCGAGGCGTGGGCCCGTAGATCACCAGGTACTCGACCGACTGCCCCTCGACGCTGAACTGCGCCTGCCCCACCGACTCCGAGCCGAGCTCGTACGAGACCAGGCCCGGGTGGTTGACGAAGACGCCGTAGCCGCGGTTGGTGAGGTAGAACGGGACGTTCTTGTAGGCCTGTTCGCTGGCCGTGCCGCCGTCCGCCTGCCAGACGTCCACGCTCTGGCCGTTCTTGGTGAACGGCGTGAACCGCTCGCCGAGCCCGTACACCAGCTCGCCGACGCCCAACGACAGCTGTCCGACCGAGAAGTGCCGTCCGTCGTCCGTGACGAAGCCGGTGCCACGCGACCCGGCCGAGGTCAGCACCCGCCCGGCGGCCGTGAAGTCGAGACGCCACGGCGCGTCCGCGTCGACCCGCAACGTCAGCGGGCCGCTGGACAGTTCGAGGACCGAGCCGTCCGACGAGGTCTTGCCCGCGTGCCCCGGCTCGGAGTTCAGCCGGAACCGGGGCCCCGGGTCCTCCTCGCCCTCGTGGTGCACGGACCGCACGCCGATCACGCCCTCGGCCGGCGAGAAACACTCCACGGTCAGCAGCGGGCTGTTGAGCGTCTGGCCACGGCGCTCCACCCGCCGCACCGCCGCGTACAGGGTGAGCCGGTCGTCCTCGACGCGGGCGTCGGCGATCTGCTTGGCCCAGGACGCCTGGACGCCCTCGCGCATCAGCCAGTAGCCGTCGGTGAACTTCAAGGCATCTCCTGCTTCTTGTGGTTGGCGATCATGTCCTGGTACCAGCGGTAGCTGTCCTTGGGGAGCCGTTCGAGGGTGTCGTAGTCGACCCGGACGATGCCGAAGCGCTTGTCGTAGCCGTACGCCCACTCGAAGTTGTCCAGCAGGGACCAGAGGTAGTAGCCGCGCACGTCGACGCCCGCGTCGATGGCGTCGGCCAGCGCGTGCAGATGGTCGCGCAGGTACGCGACCCGGTCGGCGTCGTGCACCTGACCGTCGGCCGCCACCTCGTCGGCCTCGGCCGAGCCGTTCTCGGTGATGACCACCGGCGGCAGCGTCGGATAGCGCCCGGCCAGATCCGTCAGCAGCCGGGTGAACGTCTCGGGCACCACCGGCCAGCCCATCGTGGTGTGCCGTACGTCGTCCCGCCAGGTCTCCTCGGCCCGGATGTCCACGGCGGTGCGGGTCGCCGGGTCGGGGTCGCGGTGCGGCGTGTCGCTGACGGTGATCGGCCGGTAGAAGTTGACGCCCACGAAGTCCAGGGGGGCGCCGATCAGGTCCAGGTCGCCCGCCAGGCGCCAGGAGCCGTCGGCCAGCTCGCCCCAGGTCTCCGCCTCGTGCTCCGGGTAGCGGTCGGCGAACAGCGGGTCGAGCCAGACCGCGTTGTGCAGGGTCTCGGCCCGGCGCACCGCCCCCAGGTCCGCCTCGGAGTCGGTGGCCGGCAGCAGCAGTTCCGGGTTGAGCGCGATGCCGACCTCGTCGACGCCCGCCTCCCGCAGCACCCGCACCGCGAGCCCGTGGCCCACCAGCAGGTGGTGGGCGGCGGCCAGCGCGCCCCGGCCCTCCCGCGCGCCCGGCGCGTGCCGGCCGATCGCGTAGCCCACGAACGCCGTGCAGAACGGCTCGTTGAGGGTCATCCAGCGCGGCACCCGGTCGCCGAGCCGCTCGACGACCAGCGCCGCGTACTCGGCGAACCGCTCCGCCGTCTCGCGCACCCGCCAGCCGCCCCGGTCCTCCAGCGCCTGCGGCAGGTCCCAGTGGTAGAGCGTCGCGGCCGGCGCTATCCCGGCGGCGAGCAACTCGTCCACCAGCCGGTCGTAGAAGTCGAGCCCCGCCTGGTTGGCCGCGCCCGAGCCCGTCGGCTGGATCCGCGGCCAGGCCACCGAGAACCGGTAGCTGTCCGCGCCCAGGTCGCGCAGCAGCCCGACGTCCTCGCGGTAGCGGTGGTAGTGGTCGCACGCCACGTCCCCGGTGGCGCCGTTCGCGACCCGGCCGGGCTCACGGCAGTACGTGTCCCAGATGGACGGGCCACGGCCGTCCTCGTCGTACGCACCCTCGATCTGGTAGCTGGCCGTGGCGGCGCCGAAGGAGAACCCCTGCGGGAAGCGGGGGAACCCGGACGCGGCGGTCTCCTGGGAGGTTGTCGTCTCGTTGGCAGTCATAAGCGATGGCCGGCCTTGCTCTACTTGACGGATCCGCCGGCGATCCCGGCGGCGATGTACTTCTGTGCGACGACCAGCAGTATCGCCGCCGGGATGGCGGACAACACGGCGGTGGCCATCACCGCGCCCCAGTCGCTGACATGGGCGCCGATGAACTGATAGATGCCCAGCGTCACGGGACGCACGTCGTCCGTCGTGTTCAGCGTCAGCGCGAAGATGAAGTCGGCCCAGGCGAAGAGGAACGCGAACAGGCCGGAGGTGATCAGCGCGTTGCGGCTCATCGGCAGCACGATGCGGACGAAGGCGGTGAACCGGTTGGCGCCGTCCACCATCGCCGCCTCGACCACCTCGGTCGGGATCGACACCATGAACGCCCGCAGCAGCACGATCGCGAACGGCAGCCCGAGCGAGGCGTCGGCGAGGATCAGCCCCAGATAGGAGTTGACCAGGCCGAGCTCCGCGTACGCGCTGTAGAGCGCGTTCGCCACCACGATGCCCGGCACCATCTGGGTGATCAGCGTGCCGAACACGATGCCCCGGCTGCCCCGGAGCCCGAACTGGGCGAGACCGTAGGCGGCCGGCGCCGCCAGCGCCAGACAGACCACGACCGCGCCGAGCGACACCACCAGGCTGGTCACCAGCGAACCGCCCTGACTGTCCAGCGCCGCCGAGAAGTTCTCGAAGCTGGGGGAGGTCGGGAACAGGTCGGCCGACGCGATGCTCGAGTGCGGCTGGAGCGAGGTGGAGAGCATCCAGTACACCGGGAACAGCATCACGGCCAGGATCAGCAGCGCGGCGGCCGTGTTCCAGGCCCGGCGCGCCCGCGAGCGGGTGGGGGAGCCATTGACGGGAGTGCGAAGCATCGCCGTCACCTTCCCTGCTGGTTGTCGCTGCGGTTGATCCGCAGGTACAGCACCGCGAAGACGGCGCTGATGAGGATGAGGACGTTGCCGACCACCGCGCCCTGGCCGAAGTCGAGCTGGAGGAACGACAGCTGGTAGGTGAGCGTGCCGAGCGTCTGGGTCGAGTCGGCCGGGCCGCCGCCCGTCAGCGCCAGGATCAGGTCGAGGATCTTGATCGTCGACATGAAGCCGAGCACCAGCACCACCGTGACCACCGGGCGCAGCATCGGCAGCGTGATGGAGCGGAACGTCCGCCACGGCCCGGCGCCGTCCAGCGCCGCCGCCTCGTACAGCTCGCGCGGGATCTCCTGGAGCCCGCCGTAGAGGATCACCATGTTGAACGGGATACCGATCCAGATGTTCACCAGGACCGCCGACAGCAGCGCCACGCTCGGGCTGCTCAGCCACGGCACCCCGTCGCCCGACAGGTGGAGGGTCTCCAGGAAGCTGTTCAGGATCCCGTGGTCCTCGTCCATGATCCGCCGCCAGACCACGGCCGACACCACCATCGGCACCAGCCACGGCAGCAGCAGCACGGCCCGGATCACGCCGGAGAGGCGGAAGCGGCGCGAGAAGAACACCGCGAGGGCGAGGCCGATCGTGAACTGGCCGACGAGCGAGCCCACCGTGAACAGGATCGTCTGCCACAGCGCGTCGCCGAACAGCTCGTTGTCGAGGACCCCGCGCCAGTTGTCCAGGCCGTTGAACGGCGCCTCGCCGGTGAAGTACGTCCGCGGCGTGAACTCCTGGAAGCTCATCAGCACGTTGCGGACCAGCGGGTAGCCGAAGAACGCCAGCAGGTAGACCAGCGCCGGGGCCACGAAGAGCCACTGGTAGAGCCGGCGCCGGCCGGCCCCGGAACGAGGGGCCGCGGCGCGCCGCTCGGGCGCCCGCTCCTCCGTGGGAAGGGAGGTGATCGTCATGGCGTCGTCCTCACTCTCCGGCCGTGGCCTGGCTCTGGGCCGCGTCCAACGCCTGCTCGGGCGAGGACCTGCCGGTCAGTACGGACTGGAAGGCGCCGGCCAGCGCGTCGCCGACCACCGGCCACCGGGTGCCGACCTCGGCGGTCCTGGACCGCGCGGTGAGCACCAGGTCGGCGAACGGCGCCAGCTTCGGGTTCTCCTCGCGGTACGCCTGCGCGGCCTCGGCCCTGGTCGGCACGTTGTTCACGCGCTCGCCCCAGGCCAGCTGGTTCTCCTCCGAGTTGAGGCAGCTCAGGACGCGGCCGGCGTTGCTCACCCGCTCGGGGTCGTCGTCGTTGCGCGGCACCGTCATCACGGTGCCGCCGATCGGCGGCACCGGGTCCTGGCCCGCCTGCGGCACCGGGATGCTGGCGACCGCCCAGTCGACGTCGTCCTGACCGTCGAGCACCGGCACCTGCCAGGGACCGTTGATCATCATCGCGGCCCGGCCGGAGATGAACTGGTCGTTGACGTCCTGCTGGTTCCAGTTGACCACCGAACGGGAGGCCGACCCGGCGTCGACCAGGTCCTTCCACAGCTGGAGCGCCGGCACCCCGGCGCCGTCGTCCAGCCGCGCCTCGTCGCCGCCGGCCGACCAGAAGAACGGCAGGAACTGGTAGACACCGTCCGCGTTGGGGCTGGCGCTGAACGCCATGCCGTACGTGTCGCCCTGGGTGAGCGCGGCGGCGGTGGTCTCCAACTCGTCCCAGGTGGTGGGCGGTTCGAGGCCGGCCTCGGCCAGCAGGTCGACGTTGTAGATCAGCGCGAGCGAGTTCACCGAGCGGGCCACGCCGTACTGGGTGCCGTCGAAGGAACCGAGGGAGTTGGCGCTGTCCGAGAACACCGAGGTGTCCACGCCGGCCTCCCCGATCGGCAGCAGACCTTCGGTCTCGGCGAACTGCGGCACCTGCGAGCCGTCGAGCTCCAGGATGTCGGTGAGCGAGTCGGACGACGCCATCCGCAGCGCCTTGGACGCGACCTGGTCGGCCGGCACGCTGATCTGCTCGACGCGCAGGCCGAGCGGTTCGGCGCACCGGTCGAAGAAGTCCTGGTTGGCCTCGTGCTCCGCCGTGTCCGTGGCCGAGTTGAGCACGGTGACCGTGTCCGGGTCGGGCTGCGCGGCACAACCGGTGAGCCCGAACGTGACCATGGCACCCGCCATGGTCAGCGCCGCGGCGGGCACCGGTATGCGCCGCGCTCTCGATCGTATGGGCCTGGGTCGCATGGGCTTGGTGATCTCCGTTTCACGACTCTGTGGTGGATCAGCGGGGTGGGTCAGCGGGG
>NZ_SMKI01000650.1 GCF_004348415.1 Streptomyces hainanensis
CGCCCACCCACCCCAGAGGCGCTGCGCGCGGCAGCCGCCGGCCGGCTGCGCCGCCGGCCGGCTGCGCCGCCGGTCCCGCGCTCCGCGCGGATCGGCTGGCGCACCCGAGGGGGGCGGCTGGCACGTAGCGCCGGAGCAGCGTGTGGCGCGGCTCCGGCGGCGCAGCCGCCAGTCCGGCGTGCCGCGCGGATCGGCTGGCGCCGTAGCGCCGTAGCGCCGTAGCGCCGTAGCGCCGAGCCCGCGCGGAGCGCTGGGCAGCGCCCTTGGCGGGCTCGGCGGCTGCGCCGTACGCCGGTGTCGGCGTGGCCGGCGTCCGCGCGGAGCGTGTGGGTGGGGGCTACTTCAGGAGGCGGGAGAGGCGGCGGTCGGCGAGTGGTTTGCCGGCGGTCTGGCATGTCGCGCAGTACTGGAGCGACGAGTCGCTGAAGGAGACCTCGCGGATCGGGTCCCCGCAGACCGGGCACGGTTCGCCGGTGCGGCCGTGGACTCGGAGGCCGCTCTTCTTCTCGGCCTTGAGGCGGCCGGCCGCCAACCCGCTGGCGCGGGTGACGGCGGAGCGCAGCGTGTCGGTGAGGGCCGCGTACAGCGTGGCCGTCTCGGCCTCGTCGAGGCGGTTGGCCATCTTGAACGGCGACATGCGCGCGGCGTGCAGGATCTCGTCCGAGTAGGCGTTGCCGACGCCGGCCAGCACGCTCTGGTCGCGGAGGACGCCCTTGAGCTGGCGGTTCTCGTCGCGGAGCAGGGCCGCGAGGGCGGCGACGGTGAAGTCGGGGGCCAGCGGGTCGGGGCCGAGGCGGGCGACGCCGGGGACGTCGGCCGGGTCGCGGACGCAGTAGACGGCGAGCCGTTTCTGGGTGCCGGCCTCGGTGAGGTCGAAGCCCGCGCCCTCGGGGGTGTCGAGGGCGAGCCGCAGGGCGAGTGGGCCCTTGCCGGGCCGTGGCGGGGTGGCCGGGAGGGTGTCCTGCCAGCGCAGCCAGCCGGCGCGGGCGAGGTGGATGACGAGGTGGAGTTCGCCGATCGTGAGGTCGAGGAACTTGCCGTGCCTGGCGACGGCCGTGACGGGCTGGCCCTCGATCGCGTCGAGTGGCGGGTCGTAGGTCTTCAGGACGTGGAACGCGACCGGCATCGCGCGGCGGACGCGGTGGCCCACGGCCGACCCGGTCAGGAACTCGCGCAGTGCCTCGACCTCGGGGAGTTCGGGCATGCCTCCCAGGGTAGGGCAGCCCGGTCGATCCGGGACGTGTCGGGCGTCACGGCTGCATCGGCCCGGGGATGTCGGCGCGGTCGTCGTCCTCGGCGCGTGCCTCGTCGAGCTGCGTCAGGTAGAGCAGGGCGACCGTCAGGTCCTCGGGGGTGAGCTGGCCGTCCGCCGGGTCGGGCGGGTTGAGGGAGAGCGCCGAGCCGCCGGTGAGGGCCAGGCGGAGCGGGAGGGAGCCGGCGTCGGGGCCGGCCAGCTGGCCGAGGTCGAAGGTGGCGGCGGTGAGGACCCCGTTGCGGATCTCCAGGCGGACCTCGACGGGGGCGGCTCCCTCCGCGCCCGGTTCGGCGATCAGCGGGGGCAGCCCGAACCGGTCGGTCTGCGCGGTGAGCAGCCCGAGCATCGGTGCCAGCGCGCGCCGCGCGTCGTCGGCGGCCAGTTCGACGTCGACCAGCTCGGCACCGCGCTGCTCGCCCGCCTGGCGGAGGGACGCCTCGGCCCGCAGCGTCGACTGGAGGCTCTCGACGAACTCCCACTGCGCCTCGGGTGCCAGCAGCTCGCCGCCGTCGGTGAGGGCGCCGGCCAGCCGGCCGGACGTGTCCTCGCCGACCTCGCCGCCGTCGCCGAGGGCCGTGGCGTAGTCGGGGTAGCGGTCGGGGTCGATCTCGACCCAGTTGCCGGAGAGCGCGTTGCGGGCGGCGGTGAGCGAGTCGGGGAGCTCGGCGGCGTCCGACTCGAAGCGCTGGGCGCGGGCCACGGCGGCCTCGCTGCCGCCGTAGACGTCGTCGACGATGGCCTCGCCGCCGATCCGGATGTAGGTGCGCTCTCCTATGTTCTTGACGCCCGCCACGTCCCGGCCGCCGAAGTTGACCGTCATGGCGCCGTCCAGCGGGTCGTCCTGGGCGAGGCGGCGCATCTGGGTCTCGCGCTCCGGGTCGCCGACCGAGACGGTCAGCTCCAGGTCGGCCAGCAGCCTGGCCTGGTCGGCGGACGGTTGGAGCTGCCCGCCGTCCCGCGCGGCGGCGTTCTGGAGGTAGGTGTAGACCTCCTCGGGGGTCGCCTCCACGGTGGCGCCGACCGTCAGTGCCTCCCAGGACAGGAGCTCGTCCACCGCGTCCGAGACCTCGAGGCCGGCGCGCGCCTGCTGTATCACCTGGCAGGCCCCGGTGGCGGCGATGAGCAGCGCGACGCCGCCGATGGCGGCGAGCCGTTGGAGGACTGGGCGGGTGCTCGGGCGGGTGCTGATGGCGTCACTCCTGGTCCGTGGGGGCTGGTGTCGGGGACACCTGGCGGCTCGTCCTGCGTCCGGGGACGCGGGTCCAGTCTCCACGGGCAACGATCGAGCCCCGCGTTGGAGTGCCCCCTGTGGCCGAGGCGTCACCGTCCGGTAAGCCGCTTGTTAGCTAACGGCACCCGTCGGTTCTGTCGGTGGTGCCGTCTAGCCTGCTGGTATGGAGGAAGGTCGGCGTGAGCCGTGGATCGTGGGTGTCTCGGGCGCCTCGGGGACGCCGTTCGCGGCGGCGGTGCTGCGGGCGTTGCTCGCCGCCGGTGAGTCGGTGGATCTGGTGGTGAGCCGGGCGGCTCGGCTGACGCTGCTCGACGAGACGGGCATAGCGGTCAGGGACGGGCACTGGCGGGCCGATCTGCGGAGTTGGCTGGCGCGCGGCGCGGACGGCAAGCCGGACACGTTCCTCGACCGGCTGCCCGACCTGTCGGGGGACGCGGTGCGGTGGTGGCGGCCGGGCGATCTGGCGGCCGGTCCGTCGTCCGGCTCGTACCGGGCGCGGGGGATGCTGATCGTGCCGGCCTCCACGGCGTCGGTCGCGGGGGTGGCGCTCGGTCTGTCGAAGGACCTGTTGCAGCGGGCCGCCTCGGTCACGTTGAAGGAGCGGCGGCCGCTGGTCGTGGTGGTGCGGGAGACGCCGTTGGCCGGGCAGACGCTGCGGCAGCTGGTGGCGCTCGACGAGGCGGGCGCGGTGGTGCTGCCGGCGTCGCCCGCGTTCTACGCCGGGGCGAGCCACCTCCAGGACGTGGTGGACTTCGTGGCGGGCCGGGCGCTGGACGCGGTGGGGGTGGAGCACGACCTCTACCGGCGGTGG
>NZ_SMKI01000651.1 GCF_004348415.1 Streptomyces hainanensis
CCCCAGAACCCCAACCGCGGCAGGAACCCCGTCCCGGCCCCCGCCCAGCCGGCCGCCGAGGCCAACTGGAACCGCGACGCCGGCCGTTGGACACTCGGCCAGGGCTGGGACATGGCCATCCAGGAAGGTACGGCCCTCGATCTCATCGGTCAGACGCCATACGTTCCGGAAGTCAGTGCCGACACGCTTCCCGGTTCGTCTCCCGAAGAGGCGAGGAACCCGGGAGGAGACTCCGAGAACTCCGAGAGGTGTGACGATTCCGATGGGGCAAACGTCAACGAGAACATTGTCTATCTTCCGCGCGAGAGATTTCGCCCCGGAGCGGATGGTTGCCGCGCCACTGGAATCGTCGGTTACTTCACCGATGCGCAGGACGTGGTGGGCGGCACCGGTACGAGCGTGAGCCAGAACTTCGAGAAGTGGCGTCGAGAAGATCCGAGCTGTCAGGTTCCGGAGGTGACCCCTCCCGACTACGAGAGGTTGCCAAGGGGGCGAGGTGCCCGGGCCAGAGGGCACCTGGCGGGCTGCCAGTTTGGTGGGTCGGGGACGGATCTGCGTAACCTCGTTCCCCTTCATGGGGCGGCGAACATGCCTGCCATGAGTACCATCGAGGGGAGAGTCGCCACACAGATTCGCGCGGGCCAGCGAGTTCACTACGCCGTCACCCCCATCTACCATCCCATCCGAGTCTCAGGTGTGCCGGCTTTCATTCATATCCAGGCTCGTGGAAACAGGGGTATGAATGTCGACTGTTATATTCGAAATGTGGCTTCGAGGTCGGGGAGCAGTCCTGTATGTCTGAGCGAAACCTACAGAAGGCCGACTCCATAGTGCGGATCTCCGAGGTCCTCGGAGGGGGCAGAAGTTCGGGCGACGCCGGCTCCCCCGACTGGCGACCCATCGAGGGATGGTTGGGCACGTCGCTGCCCGACGACTACAAGGAGTTGGCCGAAAAATATGGCGACGGTGTGATCGGGGGCCACCTCTTCATTCCGCATCCCGCAGGGCCTGACCCTCTTCTGGAGTTCATGAAAGAAGGGCGCGAAATCTTCCATGAGGCGTTCGGCGAACATGACGAGATTCCCGTCCGCCTAGCCGCGGTGTGGGATCGGGTGGTGCCGTGGGCCCAGCACGACTGGAACGGAGACATGTGCCTCCTGCTGCCCCCCGTCGAGAGCGGCGGCGGGTGGGCGGTCGTGGTGGCGTTCCGTCAGTGTCCGGATTTCCTCGTCTTCGAGGGGGGCGTGGTCGACTTCCTGGCGGAGCCGCTCGTCAAGGGAATGTGGCCGCGTGGGTGGCCGACGAACCGGCCGGCCTGGTTGTCGAGTGACGATCCGAGCTTCGCGTGACCGCCGTTCTGCTCCCGGGCCGACCCGTAGGCGCGGCACGTCAGGCCGTGAAGCCACCCGGGGTCACCAGGCCCGTCTCGTAGGCGGCGATCACCGCCTGCACGCGGTCGCGGAGGCCGAGCTTGGTGAGGACGTTGCTGACGTGCGTCTTCACCGTGTGCTCGCTCACCACCAGCGCCGCGGCGATCTCCGCGTTGGTCAGGCCGCGGCCGAGCAGCCGCAGGGTCTCGCGTTCGCGGGCGGTGAGCGCGTCCAACAGCTCGGTCCGCGGCGGCGGTAGGGCGCGGCCCGAGGTGAAGGCGGCGATCAGGGCGCGGGTGACGGAGGGGGCGAGCAGCGACTCGCCCGCCACCACGGCCCGGACCGCGTACACCAGGTCGTCGCGTCGCACGTCCTTGAGGAGGAAGCCGCTCGCGCCGGCGCGGAGCGCGTCGAAGAGGTAGTCGTCCTGGCCGTAGGTGGTCAGCATGATGACCCGGCAGTCGGTTTCGGCGCAGACGATCCGGGCCGCCTCCAGGCCGTCCATGCCGGGCATCCGGATGTCGAGGAGCACCACGTCGGGCCGGTGCGCGCGGGCGGCGCCGACCGCCTCGAAGCCGTTGCCGGCCTCGGCGACCACCTCGATGTCCGGCTGTGCGGTGAGGATCATGGCGAAGCCGGCGCGGACCAGCTCCTGGTCGTCGGCGACGACGACACGGATGGTCATGCGCGCACCGCCACCAGGTCCGGGGCCGGCAGGGGGAGTACCGCCCGCACCTCGAACCCGGGTCGGCCGTCCGCCCGGGGACCGGCCGTGGCGTTGCCGCCGCAGGCGGCGGCCCGCTCCCGGATGCCGATCAGACCGTTGCCGCCGGAGGGCAGGCCGGCACCGCCCACGGCTCCGCCGTCGTCGTGGACATGGATCTCCAGGCCCTCGTCGCGCCACCGCAGCCGCACCTCGGCCCGGCTCGCGCGGGCGTGCTTGACGACGTTGGTCAGCGCCTCCTGGACGATCCGGTAGGCGGCCACCCCGCAGGCGGCCGGGACCGGGCCACGAGGCTCGCCCTCGACGTCGAACCGCACGTCGAGGCCGGTCGACGCCACCTGTCCGGCCAGCGCCGGCAGGTCGTGGACGGTCGGCTGCGGCCCGCGTTCACCGTCCGGCTCCCGGAGCACGGCCAGCATCCGCCGCAGCTGGTCGAGCGCGTCGCGCCCGGTACCGGCGATCGCCCCGAACGCCGCCTCGGCGCGGGCCGGTTCGCTGTCCAGCACCACCGGGCCCGCCTCGGCCTGGACGATCATGAGGCTGATGGAGTGCGCGAGGACGTCGTGCATGTCCCGCGCGATCCGGGCGCGTTCGCGTTCGGCCGCGTGCTCCTCGTGCGTCTGGCGCTCACGCTCCAGGCGCAGGGCGCGTTCGGCGAGCATGCTCGCCTGGGCCCGGGCGCCGGCGGAGGCGCGGCCGAGCGCGTAAGCGGCGACGTACAGCACGATGCCGCGGGTCGCGGTCTCGGGCGAGCCGACCGTGAGCAGGCCGGCCCCGCACATCGCCCCGAAGATCGCGAGTCGCACCCGGGGCGAGGCGGTGGCGGCCACCCCGTGCAGGGCGATCAGGACGCCGTACCACAGCGGTTGGGGCGCGACCAGTTCCACCAGGTCGTAGAGGCTGGAGAACACGCCGCAGAGCAGCAGCGCCACCACGGGCGAGCGGCGGCGGAGCACGAGCGGGAGCGAGGCGCCGACCGTGACGACATAGCCCCACCAGTGCCACGGGCGTCCGCTGTCGCTGTGCGCGAACAGCAGCGGCGCGGTCTGGGCCATGGCGACCAGGACGGCGAGTCCCACGTCCGACCAGGGCGAGTCCAGCGAGCGACGGAGTCGGGGAAAGGCGGGCAGAGCGGACACGGACGTGGATTCTCCCACCTCGGGGCGGGCTCAGGCGCGGGC
>NZ_SMKI01000652.1 GCF_004348415.1 Streptomyces hainanensis
GTGGCGTGGTTGTTGGCGCGCGACACCATGTCGAAGCCCATGGCGCGGACGTCGGCTCCCGCGCGCGGCGAGGTGACCAGCCAGGATCCCCCGGGTTCGGCCTCCGGCCACCCGTCGAAGAGGTCGAGTGGCTGGGCCGCACCCTCGACGAGATCGGCGGCACCTTCGTCCAGCTGCTGCGCCTCGCCGTCGCGCCGCTGGTCTTCTTCGCCATCGCCGTCTCGATCACCAGCCTCCGCAACGTCTCCAACGCGGCCCGGCTGGCCGGCCGGACCCTGCTGTGGTTCCTGGCCACCTCGCTGATCGCGGTCGCCATCGGCATCACCATCGGCCTGGTCACCAACCCGGGTGACGGCTCGGGGCTCACCCCGGCGGACGGCTCCGCGCCGGAGACCAAGGGCTCCTGGCTCGACTTCCTGACCGGCATCATCCCGACGGACGTCATCACGCCGTTCACCGAGCTGAACGTGCTCCAGATCGTGTTCCTCGCCGCCGCGACCGGCGTGGCCGCGCTCCAGCTCGGCGACCGCGCCACCCCGCTGATCACCTTCGGCGAGACGGCGCTCGCGCTGCTGCAGAAGGCGCTGTGGTGGGTGATCCGGCTGGCCCCGCTCGGCACGGTGGGCCTGATCGGCCGGTCCATCAACGAGTACGGCTGGGACCTGCTCGGCGACTACGCGACGTTCACCTTCGGCGTCTACCTCGGCTGCGCCCTGGTGCTGTTCGGCGTCTACCCGCTGCTGCTGCGGTTCGCGGCCGGTGTCGACCCGCTGCGCTTCTTCCGGGCCGCCTGGCCCGCGATCCAGCTGGCCTTCGTCTCCCGCTCCTCCGTGGGCACGCTGCCGGTCACCCAGAAGGTCACCGAGCGGCTCGGCGTGCCGCGCGAGTACGGCTCGTTCGCCGTGCCGTTCGGCGCCACCACCAAGATGGACGGCTGCGCGGCGATCTACCCGGCGCTGGCGGCGATCTTCGTCGCGGAGATCTTCGACGTCACCCTGGGCGTCCAGGACTACGTGCTGATCGTCTTCGTCTCGGTGATCGGTTCGGCCGCGACGGCCGGGCTCACCGGCGCGACGGTGATGACCACACTGACCCTCTCCACCCTGGGGCTCCCGCTGGAGGGCGTCGGCCTGCTGCTGGCCATCGACCCGATCCTGGACATGATCCGCGCCGACACCGAGCGGATCGGGATCGGCCCCGGCACCAACCTCCAGGACGGCACCGTCGTCCATGCCGACCCCGGCTTCCCCGCGCTGCTCGGCGCGGGCGTCTCCGTCGGCCACCGGGCCGTGGTGCACGGCTGCGTGGTCGAGGACGACGTGCTGGTCGGCATGGGGTCCGTGCTGCTCAACGGGGTCCGGGTCGGCCGGGGCTCGCTGGTCGCGGCCGGCGCGGTGCTGCTGGAGGGCACCGTGGTGCCGCCCGGCTCGCTGGTCGCGGGCGTGCCCGGAAAGGTGCGCCGGCAACTCACCGAGGAGGACACGGAGCGGATCCGGGCCAACGCGGAACGCTACCGGGTCCTCGCCCGCCGCCACGCCGAGGGCGCCGAGCGCCTGGGGGCACCTCCCGGGCCCCTTTAGGCCGGGGGCCGGTGACCGCCGGTTTGAGTTCCGCCTCCCCGGGTTACTCGGCTCTGGCTTCCCGACTCGGAGGAGGTGGAGGTGCCATGTCGCTGACCTCGCGGAGGACGCGGCAACGGGAACAGACCGGAGAACGCGTCACCGGGGACCACGAGGCCTCGATGGGCGAGCTGGTGGCCGACCTGGCCGCGGACACGCAGACCCTGTTCCGGCAGGAGCTGGAGCTGGCCAAGGCGGAGATGCGACAGGAGGCCGGCCGCGCCGGCCGGGCCGGGGGCATGTTCGGCGGCGCCGGGTTCGCGCTCGTCATGATGGCCGTTTTCGGCTCGCTGGGCGCCATGTTCGCGCTGACCGCCGTGCTGGCCAACACCTGGTCCGCGCTGATCGTCGCCGGCGCCTGGCTGCTGATCGGTGTCGCGCTCTTCCTGCTCGGCAGGCTCGGCCTGCGGAACCGTTCGATGGCGCCACGGCGGACCATCCAGACGCTGAAGGAGGACGCGGAATGGGCACGTCACCGAACCCGTCGAACTCACCCGATCGAATAGCGGGCCAGATCGAGGAGACCAGGGCCCGGCTGACGGAGGACCTGGACCGGCTGGCCGACCGTGTCACCGCCCGCGCCAAGCGGCGCCGGGGGCCGCTGGCCAAACTGGCCAGGCGCGCCAAGGGCGGCTGACCCGACAGCACGGACCGGACGCGCTTCGGCGCCGGGGCGACACCGCCCCGGCGCCGAAGCGCGTCCACCCCCGCCTCCCTCAGGCGTCCCGCCGGCGCAGCGCCAGCCAGCCGGCCAGCAGCGAGGCCGCCGACCAGGCGGCCAGGATGCCGACGCCCGTCCAGGGGCCGTAGGCCCGGTCGAAGGTCGGGTCGTCCGGCGGCCCCGCCGTGCCGAGGACGAGGCTGCCCGCCTGGTCAGGCAGGAACTGCAGCACCGCGCCCACCGCCGGCACGTTCCCGAGCCCCTGCGAGCCGAGGAACAGCAGCGGCAGCAGCGTCCCCAGCGCAGCGGCCGGGCGGCGCAGCAGCGTCGCCACCCCGAGGGCCAGCAGCGTGATCAGCGTGAGGTAGAGCCAGCCGCCCAGCAGCGCGCGCGGGGCGCCGGGCGCCCAGGGCGTCACCCCCCGGTCGCCCATCGTCGCCTGCGCCGCGAGGAACGCGCCCGCCACCGCCACCGCGGCGACCGCTCCCGCCGGCACCACGGTGGCGATGATCTTGGCCGCGTAGAAGGCGCCCCGCCGCGGCGTGGCCAGCAGCGAGGCCCGGATCGTCCCCGAGGCGTACTCACCGCCGATCGCCTGCACCGCGAAGACCACCAGGCAGAGCTGGGCCAGCGTCAGGCCGAGCGAGCCGGCGACCAGCGGCGCGAAGTCCCGGTCCTCGTGGTCGCGGAGGCCGGCGCCGAGCATCGCGCCGAGACCGGTCGCGAGGACCACCGTGCCGGCCAGGCTCCACACCGTGGACCGCAGCGTCCGCGCCTTCAGCCACTCCGCCCCGACCAGCCGCCTCATCGGGCACCACCCCGGTGCGCGACCGCGTCCGCCTCGCCGGTGATCCGGAAGTACGCGTCCTCCAACGAGGCCGTCCGCTCCCCGATCTCGTACACGGTGACCGCGGCCGCCGACGCCACCTCGCCCACCCGGGCGGCCGGCAGGCCGTGCACCAGCAGCGTGCCGGCGTCGGCC
>NZ_SMKI01000653.1 GCF_004348415.1 Streptomyces hainanensis
CCTCCTCCTCCACGAAGCCGTGCCGAGCCAGCTCCCGCAGGTGATAGCTCGTGGCCCCCGTGTTGAGCCCCAACCCCCGCGCCACCATCGCGGACGTGGCCGGCCCGTACATCCCGAGCCGCTCCAGGATCTGCAACCGCCGAGGATGCGCGAGGGCCTTGAGGCCGTCGAAGGAGGGGGTGAACGCCATGTGCACAGACTCCTGTGCACACCCCGCTGTGCACGATCCGACAACCCCCCGAGCCGGGGGTGGGGTTAACCCCCGGAACGGGGCGCGCGGCGAAATCGCCGGTGCGCATGCCGACAACGTCGCTGCCGTGGAAGGTAGGTCACGCCCACGTCTCGGGGTCGCCGCACCGGGCCACGCCGTGCTCCCGTCGCGACGTGGCCCCCACCCGGTTTCCTCGTCACCCCACGGCGCGGTCGATGAGTTTGTGGCTCCCGGCCGGTCACAGCTCGCGACACCAGAGGAAAGGACACCGCCATGTCGGAGCTTCTCGTCGACTTCATCACCTCCCTCGACGGCCACGCGTCGGGAGAGGGATGGCCCGGGTTCTGGGGCCTCGAAGGCCCGGAGTACCTCGCATGGCTCGGCGAGCAGCCCACGGCCACCTACCTGATGGGAGCGAACACCTACCGCCTGATGTCGGGCTTCGCCGCCGGTGAGGTCCCGAGTGGCCAAGACGAGTTCAGGCCCGAGGAAGAGGCGTCCGTCGACGAGCTCACGCAGGCGTCCAAGGTGGTGTTCTCCTCCTCACTCGAGGAGCCACTGACGTGGGCCAACTCCACGCTCGTCCGCGACGACGCCGTCGAGGCGGTCCGCGCCATGAAGTCGAGTGGCTCGGGGCTCCTCAGCACGATCGGCAGCCTGAGCCTGTGCCGGTCCCTGCTACGAGCCGGGCTCGTCGACCGCTTCCGGGTCGTGATGTTCCCGGTGATCACCGGGGCCACGGGCGAAGAACGCGTCTACGACGGCTATCCGGACGTCGCCCTCGAGATGACCGAGCACCGCACCTTCGACGGCCGCATCCAGCTGGTCGAGTACAAGCCCCGCGTGCTCGAGCACCCGCCGCTCGGCGCCCCCGCGTGACGTCGCCCCGTCCGCCACGAACGCCTGCCAGGCGGCGGCGGGAACGACGCGAGTGCCACCATCGCGGTCCGGTCGTGCGGGGTGTGGGGCGGTGACGGAGTACTACCAGCCGGTGGAGTCGATCACCGTGAACGCGTCGACAGTGCAATGCGGTGACATCATCGCCATCGGCGGCCGATCTTTCGTCGTGCGCGACCTGGTGGGCCTGCACGGCGGCGCGAAACGGCTGGAGTTCCTGTCGGGCGACTGCCTCACCATTCGTTGGAACACGATCCTCAAGGCCGCCCGTCCGTACCGGCGACGGGTGTGACCGCGGCGCCCGTCCGGGTGAGCGGCGGCCGACGCGGGGCGGTTTCTCGGTCGCACGGCGGCGCGCGGTCCGGAGACTGGTGCGGCAGCGACCCCCGAGGAGGGCCCATGGACCGGCTGCCGATCGTCTACGTGCGCGGATACGCCGGGCCGACCGCCGGCATCGACGCCCAGGTGGACGACCCGTTCTACGGCTTCAACCACGGCGCCACCCATGTGCGCGTCGGCGGCGACGGCGACCCGGCGTTCTACCAGTTCGAGGGGCCGTTGCTCCGGCTGATGACCGACGAGGACTACCGACTGCTCGTCCAGGGCGACCAGCACCGGTACCTGCGCGAGGCCGCGGACGCCAGCGTGCCGCCCGCCTCGCTCTGGGTGTACCGCTTCTACGACCAGGCCGCGACGACCTTCGCCGCGCCGCCGCACGAGAGCCTGCCGGAGCGGCTGCTCGGTCGGCTCCACCGCCGGGTCTCCGCCGACGGCTTCGACATCGAGACGGCGGCGGCCGGCCTCTACGACCTGATCGGCCTGATCCGGCGGAAGACCGGCGCGCCGAAGGTGTACCTGGTAGCCCACTCCATGGGCGGCCTCGTCGCCCGGTGCATGATGCAGAAGACCTGCCGGCAGCCCGACGCGGACGGCCGCGACCGGCGGCCGGCCAGGGAGCTGGTGGCCCGGTTCTTCACCTACGGCACGCCGCACGGCGGCATCGCCTTCCGCCTCGGCGTCCTGAACTGGGCGGAGCAGGCCTTCGGCCCGGCCGGCTCGGACATCTTCGCGCCGGAGAAGATGTACGGCTATCTCGACCCCGGGGCGCGCTTCGGCGACCTGCCGCCGCGCTCGGCCGACTTCGACCCGCAGCGCCTCCCCGAGGAGGTCTTCGACACCGACGACGTCTTCTGCCTGGTCGGCACCGACCCCAGGGACTACGGCCTCTCGCGGGTGCCCGTCGGGCCGAAGAGCGACGGCCTGGTCCGCATCGAGCACGCCTACGTCCGGGGCGCCCACCGGGCCTACGTCTACCGGTCGCACTCCGGGACCTACGGGGAGGTCAACTCCGAGGAGGGCTACCAGAACCTGCGGCGCTTCCTCTTCGGACGCTGGCAGGTCCGCCTCGACCTGGTCGGCCTGCCGGGCACCGTCCCCGACACGCCCGTCTGGCAGGCGGACACCCGCCTCACCATCCGGGGCCTGCCCATCGTGATGACCGAGCAGAGCGCCGCGCACTGGTGCCCCGTGCAGCTCGGCGACGAGATCCGTCGCCGCGGCGGGAAGGGGGACGGGGACGTCGCCGTCCCGGTGGCCGGCACCTTCCTGCTCGACCGGGACCGCCTGCGGTACGCCCTCGGCCTGCGGGTGTTCACGCTGGACGAGGACGACGGCCGCCTCCGCCTCACCGACCACCTGGAGCAGGTGCCGGCCTGGGCCGACACCCTCGTCGTGGATGTCCGCCCCGGCGCCGAGGAGGGCGGCATCGCCGCCTGGGCGGCCTGGAACAGCATGGTCGAGGGGCCGCCCGAGCGCTTCGACCCCATCACCGACGGGCTGCCGGGACAGGACGCGGGGTCCGCCATGACCTGGGAACGCACGGCAGGCGCCGCCGCGGCCCGCGTCGCCCACATCCCGCTGCCCGCCGCCGCCAGGGCGCTGTCCGTCCTGGGCCCGAACGCGGCCCTGCGCATCGAGGCCCGCGACCGCCTGGCCGCCACCTGACCGCCGCCCGACAGCCGCCCGACCCACCACCGCGACCGCCGTCTCCTGCACCTGGGAGGCCGGCCGCGAACAGAACCCGGACGGGCTGCTCGAACGACTCGGCGTGCCGGCCAGGGCCCGCCGCCGCGCCCACGTCCTGGACCCG
>NZ_SMKI01000654.1 GCF_004348415.1 Streptomyces hainanensis
CCACCGACCCGACCCGCTGCCAACTCCCCTCCGCCACCGGAGGGCTCGGCTCCGGCTTCCCCGTCGACGACCAGGCCCTCCCGGCCGTCGGCACCCTCAACGCGGCCATGATCTACGTCGACTTCGAGGACCACCCCGCCCCGCGCGGCTCGCTGCTCAAGGCCGAGTCGAACCTGCGCTCCGGCATCGAGTACCTGGAGAACGTCTCCGGCGGCGCCCTCGACATCGACGTCACCGGCTCCGACCGCTGGGTCCGCATGCCGGAACCCTCCACCGCGTACCCCTTCGACCGCGGCCTCAGCTACGAGGACCACGTCCGCTACATCGGCGACGCGATCGCCGCCGCCGACCCGGAGTTCGACTTCTCCGACACCGACGTGGTCTGGGTGGTCGCCACCGAGGAGGCCGAGAACATCACCTACTCCCCCACCACCAACCACCTCGACGTCACGGCCGACGGGAACCACCTCACCCACGCCGTCACCTTCGGCTACGACCAGTGGCGGTGGGGCGGCCTGGTGCTCGCCCACGAGACCGGCCACACCCTGGGCCTGCCCGACCTCTACCTCTTCGAGGCACCGCCGGACGACCCGGGCAACTGGCACGCGGCCGTGGGCGACTGGGACCTGATGGGTCTCATCTCCGGTCAGGCGCCCGAGTACTTCGCCTGGCAGCGCTGGCAACTCGGCTGGCTGGCCGACCGCCACGTGGTCTGCGCGCCGCGCACCCCGACCACCGCCACCCTCGTCCCCGTCGAGGAGGCCGCCACCGCCCGGCCGTCCGACGACGTGATGCTGGTGCTGCCCGTCTCCGAGACCCGCGCCGTCGTCGTCGAGAACCGGCAACGCATCGGCTACGACCGGGAGTTGCTGACCCCCGGCGCCCTCGTCTACACCATCGACACCGCTGTGCGCACCGGCCAGGGCCCGATCCGGGTCGTGGACGCCACGCCCGGCTCCCCCGAAGGACTCGACGACGCCCCGTTCCAGCCCGGCACATCCTGGACCGACCCCGCCACCGGCACCGTCCTCACCTTCGAAACGGGCCGCGCCGACGACCTCCGCGTCACCGTCGACCCCGCGTGAGCCCGTCCTCCCGAGACACCCTCACCCCGAAAGGCGGACCTTCATGACCAGACCGCCGTCCCGCCGCACCGTCCTGGGCGCCGCGGCCGCCGGCGCCGCCGCGCTGCCGCACCTCTCCCTGCCCACCGCCGCGGCAGCCCCCGGAACCCGCGCCGCGAACGCCCTCCCCATCCCCGACACCTGGCGCGTCCACCCGTTCCGCCTCGACCAGGTCACCCTGGGCGACGGCGTGTTCCGGGAGAAGCGCGACCTGATGCTCGAGTACGCGCGCGCCTACCCGGCCGACCGGATCCTCGCCATCTTCCGCGCCAACGCCGGCCTCGACACCCGCGGCGCCAACCCGCCGGGCGGCTGGGAGACCGCCGACGGCAACCTCCGCGGCCACTACGCGGGACACTTCCTCACCCTCGTCGCCCAGGCCTACGCCGACACCCGCGAACCGGCGCTCCGCGAGAAGCTCGACTACCTCGTCACCGCCCTCGGCGAGTGCCAGGCCGCCATCGCCGACTCCGACACCCCGGCCAGCCACCCCGGCTACCTGGCCGCCTACCCCGAGACCCAGTTCGTCCTGCTGGAGAGCTACACCACCTACCCCACCATCTGGGCGCCCTACTACACCTGCCACAAGATCATGCGCGGGCTGCTCGACGCCCACCTGCTCGGCGGCAACGAGGAGGCGCTGCGCATCGTCTCCGCCATGGGCGACTGGGCCCACAGCCGGCTGAGCCGACTGCCGCGCGCACAGCTCGAACGCATGTGGGGCATCTACATCGCCGGCGAGTACGGCGGGATGAACGAGGTACTCGCCGACCTCCACACCCTGACCGGCAAGCCGGAACACCTCGCCACCGCCCGGCTCTTCGACAACACCGCGCTGCTCACCGCCTGCGCCGAGGACCGCGACGTCCTCGACGGCCGGCACGCCAACCAGCACATCCCCCAGTTCTCCGGCTACGTCCGGCTCCACGACGAGACCGGCGACGCCGACTACCTGACGGCGGCGCGGAACTTCTGGGGCATGGTCGTCGACCACCGCACCTACGCGCTCGGCGGCACCGGCCAGGGCGAGATGTTCCGCGCCCGCGACGCCATCGCCGCCACCCTCGACGACAACAACGCCGAGACGTGCGCCGCGTACAACATGCTGAAGCTCAGCCGGTACCTGTTCCTCCACGAGCCCGACCCGGCCCTCATGGACTACTACGAGCGGGCGTTGACCAACCAGATCCTCGCCTCCCGCCTCGACCGGCCGTCCACCCGCGACCCGCAGGTGACCTACTTCATCGGCATGGGCCCCGGCGTCACCCGCGGCTTCGGCAACACCGGCACCTGCTGCGGCGGCACCGGCATGGAGAACCACACCAAGTACCAGGAGACGATCTACCTCCGCTCCGCCGACGGCGGCACCCTGTACGTCAACCTCTACCTCGCGTCCGCCCTCACCTGGGCCGACCGGGGGTTCACCCTCACCCAGGAGAGCCCCTTCCCCCACGAGGGCGACGCCGTCCTGACCATCACCGAGGGCGACGGCCCACTGGAGCTGCGGCTCCGCGTGCCGTACTGGGCCACCGGCGGCTACACCGTCACCGTCAACGGCGTCCGCCAACGCGTCGACGCCCGCCCCGGTGGCTACGCGAGCCTGCGCCGCGACTGGCGCCGCGGCGACGTGATCCGCGTCCAGATGCCGTACACCCTCCGCACCGAGGCCGCCCCCGACGACCCGACCGTGCAGTCACTCTTCAACGGCCCGGTCCTGCTGGCCGCCCACGACGGCGCCACCGAACTCCTGCAACACGCCCTCTACCCCCGCCTCACCCTGACCGGCGACCTCTCCGCCGTCGTCCAACCAGCCGACCAACCGGGCCACTTCACCCTCGAAGGACGCACCCTCGCCCCCTTCCACATCGGCGACACCACCCCCTACCACGCCTACTTCCGCCGCGCGGAGACCACCATCGCCTTCCGCGGCGCCGACTCCGGCGTCCCGAATCGCGCCGACGCCACCGGCACCAGCTACCTGGACCGCCTCTGGTCCCAGGCCAACGTGGAGCTCCCCGCCGAACTCGCCGGGACGCCCAAGCCCGAGCGCCGGGAGCGCGCGCGGGAGGTCCTGGAGCTGGTCGGCCTCGACGGCTTCGAGAAGCAGCTTCCCGGCCAGCTCTCC
>NZ_SMKI01000655.1 GCF_004348415.1 Streptomyces hainanensis
TGGTGGGCCGTGCCGGGGGCGAGGCCAGGCCGGTGTTCGTCTTCCCGGGCCAGGGTTCGCAGTGGGTCGGGATGGCACTGGAACTCCTCGATACCGCACCGGTGTTCGCCGAGCACCTGCACGCCTGTGCCCAGGCTCTGGCACCGCATGTGGAGTGGGACCTGCTCGAGGTGCTGCGCGAGCCGGACGGCACCTCGCTGGAACGCGTCGACATCGTCCAGCCGGTGTTGTTCTCGATGATGGTGTCACTGGCGCACCTGTGGCGCAGCCACGGCGTGGAGCCAGCCGCCGTCGTCGGCCACTCGCAGGGCGAGATCGCCGCCGCCCACATCGCCGGCGCACTCACCCTGGAAGACGCCGCGAAGATCGTGGCGTTGCGGAGTCGAGCGCTGACGGCGCTGTCCGGCGGCGGCATGGCCTCGATCGCGCTGTCGGCGGAAGACGTCCAGGAACGGCTCTCGGCCTGGGACGGTCAGGTCGCCATCGCGGCGATGAACGGCCCCACCTCCACCGTGATCTCCGGCGACGACACCGCACTCAGCCAGATCCTCGCGGCGTGCGAAACCGACGGCATCCGCACCCGACGCATCCCCGTCGACTACGCCTCACACTCACCACAGGTGGAGGCTGTTCGCGGAGAACTGCTCGACGCCCTGGCATCGGTCACTCCCTTGCCCGCGCAGGTGCCGTTCTTCTCCACGGTGACCGCCGAGGCGATCGACACCACCAGCCTCGACGCCGACTACTGGTTCAGAAACCTCCGACAGCCAGTGCGCTTCGAGGAGACGACCCGACTCCTCCTCAAACAGGGCCACCGGCTGTTCGTAGAAGCCAGCCCCCACCCCGTCCTCGCGGTCGGCGTCCAGGAGACCATCGACGCCACCGACACCAAAGCGACGTTCGTCGGCACCCTCCGCCGCGAGGAAGGCAGCCCACACCGCTTCACCACCGCCCTCGCCGAAGCCTTCGTCCACGGCACACCCGTCCAATGGCCAGCCCACTTCACCAACACCAACGCCCGACAGGTAGAACTGCCCACCTACGCCTTCCAACGGCAGCGCTACTGGCTCGCGCCGGTGGCGGGGAGCGGTGATCCGGCAGGTCTGGGCCTGGACACCGCGAACCACCCCCTGCTCGGCGCCGCACTCCAGATGCCCGACGGCGCCGTGGTACTCACCGGCCGACTGTCCCTACAGACACAACCCTGGCTCGCCGACCACACCGTGGCCGACGTCGCACTCCTCCCCGGCACCGCATTCGTCGAACTGGCCATCCGCGCCGGCGACGAGGTCGGCTGCGACCACATCGAAGAACTCACCCTGCAAGCCCCTCTCGTCCTGCCCGACAAGGGCGCCGTCGCCATCCAGGTCCGCCTCGACGCCCCCGACCAGACCGGCCACCGCACCCTCACCATCCACTCCCGCACCGACAACAACACCGCCGAATGGACCCAACACGCCACCGGCACCCTGACCACCAGCACACCCACCGGCACCAGCGACCTCACCACCTGGCCGCCGCCAGGAGCCCAGCTCATCAGCCTCGACAGCTTCTACGACAACAGAGCCGAGGCTGGCTACGGCTACGGACCGACCTTCCAAGGACTGCGGGCCGCCTGGCGCCGAGACGACGAGATCTTCGCCGAGGTCGCACTCCCCCAACAAGCCCACGAACAGGCCACCCAGTTCGGCATCCACCCCGCACTCCTCGACGCGGCCACCCACGCTCTGGGTCTCCTGGGATCCGCCGAGCGCCAGCTGAGTCTCCCGTTCGCCTGGGCCGGGGTGTCATTGGTGGCCGGCGGAGCGACGCAGGTACGGGTGCGGCTGGCATCGGCCGGCGCCGACACGGTGAGCGTGACCATCGCGGACGGCACCGGTCGTCCGGTGGCGTCTGCGGAGTCCCTTGTGGTGCGTCCGGTCGCGGCGGAGCAACTCCGGAGCGCGCGCGGTGGCGAGCAGGGCTCGCTGCTCCGCGTGGAGTGGGCGGAGCTCACGTCACCACCCGTGGGCGAGCTGGCCATGGGACGGTGGTCGGTCGTTGGGGCTGACCCGCTGAACCTTCAGGAAGCCTTGGAGCAGGCAGGGCTGAAAGTGACGGACGACGACGCGGCGCCGGACGTCCTGGTGCTGCCCTGCGTCAGCAGAACTCCGGCCAGGCTCAGCGCCGAAGAGGTGCGAGCAGCCGTCACCCAGACGCTGTCGTCGGTGCAACAGTGGCTGTCCGACGAGCGGTTCGGCTCCACCCGGCTGGTCGTCGTCACCCGCGGGGCGATCGCGACCGGGCCTGACGAGACCGTCTCGGACCTGACCCAGGCCGGCGTCTGGGGACTCCTCCGCTCCGCGCAGTCCGAACATCCCGACCGCATCGCGCTCATCGACCTGGGCGACGACGAATCGTCGGCACGGGCGCTACCGGCCGCCGTCGCCGCCGGCGAACCGCAGCTCGCGATCCGCGCAGAGGCCATGTTCAGCCCCCGTCTGGTCCGTGTCGCATCCCCATCGGCTGCTGATGATGCCGGCCGCGATCTCGAACCCGATGGGACGGTGCTCGTCACGGGTGGTACGGGGACGTTGGGTGGTCTGGTGGCCCGGCATCTGGTCACGGCACACGGGGTGCGGCATCTGCTACTGACCAGCCGACGCGGACCCGACGCTCCGGGGGCCGACGCACTGGTGGCGGCGCTGACCGAGCTCGGCGCCCAGGTGACGATCACCGCCTGCGACACCGCCGACCGATCCGCCGTGACAAAGCTACTGGCCACGATCCCGTCCGAGCACCCACTCACCGGGGTGATCCACGCCGCCGGGGTCCTCGACGACGCACTCATCGAGACACTGACCGCCGAACAGGTGGAAACAGTCCTGCGCCCCAAGGTCGACGCAGCCCTCCACCTCCACGAACTCACCCAGAACCGGGACCTGACGGCGTTCGTCCTCTTCTCCTCAGCCGCCGGCGTACTCGGCGCACCAGGGCAGGCGAACTACGCGGCCGCCAACGCCTTCCTCGACGCGCTCGCCACCCACCGCCACACCCACCGGCTGCCCGCCACCTCCATCGCCTGGGGACTCTGGGACCAAGCCAGCGGCATGACCGGACAACTCAACCAACACGACATCGCCCGCATGTCCCGATCAGGACTCACCCCCCTCACCACAGAACAAGCCCTCACACTCCTCGACACCGCACTCACCACCACCGAC
>NZ_SMKI01000656.1 GCF_004348415.1 Streptomyces hainanensis
GAGATGTGTATAAGAGCCAGGGGGACGGGGGATGCCCGATCTGAGTTTCACCCGTGACGAGGTCGAGGCCAGGGCCGGCAGGAAGCCGTGGACCAGGCAGCGCGAGTTCCACGAGGAGATCGATCCGGACGACATGGCCGAGACGGCGGCCGCCTACGCCCGGGCCGCGAGCCAGGCACGCGACGCCGCCGACCTCGCCGAGCGGGCCACCAGGGTCTCCGAGCAGTCGGGCGCGCGGGACGGCTCGGCCCTGGTGGACGCCGAGGGCCGGATCGACGCGACGGACCGCGCGCTGCAGAGCGGCGGCGACGACATCGACGGCGTGGTCCGGCACCTGGTCAGGGCGATGAACCAGGCCATCGACACCGACGAGAAGGTGACCGGCCTCATCCATGACCCGGGGAAGCTGGAGGACGACTACGCCCGCCACCTCCGGGCGGCGGTGGTCGAGTGGAACGGCATGCAGCGGGCGCTCCAGGCCAGGGTCGCGGAACGGGCGGCGGAGTGGGACGCCTGGCAGCGGGCCCAGCCCCAGGGCGGGTCGGCGCCGGTGCACACGCCGCTGTTGGTCCAGTACGGCGGACGTACCGCGACCGCGTTGCCGACCACCGGCGCCCAGGGCACCTCCTACGCCTTTCCCGACTCCGAGGCCGCCGACGTCAGGAACACGCACCTGGGGAACGCGGCCAGCGACGCCTCGGCCGCCTACGGCGAGATCGACGACGAGATCGAGGTCTACCGGCACCGGCTCGCCCAGGAGGGCGCCGAGCTCCGGCGCCTCGGCTACGACCTGACCGCCGGTCCGTTGGGGCTCTGGACCACCGAGGACATGGCGAAGTTCGACGCGCAGCAGTTCGGCGAGGAATCGCGGAAGGAGGAGCCCGACCCCGAGTTGCTGAGCCTGTACACGCAGGGACTCGGGGCGATCGGGGACGGCGTCTACGGAGACGCCCAACCTCCCGGTGACCCCGAGCGACAGTTGACGGCCGACGAACGCGCCTACCTCGAACGGTTCTACGGGTCACTGGACTCGGAAACCCTGGGCAGGCTCGGGCGGTTGCCCGACCTCGGCCGGGTCAGCGAAGCGGCCAAGGCGGACGTCGCCAACGGCATCTCCATGCTGACGAATCCGGACGCCGGCGGCATCGACCCCTCGGGAGAGGGCATGCGGAACGTGCCGGAGTCCATTCGGAACTTCCTCGAAAGCCCGTTCACGGTCGACGGGAGAGGGGTGCCCACCTCCGAGTCCCGGTTCATCGAGGAACAGCGAGATCTCAACGGGTTCGGCGGGCTGATGGCCACCGCGGACGTCGCGCCCGGCGACGCGTTCGCCAAGGAACTGGCGACATCCGCAGTCGAGGCCGAGAAGGTGGCGTCCAGGGCGGAGGCCCGGTTCCAGGGGGTGTCGGAGCAGAACTCCGGCAGCAGCGGCATGCTCTCGGCGGCGGCGCTGAACACCGAGGTGTCCGCCGACCTCCTCAGGGACGACACGTTCCGGGGTGATCTGCTCTCCCAGCGCTGGTACAACAGCGCTGGCGCCGCCGATCTGATCGACAGCGGGACGACGGTTCCCGACGGGGTGGACCCGCAGGGCGTCGAGGCCATGCGGTACGTGGAGGCCGCCTACGACGTGCTCGGGTACGCCAAGGACCACCCCGACCAGATCAACGCCCCGCAGGATCCGATGGGGATCAGTCAGACCAATCACTCGCCGCTGCAACGGGCGGTCGGTGACACGACGCTCAGGTACCTGGATCTGCTGTCCAACGACGGGGACCAGACCCGCCTGTGGACCGGTGGCACCACGGCCGAGGAGCCGGCCATCAACGGAACGCAGTACCAGAACGCCTTCACGTTCTCCGCCAAGGACCGGCAGGCGCTCTTCGGCATGATGAACGAGACCGAGGGGGACGTCCGCCAGAGCTTCTTCGACCAGGTCGCCCTGTGGGAGTCGGCGAGGGCGAGAGCCGAGTTCGGGTCGGGGACCCCGGATGTCGACACCTTCTACAACATCGGCACCATCGAGGGCACCGTGGCGTACGTGCAGGGGCAGGCGGACACCAGCGGAACCGAGGCCGCCGGCATGGGCTTCAAGGCCGCCAAGATCGGATTCGGGGCCGCCTCGACACTGGCGGCCGGTCCCCCCGGCGCGCTCGGGTTCTTCGGTCTCAGCGAAGGGGCGGACCTCATGGTGGACCAGATGGACGACAGCGCCGAGGAAGCGGAGCGGTGGGCGGCACGGAACAGGGAGGTGTGGGGCGACGTCAACGGACGGGTGGCCATCGCCGACGCGGCACGCGCGGCCGACGCCGGGGTTCCGGGACCGCCACGGCCCGACGCGACGAACCCGTCGCACACGGGCTTCGACAGGTCCGACCTGCGCAGGTACGCGAATTCCTACACCGGCAGACTGGGCATAGGCGAGGAGATGGGCATGTACGAGGACGGCTTCGACAACGCGAACCGGGCGCCGGGCCCGAGCTAGATCACCCGCGCCCCGGCACGCCGCCCTCGGAACTGGTACCCCCAACGGGATTCGAACCCGCGCTACCGCCTTGAAAGGGCGGCGTCCTAGGCCGCTAGACGATGGGGGCCGGTTGGAACGAGGCGATCCTACTACGAGCCGGCCCTTCTGGCTCGGGTCATCCCCAGCCGAGCTCGTGCAGCCGTTCGTCCGCGATGCCGAAGTGGTGGGCGACCTCGTGGATCACGGTGGTGGCGACCTCGTGCACGACCTCGTCCGGCGTCTCGCACAGGCGCAGCGTCGGGCCCATGTACACCGAGATCCGGTCCGGCAGGGCCCCGGCGTACCACTCGCCGCGTTCGGTGAGCGGGACGCCCTCGTAGAGGCCGAGCAACTCCGGCTCGCCGACCGGCGGCTCGTCCTCCACGAAGACGGCGACGTTGTCCATGAGGCGGGTCAGCTCGGGTGGGATCCGGTCGAGGGCGTCACTGACCAGCGTCTCGAAGTCGTCGCGCGTCATCTCCAGCACACCGCCCATTCTCCGGGATCCCCGCCGTGGACGGCACCCTCGGTGCCGGAGACGTGGGACGGCGGTCCGCCGGGGCGCGGACGGGATCGCCGCCGTCCCCCACAAGGACGAACGTTCTGGCGTGTCCTCCGCAGCGGTGCGGGAGTTGAAGGGGGGAACGCCGCCCCGCCCCGCC
>NZ_SMKI01000657.1 GCF_004348415.1 Streptomyces hainanensis
AGAGACAACCCCCACCACGTTCCCGACGCCCCGAGCGAACGGGACCGCCCCCTGCCGGGCCGGCGCGGCCGACACGGCCGTGCCCACGCGTGCGTGGAGTCGCCGCGGGGCCCCGGGAGATGTTCCCGGCAGCGATCGCGGCGCCCGAACCGGCACGCGCGGGATCCACGAACGGTCCGACCGATCCGTCACGTCGCCCCGCGCCGAATCGGCGCGGCGACCGGGACGTCGGGACGTCCGTGACCCATGACCTCCCGTCGCGCGGCGGACCTCCGCCGCGTCCGGCGGCATCGACGCAACGCGACCGAACCAGCGATCTACTGGAGGAACAGCAGCGATGAGCCGCAGCAACCACCCCCCACACCGGCGACGCGCGCGCCGCTCCGCCCTGGCGGTCGGCGCTCTGGCGGGCGCCTTCGCCGTCACGCTCAGCACGCTCGGCATGGCCCAGGCGAGCGAGGACCCTGGGGTCCTGGCCCGCGTGGACAACCCGTACGCCGGCGCCGACGTGTACGTGAACCCCGAGTGGTCGGCCCGCGCGGCCGCCGAGCCGGGCGGCTCGGCGATCGCCGACGAGCCCACCGGCGTCTGGATGGACCGGATCGCGGCCATCGACGGCGTCAACGGCGGCATGGGCCTGCAGGACCACCTGGACGAGGCGGTCGCCCAGGCCGGCGGTCAGCCGATCGTCTTCCAGGTCGTGATCTACAACCTGCCGGGCCGCGACTGCTCGGCGCTCGCCTCCAACGGCGAGCTGGGCGCGACGGAGATCGACCGCTACAAGACCGAGTACATCGATGTCATCGCCGACATCCTGCGGGAGTACGAGAGCGACGCGAACCTGCGGGTCTCGGCGGTGATCGAGATCGACTCGCTGCCGAACCTCATCACCAACGTCAGCCCGCGGCCGACCGCCACGCCGGAGTGCGACACCATGCTGGCGAACGGCAACTACGTCGAGGGCGTCTCCTACGCGCTCTCGGAGCTGGGCTCGATCGGCAACGTCTACAACTACATCGACGCCGGCCACTACGGCTGGATCGGCTGGGACGACAACTTCGGCGCCTCGGCCGACCTCTTCCAGCAGACCGCCACGCACGGCGAGGCCACGGTCGACGACGTGACGGGCTTCATCGTCAACACGGCCAACTACGGCCCGACGGTCGAGCCCTACTACACCATCGACGAGTCCATCAACGGGACTCCGGTGCGGCAGTCCTCGTGGGTCGACTGGAACCGCTACGTCGACAACCAGTCCTTCGCCCAGGGCTTCCGGCAGGAACTGGTCAGCACCGGGTTCAACTCGAACATCGGCATGCTGATCGACACCTCCCGTAACGGCTGGGGCGGCCCCGACCGGCCGTCGGGACCCGGCCCGCGCACCGACGTGAACGCCTACGTCGAGGGCAGCAGGACCGACGGTCGCATCCACGCCGGCAACTGGTGCAACCAGGCCGGTGCCGGCCTGGGCGAGCGCCCGACGGCCGCCCCGGCGTCCGGGATCGACGCGTACGTCTGGATCAAGCCTCCGGGTGAGTCGGACGGCGCGAGCAGCGAGATCCCGAACGACGAGGGCAAGGGCTTCGACCGGATGTGCGACCCGACCTACCAGGGCAACCCCCGCAACAACAACAACCCGTCGGGTGCCCTGGGAGACGCGCCGCTCTCCGGTCACTGGTTCTCGGCGCAGTTCCAGGAGTTGCTGGCCAACGCCAACCCGCCGGTGTAAGGCAGCGGTTGGTCGGTAACAGCTGAGCTGGGGGGCCGGGGCGATGCCCCGGCCCCTACCGGCCGTCGGCGTGTCCGTGGCCCAGTGGCCAGCGGCGGGCGAGTGGCCAGCGTCGGGCGCCGAACTGGGTGACGGTGACCAGGGTTTCGCCGTCCGGGGAGAGCGCCACGCCGGCCTCGGTCGCGGCGAAGGGGAGTTCGGCGAGCACCGTGTCGGTGGCCGCGTCCCAGAGCGCGCTGCGGCCGTGGCTGCCGGGGAAGTAGGCGCGGGGGCCGGCGGCCGTCCAGACCAGGGCGCCGTCGGGGAGGTCGTGCATCGGGAGGTCGCGGACCGCGATCCGGGGGGCGGCGCGGCGCCGGGCGGTCGAGTCCGAGGTGAGCGGCAGCAGCCAGAGCGCGGCGTGGCCGCGCAGCGTCGAGCCGGCGACGGCCAGCGCCGAGCCGTCGGGCGCGAAGGCGAGGCCGGTGATCCAGCGCAGTTGCTCCGGCTCGGCGCGCAGCAACGTTTTTCCGGTGGCGACGTCCCGGACCACCACCCGCGTCGCGCCGGCGCGCAGGCCGCAGGCCACCCGCGCGCCCGAGACGTCGAGCGCCGCCTGGTCGACCAGGCCGCCCCGCTCGGTGAGCATGAAGACCCGTCCGCCGGTCTCGGCGTCGAGCACCAGCACCCGGGCGGCGGCGTGCGAGGCCAGCACGAGGCGGGAGCCGTCCGCGCTGAACGCGAGCCGCAGCCGTTCCTCTCCGTGCGGCGCCGACGGCAAGTCCTGTCGCCAGCGCCGCTCGCCGCCGACGATCTCGTTCAGCACCAGGCAGGGCTGGTCGCCGAGCAGGCCGCGTGCGACGACGTCGCCGCGCGGGCCGATGGCGAGGCCGGCGAGGTGGCCGGCGCCGGGCTCGGGTGGCAGCAGCCCGACCTCCGGCGGGCCTCCGTCGTCGCGGGGGCGGCAGAGCACCAGTGGGCGGCTGGCGGCGTGCCGGTCGAGGGCGGCGGAGAAGGCGAGGGCGCGGCCGCCGTCGGCGACGGCGGCGTCGCGAACCGGCTGGTAGGAGCAGGGCAGTTCGCCGGGGAGCCCGGCGAGCAGCACCTGCCCGGGCCCGGGGTCCGGGAGCGGCGGTGCGGCGTCGGCCGGCGGGGCGCAGCCGGCGAGGAACCAGGCGTCGATCTCCTCCTGGACCACGACGAGCGCGGCGCCGTCCGCGGTGAAGGCGCCCATGGCGCTCGCGGGATCGGCCCAGAGGGTGCGGCCCTCGCCGTCGAAGAGCAGTGAGCCGAAGTCGGCGCCGACGAACACGTGCGGTCCCGCGGTCGTCCAGATCGCGCGGGCGGTGATGGCGGCGGTGGGCGAGTCGGCGTCGAGCCCTTCGGTGAAGTCGGTGGGACGGAGCAGGCGCCCGGGGGTGAGAGTGGTGTCCCGCAGCGTGAGGAGCCGGGCGGCGGGG
>NZ_SMKI01000658.1 GCF_004348415.1 Streptomyces hainanensis
CTTCCGCGGGGTTGCGGATATATCGGGACATTTTCCTTGTGCCTGGGGTCGGAGGTTTCGTCACGGCGAGCCTGATCGGCCGGATGCCGATGGCCATGCTCTCGCTGGCCACGGTCCCCCGACTCGTAACAGGCGCCCGGTACATTGGCGCCGGAGCCAGGCCCCGTCCGGCCGACCTGACCCGGGAGGCCGGCCGGGCCTTCGCGCCATCGCCAACCTCCGACACCAGACAAGGGGTCAGCTGTGCCGGACCTGTCCCAGATCGTCAAGGCGTACGACGTCCGCGGCGTGGTTCCCGACCAGTGGGACGAGCGCCTCGCGAACCTGTTCGGCGCCGCGTTCGTCGAGATCACCGGCGCCGACGCCATCGTCATCGGCCACGACATGCGGCCGTCCTCCCCGGGGCTCGCCGCCGCCTTCGGCCGCGGCGCCGCCGCGCGCGGCGCGAACGTCACCGAGATCGGCCTCTGCTCCACCGACCAGCTCTACTACGCGAGCGGCGCCCTCGACCGGCCGGGCGCGATGTTCACCGCCAGCCACAACCCGGCCCGCTACAACGGCATCAAGATGTGCCGTGCCGGCGCCGCGCCCGTCGGCCAGGACACCGGCCTCGCCGACATCAGGGCCCTCGTCGAGCGGTGGGTCGAGGAGGGCGCGCCCGAGTCCGTCGCCGAGCCGGGCGGCGTCGAGCAGCGGGACGTCCTCGACGACTACGCGGCCCACCTGCGCTCCCTGGTCGACCTCAGCGACATCCGCCGCCTGAAGGTGGTCGTCGACGCGGGCAACGGGATGGGCGGCCACACCGTCCCCACCGTCCTCGCCGGGCTGCCCCTCGACGTCGACCCGCTCTTCTTCGAGCTCGACGGCACCTTCCCCAACCACGAGGCCAACCCGATCGATCCGGCCAACATCGTCGACCTCCAGGCCCGGGTCAAGGCCACCGGCGCCGACCTCGGCCTCGCCTTCGACGGCGACGCCGACCGCTGCTGCGTCGTCGACGAGCGCGGCGAGTCCGTCCCCGCCTCCGCCGTCGCGGCCCTCGTCGCCGCCCGCGAGCTGGCCAAGTCCCCGGGCGGCACCGTGATCCACAACCTGATCACCTCCTGGTCCGTGCCCGAGGTGGTCAGGGAGCACGGCGGCACCCCCGTCCGCACCCGGGTCGGCCACTCGTTCATCAAGGCCGAGATGGCCCGCACCGGCGCCATCTTCGGCGGCGAGCACTCCGCCCACTACTACTTCCGCGACTTCTGGAACGCCGACACCGGCATGCTGGCCGCGCTGCACGTGCTGGCCGCGCTCGGCGAGCAGGAACGGCCGCTCTCCGAGCTCGTCGCCGCCTACGACCGCTACCCGGCCTCCGGCGAGATCAACTCCACCGTCGACGACCAGGAGGGCCGGGCCGCCGCCGTCCGAGCCGCCTACGCCGACCGCTCCGACGTCACCCTGGACGAGCTCGACGGCCTGACCGTCACCGCCGCCGACTGGTGGTTCAACCTCAGGCCCTCCAACACCGAGCCGCTGCTCCGGCTCAACATCGAGGCCCGCGACCGGGCCACCGTCGACAAGATCCGCGACGAGGTCCTGGCCATCGTCCGCGCCTGACCCCCGACCCGGCACCGCGGGTCCGCCCCGGACGTGCCGCCCCATCGGCCGGGTTCCCGGTGCCGGGGCGGCACGCCTGCGGGTAGGGTGATCAGCGGAGAACGAAGCCGCCCAGAGCGGGCCGACGCCTCGGAGGCAAGCCATGTCACTCGTCGAAGCCGCCCTGCTCGACCTCCTGGTCTGCCCGGTCTGCCACGCGCCGCTGCGCGAGGGCGACCAGGAGCTCGTCTGCACCGGCGACAGCTGCGGCCTGGCCTACCCCGTCGAGGACGGCATCCCCGTCCTCCTCGAGGACGAGGCCCGCAGGACCGACTGAGACCCGCCACGACCCGAGCCGTCCCTCCCGGCCGTCGGGCACGTCTCGGGCACGAATCGGAGAGCCCGCATGATCGACGAATCGCTGCTCGACGCCACCGAGGAACTGCTCCGCGCCGACCCGCGCGGCCTGCTGCGCGCCGTCGCCGCCGCGGGCGCCCACGTCCGCACCGCCGTCCGCGGCGCCGAGGAGTCCGAGCTGACCGGGCTCCACCCGGAGGGCCGCCCCGGCGCCGTGCTGGTCGCCGGGACGGGGCCCGAGACCCGGCTCGTCGCCGACCTCTTCGACGCCCTCGCCGAGGACGGGCTGCGCGTCTCCCGGCTCCGCCCCACCGGCGCGCTGGCCGCGCCCGGCGCCCTCACCTGGCCGCTGCCCCGCTGGGCGGGCCCCCTCGACCTGCTGCTGATCACCTCGGCCGAGGGCACCGAACCCGGGCTCGCCCTGCTGGTGGAGGCCGCCTACCGGCGCGGCTGCGCCATCGTCTCCGTCACCCCCGCCGGCTCGCCGCTCGCCGAGGCCACCGCCCACCGCCGCAACCTGGCGATCCCCTACACCCCCGCGCCCTACCAGGAGCCCGCGGGGCACCCCGGCGCCCCCGGTCCCGGCTGGGCGTTGATCGCCCCGCTGCTGCTGCTCGGCGACCGGCTCGGGCTCTTCCCGGCGGACGGCGCCGCGCTGCACGCCGTGGCCGACAGCCTGGACGCCGTCGCCGAGCGCTGCGGCCCCACCAGCCGCACCCACGGCAATCCGGCGAAGACCCTGGCCGCCGAGTTCGGCGCCGCGCTGCCGCTGCTGTGGAGCGAGGGCCCGGTCGCCCGCGCCGCGGCACGGCACGCCGCCGCCACCCTCACCGGCCTCGCCGGCCGCCCCACCCTCACCGCCGCGCTCCCCGAGGCGCTCACCGCGCACGGCGCGCTGCTCGGCGGGAACCTGGCCTCGGGCGCCGGCGACCCCGACGACTTCTTCCGCGACCGCGTCGACGAGCCGGCTCCGCTGCAGGCCCGGGTCCTGCTGCTGCGCGGCCCGCTGCCAGGCACCGAGGAGGAGACGGCGGGCGCCGCCGCGGCCGCCCGCCAACTCGCCTTCGAACAGGGCGCGGCCTTCGGCCGATGGAGTCGAAGTTCCAGTTGAAGAGGACCGCGGTGACGTCCCGGGCACCGGGTGGTGCGGCCTGGGCGGGGGTCGCGGCGGTGAGCGAGACCACGGAGCCGGCGACGGCCAACAGGCCGG
>NZ_SMKI01000659.1 GCF_004348415.1 Streptomyces hainanensis
GCCGGGGCCGGAGCCGCGGCGTCGGCGGCTCGGCCGTGGTGGCCTCATCGGCCTGGCGACCGGCACCCTGGCGCTGGCGGCCGCGCTCACGCTCCTCTGGACCGGGTCGCCCGGGGGCGGCGGGCTGCCGGACGGCTGGGAGGTGCGGGAGGAGCCCCGCTTCCGCATGAACATCGCGGTCCCGGAGGGCTACACGCGCAGTGTCGAGGACGTCCGCGAGGGCGACGATCCGCACGTGCTGTACACGTCACCCGACGGCATCTACGTCATCGAGGTGTGGCTACGGCCCGCCGAGCCGGGTAGCGCCCTGCAGGCCGCGGGCGCGCAGCTCGGCGACTTCGAGGATCGGACCGGGCTCTACGACGAGGTCGAGGGCGACTTCTGGGAGGCCGAGTTCCAGGAGGGCGAGGCGGCCGAGATGTCCGTCACCACCCTGACGGACCCGGAGGAGCCCAGGACGCAGCGGATGGCCCTCTTCTACGGGGTGGAGGAGGACGAGGCGATGTGGCGCGTCCAGGTGGTCATGCCGGGTGAGGAGGGCCAGGCGCGGGCCCACGGTGAGGAGCTCTACGCGGACGTGATCGACAACCTGGAGCTCGACGTGGCCGACGCCACGTGAGCCCCCCGGGCCGGTGCCGGTGCCGGTGCCGGGTGCCGGGTGCCGGGTGCCGGGTGCCGGGTGCCGGGTGCCGGGACGTGAGGGTCCCGGCGTCCGTTCCACCGTTCTCGTACGGTCCTCGCACGGCCGTCGTCCGCCGCCGTGGCACCGACCACGGCGGGACGCCGGACCGCGCGGTCCGAACCGCGTAGCGGTACGAGGTCAGCCGACCGCCGCCAGCGCCAGCACCGCCGCCAGTACGCCCCCCACCGCCAGCACCGCGCCCGTGGCGACGAACGTCCGCAGCGGCACCCGCAGGCCGCCCGCCTGGCACCGCTCGAACCAGAGCAGGGTGGCGAGCGACGCCCACGGGGTGACCAGCGGGCCCACGTTGGTGCCGATCAGCAGCGCGAGGAGCTGGTCCTCGTTGCCGACCGGCACCGCCGCCTCGCCGGCGAGGTAGACGGGCAGGTTGTTCAGCACGTTGGAGAGCCCGGCGCCGATCCCCGCCGCGCGCAGCATGCCGCCGAGGTCGTCGGCCGTCCCGATGGCCGAGGCCAACAGGTCGTGCAGGCCGTGCGCGTTGACCGTTTCGACCACCAGGAACATCCCCGGCACCAGCACCAACAGCCGCCACGGCACGAGCGAGACGCGGAGCACCGCGCGGCGCCGCACCGCGAACGCGGCCACCGCGACCGCCGCCGCGGCGCCCGACGCGATCCAGAGCGGGACGTCAGCGAGCAGGATCGCCAGCAGGAAGCCGGCGCAGGCGAGGCCGCAGACCCGGAACAGCGCCGGATCCGTGGGCCGGTGCGGGGCGGGAACGCCGTAGGCGTCGGCACCGCGCCGGCCGCGGCGCCAGAAGAACCCCCACAGGCAGGCCGCCGTCACCGCGATCGCCGCCACCTGCGGCGCCCACATCCGGCCGGCCAGTTCGAGCGAGGAGAGCGCGACGCGGTCGGCGGCGAGCAGGTTCGTCAGGTTGGAGACGGGGAGCAGCAGGCTGGCCGTGTTGGCCAGCCACACCGTGGTCATGGCGAGCGGCAACGCCGCGATCCCGACGCGGGAGGCCAGCGCGAGCATGACGGGCGTCAGCAGTACGGCGGTGGTGTCGAGGTTGAGGGCGACGGTGGTGAACGACGCGAACACGACGCACAGCAGGAACAGCCGCCCGTACGTGCCGCCGCCCGCCCGCGCCACGTTCGTCGCGACCACGTCGAAGACCTCGGCGCGGCTGACGAGTTCGGCCAGCACGATGACGCTGCCGAGGAACGCGAGCAGCGGTGCGACGCGGGTCATCGCGTCGCCGGCCGCGTGGGTGGGCAGCAGGCCGGTGGCCAGGAAGACCAGGCCGAGGGCGAGCAGCCCGGCGGACAGCCAGTCGAGCGGGTGGAGGCGATGAGAGCGGAGACGCACGAGGAGAAGAATCCCATCCCGACTTGGTCTAGACCTTGACGGCGCCGTCCCACACCGGCAGTGTGCGGGAGCAACGACCTGAGAGCGCTCTCGGTAATGCCCTTCATGTCGTGCGTCGCCTCGTGCGCGTGGAGGGCCGGAAGGAGTCCCCCCATGCTCTCCCGCCGCAACATCCTCAGGGGCGCCGCGCTCGGCGCGGCCCTCGGCGCGTCGACCCTGGCGGTACGGCCCGGGTTCGCCCACGCGGCCGCCGCCCCGCTCCCGGTGACCGTCGTCAACCGCACCGGCCGGTTCGCCAACGGCTCGATCTGGATCTACATCGTCGGCAACGACGGCACCCGCCAGGTCCGCGTCACGCCGGACGGTCGGCTCCTGCCGGTCTCCCTCGCCGACAACGGACCTGACGGCTATACCGACTACGCCATCCCGCTCGCGGCGAGCGGCGACACCGCCATCCCGCTGCCCTACCTCTCCGGCCGGATCTACGTGGCGCTCGGCGAGAAGCTGCGCTTCCGCGCCGTCCCGGACGGCGCCGGCAACCCGGCGCTGGCCTACCCGGCCGGCTGGGTGCCGAGCGACCCCAACTACCAGGTGCTGCACGACTGCGCGGAGTTCACGTACCGGCCGGACGGCATGTACTGCAACACCACGTCGGTCGACATGTTCAGCGTGCCGCTGGCCATCCGCCTCACCGGCAACGCCGACCAGACCGCCGGCGCCCTCCGCGACGGCGCCCGGGCCCGAGTCTTCGCCGACCTCGCCGCGCACCCCACGTTCGCCCCGCTCGTCCTCGGCGACCGCCGCGTCCTGGCCCCTGGCCACGGCCTGGACGCCGGCCTCTTCCCCCGCGACTACCTCGCCCCGTACGTCGACCGCGTCTGGTCCGAGTACGCGGGCCGGGACCTGACGGTCACCACCAACGCCGGCACCTTCACCGGCCGCGTCAGCGGCGACCGCCTCGTCTTCAACGGCCCGGGCCAGGTGTCCTTCGCCCGCCCCGCCACCCGCGACGTCCTGTTCTGTGACGGCGCGCTGCACGCCCCCAACGACCCCATCACCGGCCCGGTCGCCGCCATCCTGGCCGCCGCCCTCAACCGCGGCACGGCGATCAGCCACCCCAGCCAACCCAC
>NZ_SMKI01000065.1 GCF_004348415.1 Streptomyces hainanensis
GCCCGCCGCCCGCCGCCCGTGACCGTTGAGGAACCCGACATGCCGGTCCAGCCCACTCCTGGCACACCGCCACAGGCCACCAGCCGCCAGCAGGCGGACAGTGCCCAGCGTGTGGAACTCGGAGCCACCATCCGCCGTCTCCGCAAGGAGCGCGGACTGACGCTCGTGCAGCTCGCGCAGAGGTCCGACCTGTCCCACCCGTTCCTCAGCCAACTGGAGCGAGGGCTGACGCACCCCAGCATGCCGTCGCTGCACCGCATCGCCCGCGCCCTCGGTACCACCCAACAGGCCCTACTTGCCTCGGCCGTGCGGGCCGACCCCGACGTCACGCGCCAGGCCATTCGGGTCGTCCGCTGCGGCGAGGGCCTCGGCGTGCCGAACGTCGGCGGCATGGCACGCATGCTCGGCAGCCCGCAGCTCGGCGTCCACCCGGTCGAGTACCGGGGCGCCCAGACAGACTTCGGTGACTACTTCGACCACCCCGGCGACGAGTTCCTCTATGTCGTCGACGGCGAGGTCGAAGTGGACCTGCTGACCGCCGACGGGCGCGTCGTGCACCAACTGGCCGCGGGCGACAGCCTCAGCTACCTCGGCGGCACCCCCCACCGATGGCGCGCCCTCGGCGACAGCGACCGGTTCCGGCTGCTGGCCGTCCAGAACGCCACAGACCCCCTCACGGGCACCGCCGAGCCGCACGGATGACGCGCGGCCGGACACCGCCGACCCTCGGGCCGCTGACCTGCCAGGAGATGGCTGTCCTGTTCGGCATGGACGTGGTGCCGGCGCGGGTGCGGCCGGGCCAGGCGGCCGTGCCGCTCGCGCCCGTTGATCAGCCTGCCGCCGTCGACGCCGCGGCTGTCCGATCCGACGACGGCGTCCGCCTTGACGGACGGTGGGTCGATCACCCCGGCTGTCGGCTCCACACCACCCGCGTGGAGCGTCGAACATTGCCGAACGGCCCTGGGCCCGCGGCCAGGCAATCGATGACAGGGCGGGAAGTGGCGGACGGAACGGTGGCGCCGGATTCTTCGAGGGCGTCGGTCTGAGGCCGGGGCTCGAAAGACTCTTCGCAAGATCCACCTCCGTGCCTACGGTGAGGCGTGAGGTGCTGTCGCGGCGAAAGGGATACCGGAGTGACGAACACAGGTGAACGTGCGGCGCGGGTTCGCGAGGTGCGGCGAAGACTCGTGCGGGACGGTCCGCCGCGCACGCGAAATCAGGAGGGAGACTTCGAGACCGTCACGGTACCCGAGCGGCACTGCGACCAGCTGCGCGACCTCCTGATCGCCGAGGAAGCCGAGACGGTCGTCGAGGTCGGTCTCGCCTACGCCAGTTCCGCGCTCGCGATCGGCGAGGCGCTGGCAACCGTCGATCGACCCGACCCCCGGCACATCATCATCGACCCGTTCCAGGAACGCGAGTTCTCCAACGCCGGCTGGGACCTGGTGTGCTCGGCGGGGCTCCAGACGATCGCCACGCTCATTGCCACGCCTTCCTCTCTCGCGCTCCCTCAACTGCTGACCGAGGGCTTCGTCGCGGACGCTGCCTTCGTGGACGGCAGCCACCGGTTCCATGAAGTCTTCGTCGACCTGTACTTCCTGCGCAAGGTCGTCCGTCCCGGTGGGCTGGTCGTCATCGACGACGACTGGTGGCCGTCGGTGCACACCGCCGTGCGGTACTACGAGAGGAACCTGGGATGGACGGTGATCCCCGACGCGTTCCCCGGCGAGCCGGCCGGCGTCGGACCGAAGGGCAACCACGGGGCCCGGTGCAAGGCATACCGCTTGCCCGACACTCCGTCTGAGCCCTCCTTCGAGGACTTCCGCGCCTTCTGAGCCGGGAGCTCAACCGACTGGTTCGAGAACCCCGACGATCTGTACGCCGAAAACGTTGATGCCCTGGAGGAGACGAGGACGGTTTCGACGATCCGCAGTGGACCCCGATGCGGCGTGTCGATGCCCTGACCAGCCCATTCGAAGAGCGAGGCGGGGGAACTCCCACCAAGACCGAGAGACGATCCGGTTTCCCCCCGCAGCCGAGCGAGGGCAAGGTCCGCACCGTGCGGTGGCGCCACGCCCGAGGCCACGACGGCTGCCTTCGTCTCCTGGGCCGAGGCCGATCCCGCCGTTGTCGGGCTGATCCTCCGGGGAGTGGAACGGCACCCGGTGCGGCCGTGGGGCCGTCCACGGGCCCGAGGAAGCGGCCGAGTTGCCCGCAGCGACCGGAAGCGGCGGCTGCTCAGGGCGCCCACCAGCCATGCAAGGTTTCCATCCAGGACCGCGCAAGGTCGACTGGGCAGAGTCGACATCCCACCCGCCAACGACCGCCCGCAGCACCCGAACCCTGAAGCACACCGACCGAGGGGGGAACCTCACATGAAGATTCGACGCGCACTAGCGACCGCGGCGGCGACCGCCGCGCTCGCCGGCGGACTGACCGCGGCACCTGCCACCGCGGACACCAACGCGGCCGCCGTCACCTGCAACGGGTGGGGCACGCACACCGACGTCGACGACTGGGACGAGGTGCGGTGGGACATACCGCGCGCCTACATCCGATCCGGCCCCTACGCGGAGTGCTCCTCCGAGTACACCCTCGGCTCCGCCGCCCTCGTCGACATCTCCTGCTACGTGGTGAACGACTACGGCCGCAAGTGGACCTACGTCGTCTACCACACGCAGGGATACATCTTCCACGGGTGGGTCTACGACGTGAACCTTACCTACGGGGGCAGTAGGCGGGCGTGCTGAGCGTCTCTGCCGCGTGACCGTACCCCGGCGTTCGTCCGCGCACCGGCCGTCGTCGACGCCGCCCCTCCCTGACTGTCGGCATCTATGATCAACTCGCCCCGAGTCGCGGGGGCTTGATCGAAAGGTGGATGCCGGTGGACGACTTCCTGGAAGAAGTGGCTGGCGAGGTGCTCGACGAGACCGAGGACGCTCTGGAGGACGTCGGCGTCGACGTGGAGATCGACGGCGACTGAGTGTGGGGGTAGCCGGCTTCCGGCCGGCTACCCCCGCCGTGCCGCGTCGGCCGTCGCCCGGGGTTCCTCGCGGTCGACACCGCTCGGGGCCCGCACGTGATGCCGACTGCGCGAGTGCGGCTACGTGGGCGGCGGTGGCGCCCGCTGGACGCCCCGCCTCCGTGGCGGCGCGCGGGCTACGGCGCGGTGACGATCGGCCGCAGGTCGGTGCCGCCGACGATCCGCCCCGGGCACAGGCCACGGCCGGACAGGCCGGAGAGGATCCCCGGGACCGCGTTGACGGTGGTCTGGTAGCCGTCGTGCATCAGGATGATGTCGCCGCTCCGCAGGGTGGCGGCGGCCTGGACGATCTGGGCGGTGCTGGCGCCCGCCCAGTCCCGCGAGTCGACGTTCCACAGGACCTCGCCCGTGATGCCCAACTGCCGTGCGGTGTCCCGCACCTGGGCGTTGGTCTCGCCGTACGGCGGCCGGAAGAGCGTCGGGGTCTGCCCGGTCGCCTGCCGCAGCAGGTTCTGGGTCCTGGAGATCTCGTCCTGGACGGCGGCCTGCCCGATCTGCGTCAGGTGCGGATGGGTCCAGGTGTGGTTCCCGATCCACATGCCGGCGGAGATCGTCGACTGGAGCAGGCTCGGGTTCTGTTGCGCCCGTTGGCCCCAGATGAAGAAGGTGGCCCTGGCCCCGCCCGCCCGCAGGGCGTTGAGCAGCGCGGGCGTCGTGGCCGCGTTCGGCCCGTCGTCGAAGGTCAGGCCGACGTAGCCGTTCTCGCAGGCGGCCGCTCGGCCGACCGAGCCGTCCGCGGCGGACGACGGCGGCACCGAGAGCGTGGCCGCCACCAGAGCCGCCGCGACGACCGCCAGCAGCGCGGGCCGCCCGCGCCGGACCGTCCGGCGTTCGGTGCCCGAGAACTTCCCTGGGTGATGACGCTTGCGAGTGAGGCCGATCATGTTCCCTCCTCCGGATACGCGGCGCTGCGCGCCCGGCGGCGGCGTCGCCGTCTCCTGACGGGTCGCCACCGCTCGGTATCCGCACGGTGTCACGCACCCGGGGCCCGGGTAAGCCGACGGCCGTCGGGACCGGTCCCCCGAAGTGCCGACAGCCGTTCGGCCGGCGGGAGGTCAGACGGTGAGGACGATCTTGCCGCGCGGGTGGCCGTTGCGGAGGTGGCCGATGGCCGCGGCGGCCTCCGCCAGCGGGTAGGTACGGTCGATCACCGGTCTGAGGACGCCGTCGCCGGCCAGCTCGGCCACCTTCAGCAGGTCGGAGCGCCGCGTGACGGCCGTCAGCGCGCGCAGCTTCTGCGGAACCGCCGGGCTCAGCAGGGTGGCGCGCAGGTTGCGGTCCAGGCCGCCCAGCCACGGCCCGCCGCGCTCGCCCCCGACGATCACCAGGGTGCCGCGGGGTGTCAGGGCCCGGCGCAGCAGGCCGAGTGGGCGGTTGCCGGCGTTGTCGATGATCACGTCCCAGCGGCGGCCGCCGTCGGTGATCTCGTGCCGCGTGTAGTCGATGACGTCGGCGGCGCCCTGGGCGCGCACGTGGTCCTCGGCGTCGGCACCACCGACGCCGGTGACGCTGGCGCCCCAGGCGGCGGCGAGTTGGACGGCGTAGGTGCCGACCCCGCCGGACGCGCCGATGACCAGCACGGAGCGGCCGGGCTCGGGCCGGGCGCCGCCGGTCAGCGCCTGGAGCACGGTGACGCCCGAGACGGGCAGGGCGGCGGCCTGCTCGAAGCCGAGTCCGGTGGGCTTCGGCACCACCCGGTCGGCCTTGGCCAGGGTGAACTCGGCGAAGGATCCGGCGCAGTTCCCGAAGACCTCGTCGCCGGGTTCGATGCCGGTGACGCCGGGGCCGACCCGCTCGACCACGCCGGCGCCGTCCCAGCCGGGCACGGGATTGCGCGGGCGGCGGACCCCGATCGCGAGGCGGGCCACGCGGGGCAGACCCATCGTCAGGTGCCAGACGCTGGGGTCGACGCCGGCCGCGCGGACCCGCAGCAGCACCTCTCCCTTGTCGGGCACCGGCTGGGGAACGTCCCGCAGGGTGAGGACGGCGTCCGCCGGTCCGTAGACGTCCTGGAGGATCGCTTTCATTGCCGGGCCCCTTCGTCGCAGGGTTGGTCCGCCGCCGACGGCGGTGGGCTCCATTCTTCCGAGGCGGCTGACATCACGTCAGTCGTTGGCGTGAACTCGCCGAGAGGGGCCGTCCGGTGGTCGGGCGGGGCGGCGCCGTCCGTCGACCTGGCGTCCGTCGGCCGGGGGCCCGCCGGCGGGGTCGAGCCGGATCTCCCGGCCCTGCCAGCGCCGCCGCAACCAGCGGTCGTGGCTGGCCAGCACGACCGCGCCGGGGCCGGTGCCGAGCGCCGCCTCCAGTTCGTCGCACAGGCGCGGCGACAGGTGGTTGGTCGGTTCGTCGAGCAGCAGCAGCCGCGGCGGTCGAGCCACCAGCAGCGCCAGGGCGAGCCGGCGGCGCTGTCCGACCGACAGCCGGCCGACCGGCCGGTCGAGGTCCGGCCCGGCGAGCAGGCCGAGCGAGCCGAGCGGCACCGCCTCGGCCCGCTCGGCCCCCAGTGCCAGCTCGTAGACGGCCCGGGCGGACCGGTCCGGCCGGTCGAAGGCGGTGTCCTGGGTGAGGAGTCCGACGGTCAGTCCCGGCCGCCGCCGCACCTCGCCCTGGGGGGCGAGCCGGCCGGCGAGCACGGCCAGCAGGGTCGACTTCCCGGTCCCGTTCCCCCCGCTGACGAGCAGCCGGTCGTCGGTGTCCACGTCGGCCCGCACCGGGGCGAGCCGGCCGGGCACCCGAACGTCGTCCAGGGACACCAGCGGTCCCTCGCCGTCCGCCGCCGGTGCGGCGAGCGCGGTGCCCGCGAACCGCAGCGGCGGCGGCTCGGCGACCCGGGCGCGCTCCAGCTCCGCCAGGCGGCGGGTGGCGTCGCGCACCCGCCGGGAGATCTGGTTCTGCACCCGGCCGGCGCGGTGGCCGTAGCCCATCTTCTCGTTGTCCCGCGGCCCCCGGTCCGGCGCGACCCGGCGCGCGGTGACCCCGGCGGCGTCGCGCAGCGCCGCCAGTTCCTCCTGTTCCTCGGCGAAGCGTCGCTCCCAGCGGTCCCGCTCGGCACGTTTCTCCACCAGGTAGGCGCGGTAGTTCCCGCCGTAGCGGACCGGTCCCTCCGGCGCGGGGTCGAGGTCGATCAGATCCGTGCAGACGGCGTCGAGGAACGCCCGGTCGTGGCTGGCCACCACGACGACCCCGGGCAGGGCGCGGACCTGTTCCTCGACGAAGGCGGCGGCGCCGTCGTCGAGATGGTTGGTGGGTTCGTCAAGCAGCAGCGCGGTCGGCCGTCGGACCAGCAGCGCGGCCAGCGCGAGCCGGCCGCGCTGCCCGCCGGACAGCGACCGCAGGGTCCGCTCCGGTGCGAGGGCGCCGAGGCCGAGGCTGTCGAGCACCAGCGCGGCCCGCCGGTCGGCGTCCCAGGACTCCCGGGCGCCGGCCTGTTCGAGCCGGGCGCCGTACGCGTCGAGCAGGGGGGCGTACTCGGGCGCGTCCTGCGGGGTCCGCGCGATCCGCTCGGTGAGCCGTTCCAGTTCGGCGAGGTCCTCCCGGGCCTCGCGCAGGGCGTCGTCGAGGACGTCGGCGATCGTCGCGGCGGAGTCGTGGGGGGTCTCCTGCGGGAGGAAGCCCAGATCGGGCGGGCGGGTGACGCTGCCGGCGTCGGGCTGCTCCACCCCGGCGAGGAGGCGCAGCAGGGTCGACTTGCCGACGCCGTTCTCCCCGATCAGCCCGACGCGGTGGCCGGGCGAGGCGGTCAGGGAGACGCCGTCGAGCACCCGGCGGTCGCCGAGGGTGCGGACGAGGTCGTGGGCGAGCAGGGCGGCGGGCTGGGGCATGGGGGTCCTTCCCAACGTGGTCGGTGTGCGGCCCGCGGGGCGGTGTGCCTCGGGCACGGGCCGGGTCGTCACACCGGGGTCACGCCTCGGGTGCCCCCGTCTCCCCCAGGACGCCGTCGGCCAGCCGCAGCCACCGGTTCACGCCGATCTCGCGCAGGAACCGCTCGTCGTGGCTGACCACCACGAAGGCTCCCTGGTAGGAGTTCAGGGCGCTCTCCAACTGGCCCGCGCTGACCAGGTCGAGGTTGTTGGTCGGCTCGTCGAGGAGCAGCAGGTGCGGCGCCGGTTCGGCGCACAGCACACAGGCCAGGGTGGCGCGCAGCCGCTCGCCGCCGGAGAGCACCCCGACGGGCAGCTGGGCGCGGGGCCCGCGGAAGAGGAAGCGGGCCAGGAGGTTCATCCGCTCGGCCTGCGGCCGCTCCGGGGCGTGGTCGGCGAAGTTCTCGGCGACCGTGCGTTCCTGGTCCAGCAGGTCGAGGCGTTGCGAGAGGTAGGCGACGCGGCCGTCGGCCCGCCTGATCTCGCCGCTCCCCGGGGTCAGGTCGCCGTTGACCAGCCGCAGCAGGGTGCTCTTGCCGGCGCCGTTGGGACCGGTCAGCGCGATGCGCTCCGGGCCCCGGACGGTCAGGTCGACGCCCTGGCCGGCGAACACCTCCGCGCCGCCGAGGCGGACACGGAGCCGCTCGCCGAGGAACAGGGTGCGCCCGGCGGGCACCTGGGTGTCCGGCAGGTCGAGCGTGATGCGCTGCTCGTCGCGCAGCGCCCGGCCGGCCTCGTCCAGCCGGGCCTGTGCCTCGCCGACCCGGCTGGCGTGCAGCTGGCCGGCCCGGCCCGCGGACTCCTGGGCGCCCCGCTTCATGGTGCCGGCGAAGATCTTGGGCAGGCCGGCGTTCTTCAGGTTGCGGGCGGCGTTGCTCTGCCGGCGTTCGGCGCGCTCGCGGGCCTGCTGCATCTCCCGCTTCTCCCGCTTCAGCTCCTGCTCGGCGTTGCGGACGTTCTTCTCCGCGACCTCGCGCTCGGCCCGCACGGCCGCCTCGTACTCGGTGAAGTCGCCGCCGTAGAGCCGTAGTTCGCCGCGGTCGAGTTCGGCGATGCGTTCCATGCGGTCGAGCAGGGCGCGGTCGTGGCTGACGAGCAGCAGACAGCCGTTGAACCCGCCGATCACGTCGTAGAGCTTGTGGCGGGCGTCGAGGTCGAGGTTGTTGGTGGGCTCGTCGAGCAGCAGCACGTCGGGCCGCCTCAGCAGCTGGGCGGCGAGGCCGAGGGAGACGACCTGGCCGCCGCTGAGGGTGCCGAGCACCCGGTCCAGGGTGAGGTCGGCGAGGCCGAGGCGGTCGAGCTGGGCGCGGGTGCGTTCCTCGATGTCCCAGTCGTCGCCGATGGTGGTGAAGTGCCGCTCGTCGACGTCCCCGGACTCCACGGCGTCGATGGCCCTGGTGATCTCGGCGACGCCCAGCACCTCGGCGACCGTGAGGTCGCCGGTCAGGGGGAGGCTCTGCGGGAGGTAGCCGAGCGTGCCGCTGACGGCGACCGACCCGCCGCCGGGCCGCAGCTCACCGGCGATCAGCCTGAGCAGCGTGCTCTTGCCGGCGCCGTTGGGTGCGACGAGGCCGGTGCGGCCGGCGCCGAGGCTGAAGGACAGGTCCTGGAAGACGGGGGTGTCGTCGGGCCAGGCGAAGGACAGGTTCGAGCAGACGACGGAGGCGTCGGGCATGGAGGTGACCTCGTGGGGAGGAGGGGGCGGCGCGCACGGTGCCGCCCCGGCGGCAGACAGGGGGTGGGAGGGAACGACGACGAGGCCACGTCGGGGGTGCTTCCGCGCACCGGCCCGGTGGCCTGTCTGGTCCGGGTGTCACCCGGAGATGTCGTCGTCCACCGCCATGTCTGGACTCCTCAACAAACGATCAACGTCTCCGCCACTGTAACAGCAGGGCGCTACGGGCCACCGGCCGTCAGTCGGTCAGGCCCCAGTCCGCGGCGATGTGGTGGCTGGAGCAGAGGCTGGGGAGGAAGTGGGCGCCGGCGGTGCCGCACTGTTGGGGGCCGTCGCCGGGCGCGACCGGCGTGCCGTGCCCGTTGCCCGGGGTCAGGTAGCTGATCACGGGCGGGGCGCCCGCCCCGGTCTGGTACACCGAGCGGGTGGTGCCGGCGGCCAGCCGGGAGGTGGCGTCCGCCCGCTGGTCGCCGCCGAGGACGTTCGTCCACTGCTCGACCGACTCGGTCAGGTTGGCGGTGGCCACCGTGTAGTCGGCGCCGCCGTGCCACAGCGACACGGCGGGGCGCCGGCCGGTGTAACCCGGGTACGCCGCGCGCACCCGGTCGCCCCAGGTGGCGGCCGTCTCGGCGTGGCCGGGGAACATGCAGGAGAACGCGGTGAGCACGCCGCTGGCGCAGCCGTGCGGGACGCCCGCGATCACCGCGCCGCCCGCGAACACGTCGGGGTAGGCGGCGAGCAGCGAGGCCGTCATGGCACCGCCGGCCGAGAGCCCGGTGACGTACACCCGGTCGGGGTCCGCGGCCAGCGAGCCGACGGTGTGGGCGACCATCTGCCTGATCGACAGACCCTCGCCGCGGTCGCGGGCCACGTCGCCGGGCTCGAACCAGTTGAAGCAGCGGCTGAGGTTGTTGACGGACTGCTGTTCGGCCACGACCAGCGCGAAGCCGTGCGTGTCGGCGAACTTCCGCCAGCCGGAGTTGTCGGCGTACTCCTGGGCGCTCTGCCCGCAGCCGTGCAGCAGCACCACGGCCGGGCTGCCGGCGGGCAGGCCCGCCGGCGCGTAGCGGTACATCAGCAGGTTGCCGGGGTTGGAACCGAACGACGTGACCCGCTCCAGCGGCACGGCGGCCAGGACCGGGCCGCCGGAGGCCAGCAGGGACACCAGGCTCAGCAGGAGGGCGGTCAGCAGGGTGGCCGCCCGGCGGGGGGAAGGCACAGCTCTCATCACGGTGGATCCCTTCCGACGCCGTGGTCGTCCGGCCGCGGCGCCGATCGTCTCGGGTGCGCTCGGGCGCACCGTAGGACCGGCGTCCGCGCGCACCTACGAGGGCCGCCGCCATGCCGGCGGGCCGGGCTGTGTGGGCCCCGTACATTGCCGGGGGCGGCGGCCACGGCGGGCCGGGTCAGCGGTACGGGGTGAGGAACTGCCGCGGGGTGAGCGGCCGGTCGACGATCCGGGTGTCGCCGATCCAGCCGTAGAAGCCCTGGCCGTAGCGTTCCGCGAACTGGGTGCCGCCGATGACGAACGGCTTGCCGAGGGTGGCGATTCCGGTGGACCGCTGCGTCGGGTTCCGCGCGATCCTCGACCCGTCCACGTACATCACGGTGCGGCGGCCGTCGTTGACGAGCGCCACGTGGGTCCACCGCCCCACCGGCAGCGCGTGGCTCCAGGAGGTGGGGTCGGCGTCCTGGACGTGCGGGTAGACGACGAACTGGAGGAACCGCTCGGGCGAGACGTTGAGGCTGCAGGTCGGCTCCTCGGTCGACCAGCCCGTGGTCTTGCCCGCGTCGCCGCTGCGGCCCTCCCAGCTGAGGACGCCCATCCAGGCGTGTTCGCCGACGAACGGCTCCGGCAGCTTCAGGAAGGTCTCGATGGTGTATCCGCCGGTGAACCTCGTCGCGTTGAGCGGGGCGTCCCGCCGGGTGCTGAGGAGGGCGCCCCGGTCCGGGCCCTGGCCGCCGTCGAACCGCAGGCTGGCGTGGGCCGGTTGCCCGACGTGGTGCTCGGCCGACCAGGTCAGCGCGCCGTCCCCGCTGGTGTGCAGCCGGCGTGCCGTCAGGTCGTTGCCGTGGCCCGACAGGTCGCGGACCACCCGGCCGTCGGCGACCGGCGCGCCCTCGTCGGCGGCGCCGGGGAGGCCGGCCCGGTCGAAGCGCCAGTAGGCGACGGTGCCGCGCACCAGGACGTCGGAGGCCGGTCTCGGCTCCGGCGCCGGGACCGGTGAGAAGCCGGCGAACCGGGCGGCGAAGTCGATCTCCAGGCCGAACCGGTCGGCCGGCCCGGTCAGTTCCACGTTCTCCGCCTCGAGCGGGGTGCGCCGCTCGGGGTCGCGGGTCAGGAACCAGGGGGCGAACGTCTCCACGTCCACGGCGCCCCTGGCCAGGTCGAAGGCGTAGAGCCGGATCATGGCCGCGCCGCCGTAGTACCGGTCCTGGTAGTTGGTGAGGTGGACGTGGACGTCGTTCCCGGCGTCGTTGGTGAGCACCGTCCGGCCGGGCGGCCAGTAGTGGCCGCCGAGGGCGAGGAAGATCTGGTCGTTGCCGCGGATCAGCCCGTCCCACAGGCGCCGGCCGTTGTCGGAGAGTCGCGCCTCGCCGTCGTCCTCGGCCCAGGCGAGGTCGTGGGTGGTGAGCACGGCAGGCAGGGTCGGATGGTCGTCCAGGACCCGCTGGGCCCACCGCAGGCCGTTGTCGGAGACCCGCCAGTCCAGCGCCAGGACCAGCCAGTCGCGGCCGGCGGCGCGCAGCGTGTGGAAGCTGTTGTAGCCGTCGGGTGACGCGCCGCCGAAGGTCGGCATCCTGGCGTAGCGGTCCGGGCCGAAGGCGCGCAGGTACGCCGAGTCGCCGCGCTGGTCGTCGCTGCCCGACACGTCGTGGTTGCCGGCCAGGACGCTGTAGGGCACCTTGCCGTCCAACTCCCCGAAGGTGTCGGCGGCCAGCTCGATCTCGTCCTCGGTGCCGTGTTCCGTGACGTCGCCCAGGTGGGTCATGAAGGCGATGTTGGTGTCGGCGCGCTCGGCGACGAGGTAGCGGAACGTGGCGCGCAGCGGGTCCGGGTCGGCGCTGTCGGCGTCGAAGAGGTACTGGGTGTCGGGCAGCACCGCGAGCGCGAAGCGGGGGCTCTCCCCGTCGAACCGGCCGCCGGACCGCGGCGCGGCCGCGGTGCCCGCGGGGGCGGCGGCCGCCTGCCCGGTGAGCGTGGTCGCGCCCGCGGCGGCGGCCGCGGCGGAGCCGCCGACGGCGGCCTGGAGGAGGGAACGTCTGCGAGGCCCGGCGGCCTCGTCGTGGGTGGTGCCCATGGGAACTCCCGGTGGCTGAGAAGGCATTGCGCACGATGCTGGCCGCCGGTGACGCGGCGGTGGCAGCGGCCTGAACTCCACGGGGGCGGCGGGCGATCCGCGGGTTCGGCCGTCGGGCGTCCTCTTGTCATGGCCTGCGCTGGCCACTACTGTCGCCACGCCTTGGTGCTCGGGAAATCCGGTGTGATACCGGTGCGGCCCTCGCCACTGTGATCGGGAAGTCCGGCTCTTGCTCTCACGAGCGGCCACTGGGGTCCTCGGACCCCGGGAAGGCGGAGCACGGGCGGTGGTACCCGTCAGCCAGGAGACCGGCCAGGGCGTGTCAACCATCCACGAGGTGTTGGAGAGGGTTTGCCCGGCCATGCACATAGCTGAGGGTTTCCTGCCCCCAGCGCACGCGGTCGCCTGGGGCGTCGCGTCTGCGCCGTTCGTCGTCCACGGAGTTCGGTCACTCACCCGTGAGGTCAGGGAGCACCCGGAGAGCACGTTGCTCCTCGGCGCCTCCGGAGCCTTCACGTTCGTCCTGTCCGCGCTGAAACTGCCCTCGGTGACCGGGAGTTGTTCGCATCCCACCGGCACGGGCCTCGGCGCCATCCTGTTCCGGCCGCCGGTGATGGCGGTACTCGGCACCATCACCCTGCTCTTCCAGGCCCTGCTGCTCGCGCACGGCGGCCTGACGACGCTCGGGGCCAACGTGTTCTCGATGGCCGTCGTCGGCCCCTGGGCCGGCTACGCCGCGTACCGGCTGTCACGGCGGTCGGGACTGCCGCTGATGGCCGCGGTCTTCGCGGGCGCGTTCGTCGCCGACCTGTCCACCTACTGCGTCACCAGCGTGCAGCTCGCGCTGGCCTTCCCCGACCCGAGCGGCGGGTTCCTGGGCGCGCTCGGCAAGTTCGGCACCATCTTCGCCGTGACCCAGATCCCGCTGGCGGTGAGCGAGGGGCTGCTCACGGTGCTGGTGATGCGGCTGCTGACGCAGTCGAGCGGCGGCGAACTGGCCAGGCTCGGCGTGCTGGTGGCCGGGAAGTCCTCCCGGGCGGTGGCCCGATGAGCAGGAACGCGAGGATCAACGGGCTGCTGCTGCTCGTGGTGGTGGCGCTCGCCGTGCTGCCGCTGGCCCTCGGTCTCGGCGACCACAAGGAGGAGCCGTTCGCGGGCGCGGACGGCGAGGCGGAGACGGCGATCACCGAGATCGAGCCGGACTACGAGCCGTGGTTCTCGCCGCTGTACGAGCCGCCGTCCGGCGAGATCGAGTCGGCGCTGTTCGCCCTGCAGGCGGCGCTCGGCGCGGGCGTCCTCGGCTACTACTTCGGGCTGCGCAGGGGACGCCGGCAGGGGGCGCCGAGGGCCGACGAGTCCGGCGCGGAAGGAGCCTGAGCCGCCGTGCTGCCCATCGACGCGGCGGCGCACGGCAGCCGCTGGCGCCGCCGTCATCCCGTGGACAAGGCCGTGCTCGGGCTCGGGCTCACCGCGCTGGCCGTCGCGTTGCCGCCGTGGCCCGGCGCGCCGCTGGTGCTGGTGTCGGCCCTGGCGCTGCTGCTCGGCCCGGCGGGGGTGCCGTGGCGCCGGTTGTGGCGGGCGTACCGGGTGCCGTGGGGGTTCTGCCTCACCGGGGCGGTCACGCTGCTCTTCGAGGTCGGCGGGCCCGACGGTCCGGTGGGCCTCGCCGAGGGCGGCCCGGTGCGCGCGGGCGAACTGCTGCTGCGCACGTCGGCCGCCTCGCTCGGCGTCCTGCTGTTCGCCTTCACCACCCCGATGTCGGACCTGCTGCCGCGCCTGGTGCGGGCCCGGGTGCCGGCGCCGGTGGTCGACGTCGCCCTGGTGACGTACCGGATGGGTTTCCTGCTGCTCGACTCGCTGCACCGGATCCGCCAGGCCCAGGCGGCGCGGCTCGGGCACGCGTCGCGGGCCGCCGAGTGGCGCTCGCTCGCCGGCCTCGGGGCGACCGCGTTCGTGCGGGCCTTCGCCCGGGCGTCGCGGCTCCAGGACGGGCTCGCCGGGCGCGGCTACGACGGCACGCTGCGGGTCCTGGTGCCCGAGGCGCGGGTCTCCGTCCCGTTCACGGTGGCGAGCGTGGCGCTGCTGGTCGTGGTGGCGGCGCTCACCGGCGTGCTGGTGGAGGTGGGAGCGTGAGTGGGTCGGTGCCCCTGGTGGCGTTGACCGGCGTGTCCTTCGCGTACGAGGAGGGACCGACGGTGCTGAGCGACCTGGACTTCGCGGTGTGGGAGGGGCGGGCGCTGGCCCTGCTCGGCCGCAACGGCAGTGGCAAGACCACGCTGATGCGGCTGCTCAGCGGTGGACTGCGGCCGCGGGCCGGGCGGTTGACGGTGGCGGGCGCGCCGGTCGGCTACGACCGGGCGGGCCTGACCCGGCTGCGCGGGACCGTGCAGTTGGTGGTGCAGGACCCGGACGACCAGCTGTTCGCCGCGTCCGTCGCGCAGGACGTGTCGTTCGGACCGCTCAACCTCGGCCTGTCCGACGACGAGGCGCGGGCACGGGTCGACGAGGCACTGGCGGCCCTGGACATCACGGCGCTCGCCGACCGCCCCACCCATCTCCTCTCCTACGGGCAGCGCAAGCGGACCGCGATCGCGGGCGCGGTCGCCATGCGGCCGCGGGTGCTGATCCTCGACGAGCCGACGGCCGGACTCGACCCGGACGGGCAGGAGCGGCTGCTCACCACCCTCGACGGGCTCCGCGCGAACGGCACCACGGTGGTGATGGCCACCCACGACGTCGACCTGGCGCTGCGCTGGGCGGACGACGCGGCGCTGCTCACCCCGGCCGGGGCGCGCGTCGGGCCGGCGGAGCGGATGTTGGCCGGCACCGAGCTGTTGCGGCGGGCGGGGCTGCGGCTGCCGTGGGGCGTCGCGGCGGCCCGGCTGCTGCGCGAGCACGGCCTGGTGGACGAGGGCACGCCGAGCCCGCGCACGGCCGGCGAACTCGCCGAGCTGGTGCTGCGTCCGCCCCGGGGGTGACGGGGGTTCAGGCGCCGGCGGCGGCCAGCGCGGCGGCGAACGCGTCGGTGACGTCGGGGGCGCGCACCGCCACCCGCAGCCAGCGGGCGTCGAGGCCGGGGAAGGTGTCGGCGCGGCGGGTGGCGTAGCCGAGCTTCCGGAGCCGGGGGCGCAGCGTGGCGGCGCGCGGGTGGCGCAGCAGCAGGAACGGGCCCGCCGGGTGCCGGGTGGCGGTGCGCAGTTCGGGGAACGCGTCGAGGCGGCCGAGGAGATGCGCCCGGTCGGCCACGAGGCGGCGGGCGGCCGCCTCGGCCTCGGCGAGCGCCGCGGGCCCGGCGCACGCCTCGGCCGCGACCAGCGCCGGGGTGGACAGCGGCCACAGGGGCTGCCCGGCGGCCAGTGTCGCCACGATCCGGGGGGCGGCGAGCAGGTAGCCCACCCGCAGCCCGGCGAGGCCCCAGGTCTTGGTGAGGCTGCGCAGCACGACGAGGCCCGGGAGATTGGCGACGGCGGGGGCCAGCGACTCGCGTTCGGCCGGCACCGCGTCGATGAACGCCTCGTCGACCACGAGCAGTCGCCCGGGGGCGGCCAGGGACGCCAGGTCGGTCGCCGGGTGCAGGACGGAGGTGGGGTTGGTGGGGTTGCCGACCACCACCACGCCCGCGTCCGCCGGCACCGACGCGGGGTGGAGGCGGAACCCGCCGGCGGCGGTCAGCGGCAGCCGGGACACGGCCAGGCCGGCGGCGCGCAGCGCCGCCTCCGGCTCGGTGAACTGCGGGTGCACCACGAGCGGGGGTCCGGCCGTGGGCAGGGTGCCGAGCGCCAGGGCGCGGGCGAGCAGCACGAACGCCTCGGCCGCGCCGGCGGTCAGCAGCACGCACTCCTCGGGCAGCCCGTGCCGGCGGGCCACCGCCCGGCGGGCGGCCCGGGGGTCGGGGTAGGCGGCCAGGCCGTCGAGCGCGGCGGTCAGTCGCTCCCGGAGCCAGCGGGGTGGGGTGCCGGCCCGCACGTTGACCGCGAGGTCGACCAACGGGCCCTCGGCGTCGCGCAGTTCCTCGTCCCCGTGGTGGCGGAGCGGGTCAGTGGGTGTGCGCACGGCCGTGCCGGTGGTGATCGTGGTCGTGGTCGTGGTCGTCGGGGTGGTGGTGGGGCTGCTGGGCGCGGCCGACCTTGTCGGTGAAGCCGGGCAGGGCGATCCGGTAGGCGCAGGCGTCGCAGTTCATCCTGATGTCGCCCTCGACCGCCTCCCGGTAGCGCTCCCACACCAGGTCGGCCAACTCCTCGACCGGGCCGATCACCTCGGCGTGGCGCACGTCGACGTCCCGGTGGGTCGCGGCCCAGGCGGCGGCCTGCCGGTGGACCCGGTCGGGCAGCACCCCGGTGAACAGGAAGTAGGGCAGGACCACGATCCGGCGGGCGCCGAGCGCCCGGCAGCGGTCGAGGCCGGCCGGCACGTCGGGGGCGGCGAGCGAGACGAAGGCGGTCTCGACGCCGGCGTGGCCGCGGCCCTCCCACAGCAGCCTGGCGGCCTTGTACACCTCGGAGTTGGCGTCCGGGTCGGTGGAGCCCCGGCCGACCAGCAGCACCGTGGTGGCGGCCGGCTCCGCACCGACCGCGGCGACCCGGCGGTCCAGCACGTCGAGCAGCGCGGGGTGCGGGCCGAGGGGGCGGCCGTAGGCGAAGGAGGTGCCGGGCCGCCGTCGCCGCTCCCTGGCGAGCGCGGCGGGGATGTCGCCCTTGGCGTGCCCGGCGGCCACCAGCATCAGCGGCACGGCGGCGATCCTTCGCGCGCCGCGGGCGGTCAGTTCGGCGACGGCGTCGGTCAGCGGCGGCGCGGACAGCTCGATGAACCCGCCGGCCACCGGCACCTCGGGTCGCCGGCCGGCCAGGTCGCGCACCAGGGAGCGGAACGCCTCGGCACCCCGCGCGTCCCTGGTGCCGTGCCCGACGAGCAGCAGGGCGTGCGGTTCTGTCCTGGCGGCTGGGGTCACGGGAGCTCCTCGGTGTACAGCAGGGCGTTGACGGCGGCGGCGGCCACGGCCGAGCCGCCCTTCTCCGAGCGGTTGCTGACGGCCGGCAGGCCGCTGTCGCGGAGCGCGGCCTTGCTCTCGGCGGCGCCCACGAAGCCCACCGGCAGGCCGATCACCAGGGCGGGCTCGGCCTCGACGGCGATCAGTTCGAAGAGGGCCGTGGGGGCGCAGCCGATCACCCACACCGCGCCGGGGCCCACCTCGGCGTGGGCCAGCCGGACGGCGTGCGCGGCCCGGGTGGTGCCCGGGCCGGCGACCGCCCGGTCGAGCCGGCAGAGCGCGGCGCGGCGGGTGATGCCGGCGGCCACCATCGCCACGTCGGCGACGATCGGCGCGCGGTCCCGGTGCAGCGCGGCGTGCCCGGCGCGCAGCGCCGCCTCGTCGGTGACCAGGTCGGTGACGTACCGCGGGTCGGCGCTGGCGTGGACGACGCGTTCGACGACGGCGCGGGTCAGCGGGGGCAGCCCGGCGGTGTCGACGCGGGCGCGCAGGATCCGGTAGGACTCGGCCTCGATGGGGTGAACGGTGCGCCGCGGCTCACTCATCGGCGAGCTCATCGGTGGGTTCATCGGTGGGGACCTCCTCGATCGCGTCGACGGGGCAGACCTCGACGCACTCGACGCAGCCGGTGCAGCGCGACGCCAGCACCAGCAGCGTGGGCCCGGCGGGGCGGATGGCGTGTGTCGGGCAGGTCAGCAGGCAGGCGCCGCAGCCGGCGCAGCGGTCGGTCACCCGCACCGGGGCCGAGGCCGGGGCCTGGGCCAGGGCCGGGGCCGGGGCCAGGGCCGGGGCGGTCACGCCTGCCACCGGTAGCCGCGGGGGGTGACCATGCGGCCGGCGACGGCGCGGGTCGCGGAGTTGCCGACGATCACCAGCGTCATCATGTCCACCTCCGTGGGGTCGAAGGCGCCGAGGGTGGTCAGCCGGTGGCGCTGGCCCGGGTGGGTGGCGCTCCCGACCAGGCCCACGGGGGTGTCCGGGTTCCGGTGCCGGGCCAACAGGGCGAGGGCGGCGGGCAGTTGCCAGTGGCGGCCGCGCGACCGCGGGTTGTAGAAGGCCACCACCAGGTCGGCCTCGGCGGCGGCCGTGACCCGGCGTTCGATGACGGCCCAGGGGGTGTGCAGGTCGGAGAGGCTGAGGACCGCGTGGTCGTGGCCGAGCGGCGCGCCGAGCACCGAGGCGGCGGCCAGGGCGGCGGTGACGCCGGGGACGCCGACCACGTCGATGTCGTCGCCGGCGGTGGCCAGCGCGGGCGAGGCCATGGCGTAGACGCCGGCGTCGCCGCTGCCGACCAGCGCCACGGCGTGTCCCGCGGCGGCCTCCGCGACCGCGGCCCCGGCCCGTTCCTCCTCGGCGCCGAGCCCCGAGGCCAGCAGCCGGGTGCCGGGCCGCAGCAGGTCGGCGATCCGGTCCAGGTACTGGTCGAGGCCGACCACGACGGAGGCGCGGCGCAGTTCGGCGCGGGCGCGCGGGGTGAGCAGGTCGCGGGCGCCCGGGCCGATGCCCACCAGGGCGAGCCGGCCGCGCGGCCGGCGGCGGGCGACGGCGCAGGTGGCCATGGCGGACTTCCGCTTGGGGACGACGAGTTCGGCGCCCGGGCCGGCGGCGAGCAGGGCGGCGGCCTCGGCGACCGAGGGGGTGCCCACCGCGGCCAGCGGGGCGGGCGAGGGGTTGGGCACCGGCACCGCGGCCAGGTCCTCGGCCGGGAACGGCGTGAGGTCGACGCCGAGTCGGGCGGCGGCGGCCCGCAGGCCGTCCTCGTCGGCCTTGGCGGTGACGGTGGTGGCGACGGCGACGCTGGCCGGGGAGAGCCCGGCGTCGGCGAGGACGCCCGTCAGCAGGTCGGTGACCTCGGCCTCGGGAACGCCGCGGCTGGCGCCGAGACCCACCACGAGGGACGGCGGGCGCAGCACGACGTCGGTCGGCGCGACCTCGGTGAGCAGGCGGTCGGTGATCGCCACGGTGCGGCGGCCCGCCGCGTCCGGGGCGAGGTGCGGGGGCAGCGCGGGCAGCGGCCAGACGGCGTCGGCGGCCAGCGTGACGGGCTCCCCGTCCAGCAGCGCCCGGGTGACGCCGGCCACGTCGCCCTCGGCCGGCCAGCCGAGGTCGTCGAGCCCCGGCAGCCCCACCGCGTCGGTGGCGGTGGTCACCACGGGCGCGCAGCCGGGCAGTTGGGCGGCGACCTCGGCCGCCAGCCGGTTGGCGCCGCCGGCGTGCCCGCCGAGCAGCGCGACGGCGTGCCGGCCGGCCTCGTCGACGCAGACCACGCCGGGGTCCCCGGTCTTGTCGGTGAGCAGCGGCGCCAGCAGCCTGACGGCGGCTCCGGTGGCGAGGAAGCAGACGAGTTGGTCGCACTCGGCGAAGGCGCGGCGCACCGCGGCGGCGGCCGGGCCGGGGTAGCGGCGGGTGCGTGCCGGCCAGGCGGCGGCCAGCCGGGCGCTCGCGGCGGCGCCGGCCGCGGTGACGGAGATCAGGCCGATCACGGGTCTCCTCCTCACGGGGTGGGGCGGCTGCCCCAGAGCACGAACACGGGGTTGGCGGCGGCGAGTCGGGTGACGTCGCCGGGCAGCGGCGCCAGTCGGGACGCCTGGAGCAGCACCCCGTCGGGGGTGAGCCCGGCGCCGGAGAGCGCCGCGCGGACGGCGGGCACCCGGTCGAGGGCGGCGAGGGTGACCACGACCCCGCGCCGGGCCCGGCGGGCCGTGGCGGTCACCACGGCGGGCAGCGCGGCCCCGCCGCCGCCGACGAAGGCCGCGTCGGGGTCGGGCAGTTCGCGGAGCGCGGCGGGGGCGGTGCCGTGCACCACCTGGACGTCGACGCCGTGGGCGGTGGCGTTGGCCCGGCAGCGCGCGGCGTCCTCGGCGGACCGTTCCACGGCGACGGCCGCCGCGCCGAGCCGGGCGCACTCGACCGCGACCGAGCCGGAGCCGGCGCCGACGTCCCAGACCAGGTCGCCGAGCCGGGGCCCGAGTCTGGCGAGCACGAGCGCCCGGACCTCGGGCTTGGTGATGAGGGAGGCGCGGTGGTCGAAGGCGTCCTCGGGCAGCGCCCAGCCCGACCAGCCGTCAGCAGGCACCCGGCCGGCCAGCGTTCCCGGGGCGGGCGCCAGGGCGCGCTCGGGGTGGAGGCAGAGCACCACGTGCCCGGTGTCGGGCCAGGTGCGGGCGGCGGCCTCGGCCGGGCCGAGCCGGGTGAGCCGTTCGCGTTCCGGGTCGCCGAGGGCGGTGGCCACCACGAGGGTGCGCGGCAGCCCGCTGGCGGCGAGCGCGGCGCCGATTTCGGCGGGCCCCGCGCCCGGCCCGGTGAGCACGGCGGTCTTGGGGTGGGCCCGGCAGACGTGGAGGGCGGTGGCCGGGTCGCGGCCGTGCGCGCTGACCACGGCGGCGTCGTCCCAGGGCAGGCCGATCCTCGCGAAGGCCACGGCGACGGCCGGCACCGAGGGGCGCACGTCGAGCGCGTCGGGCCCGAACCGTTCGGCGAGCGCCCGCACCACGCCGAAGAACCCGGGGTCGCCCGAGGCGAGCACCGCCACCCGGGGCGCCTCGGCCTCGGCCAGGTGCCGGGTCATCGCGGCGAGCGCGGGGGCGAGGGGACCGAGCGTCAGCCGTTCGGCGCGCGGCGGGATCCGGGCGGCGGCCAGGTGCCGAGCGGCGCCGACGACCAAGGTGGCGTCGCCGACCGTGGGCGGCGGGCCGCCGGTTCCGGTGCCGAGCACGGTGATCGGCGCGTGCCGGTTCACGGCGTGCCGGTTCACGGCGGGTCGGTTCACGGCGGGTCGGTTCACGGCGGGTCGGTTCACGGCGGGTCGGTTCGCGGCGGGTCGGTTCATGGCGCGTCGCCCAGCAGCCCACCGGTGGCGGCGATCAGTTCGGTGCCGGTGAAGTCGACGAGCGCGGCCTCGGCGGATACGGCCCCCTCGGTGAACCGGGTCAGGACCCGGGCCACCCGGCGGCAGAGTTCGGCTCCGGCGGTGGGCAACAGGCCGGCGGCGTCCCACAGTTCGTAGGCGTGGCGGGCGGTGTTGGCCGCGTCGACCGCGTCGGCGAGCCCGGCCGGGCCGCCGACGGCGCGGGTGATCCCGCCCAGCACCCCGGTGTCCACCCGGGAGCGGGTGTAGTGGGTCATCAGCACGCCGGCGGCCAGCTTGGTGAGCTTGCCGACCATGCCGACGAACACCACCCGGCGCAGCCCGCCGTCCGCCGCGCGCCGCAGCGCGGCGCCGGTGAAGTCGCCCACCTCGACGAAGGCCACCTCGGGCAGCGTGGGCAGCAGTCGCATGGCGCCGCGTTCGGTGCGGCCGCCGGTGCAGAGCACGACGGCGGGGGTGCCCTGTGCGGCGGCCACCGCGACGGCCTGTTCCACGCTGGCCCGCCAGGAGGCGGTGGAGAACGGGCGGACGATGCCGGTGGTGCCGAGGATGGAGATCCCGCCGATGATGCCGAGCCTGGCGTTGGTGGTGCGCCGGGCGCGCCGCTCGCCGTCGGGCACGCTGATGGTGACGTCGACGCCGCGCGCGCCGGTGTCGATCACCTCCCGCACCGCCTGGCCGATCATCCGCCGCGGCACCGGGTTGATGGCCGGGCCGCCGACGTCGAGCCCGAGTCCCGGCCTGGTGACGACCCCGACGCCGACGCCGCCGTGCAGGGCGAGTCCCGGCGCGGACCGCCAGGCCACGGTGGCGGTCAGCTCGGAGCCGTGGGTGACGTCCGGGTCGTCGCCGGCGTCCTTGACGACGACGGCCTCGGTACGTCCTGGGCGGAGCAGGGCGGCCCGCTCGACGGCGAAGGTGACCCGGCGTCCGGAGGGCAGCGCCACCTCGACCCAGCGCCGGGGTTCGCCGGTGGCCAGGTGCTCGGCGGCGGCCTTGGCCGCGGCCGAGGCGCAGGTGCCGGTGGTCCAGCCGGTGCGCAGCGCCTTCTGGCGGACCCTGGCGGTGCGCGGCAGGTCGGGCTCCCGGAGTTCCGGGCCCTCCTCGACGGGACGGTCCGGCGGCTCAGTCATCGCCGGCGCCCCGGGCGCGGAGGGCGGCCCTGACGGCGGGGTCGGCCCGCCGGTGGCCGTGGAAGTGGCCCGGGTGGTAGAGGTGCGAGCGGGTGCCGGTGGCGTCGAGCGCCGGGCCGACGAGGAACAGGGTGTGCTTCCACAGCCGGTGTTCCCTGACGGTCTCCTCCAGGGTGGCGACGGTGCAGCGCAGCAGCAGCTCGTCGGGCCAGGTGGCGCGGTGGGCCACCACGACGGGGGTGG
>NZ_SMKI01000660.1 GCF_004348415.1 Streptomyces hainanensis
CCGTCCCGCTGCCCGCCGACGCGGATCCGCTGACGGCGCTGTTGGAGGTGTACGCGGGCCAGTTGGCCCGGGTGGCCGCGATGCCGCGCCCGGAGCGGATGCGGCTGCTGGTCACGGCGGAGTCGGCCAGCAGCGCGGCGCCGAGCCACAGGGTGTCGTGGAAGGCGGCGCCGATCGTCGTGACGTCGGGCGCGCCGTCCCGGATCCCGGAGAAGAAGAACGTGCCCATCACCGCGACGCCGATGGCGGCCGCGAGTTGCGTGACGGTGTTGAACAGCGCGGATCCGGAGCCCGCGTGCTCGGGCGGCACGTCGGCCAGCGTGAGCTGGATGATGGGCGCGACGACGAGCCCCATGCCGGCCCCACCGAGCGCCACGCTCGGCAGCAGGTCGAGGAAGCCGGTGTCGCCGGTGGCGCCCGCCGCCGTCCCGGCCATCAGCAGCATCGCCAGGGCGAGCGCCACCAGACCGGCCTGGACGGTGAGCCGGCCGATCCTCGGCAGCAGCACGGCGGCACCCACGCCGGCGAACACGGCGACCGCGATCGACCAGGGCACCAGGGTGAGCCCGGCCTCGGTCGGGCTCATCGCCACGCCCACCTGCAGGAACTGCATCAACACCATGAAGAAGCCCATCACCGGTACGAAGAACAGGAGTTGGACGAGCAGCCCGCCGGAGAGCGAGCGGTGTCGGAGCAGCGAGAGCGCGATCAGCGGCGAGCCGCCGGCGCGTTCGGCCCGGCGTTGCGTGGCCGCGAACACGGCGAGCACCGCGATCCCGGCCAGCACGCAGCCGGTGGCCCAGCCGGGCCAGTGTGCCTCGTCGGACGCGGCGATCAGCGGGTAGAGCAGCAGGAGCAGCCCGGCGGAGGAGACGAGCACCCCGGGCACGTCGAGTCGTGGCGCCGTCTCGGCGCGGCTCTCGGGCAGCAGACGCAGCGAGGCGTAGGCGGTGGCGAGCCCCAGCGGCACGTTCACCCAGAAGACCAGCCGCCAGCCCGTGCCGGCCAGGTCGGCCTCGGTGAGCAGCGGTCCGAGGATCGGCCCGAGGGTGGCGGCCAGGCCGGTGAGCGAGGCGAACCCGGCCATCGGGCCGCCCCGTTCGTGCGGGGCGTAGAGCAGCTGGATCTGGGCCAGCACCTGGGGGATCATGGCCGCCGCGAACAGCCCCTGGGCCACCCGGCTGGCGATCAGCATGCCAGGATTCAGGGCCAGGGCGCAGATCGCCGAGGCGGCGGTGAAGCCGAGCACGCCGACGACGAACACCCGCCGGTGGCCGGCGATGTCCCCGAGTCTGGCGCCGCTGATCAGGCCGGTGCCGAGCGCCAGGGTGTAGGCGCTCAGCATCCACTGGAGCTGGGCTGGTGAGGCGTCGAGGTCGGCCTGGATGGAGGGAAGGGTGACGGTGAGGATCGTGACGTCGATCAGGTCGATGAACGCCGCGAGCAGGATGGCCGTCAGGGCCAGGGTTCGGGTCTTTCCGGCCGGCGGGGATGACACCCGTGGCTCCTCTCAACCGGTGGTGTGCGGAGGCGTGAGGTCTGACTGAGCGGTGCAGATGCTGCATTGCTCATTATCTGAGCGAGTAAGATAAATCTCCGAGTGGAAGGCGTCAAACCCGTGCCCGAGCCAGAGCCGGCGGCCGCCCGGCTGATCGACGAGATCCTCTACCTGATGCCCGACATGGCGACGGCGACGGTGCGGCTCAACGAGCTGGTGGCCGCGCGCCTCGGCGTCTCCACCACCGACCTGCAGTGCCTGCACGCGCTCGCCAAGTCCCACGGGCCGCTCAGCGCCGGAGAGTTGGCCGACCGCCTGTCCCGCACCACGGGCGCCGTCACCCGGATGATCGACCGCCTGGAGGCCGCCGGCTACGTCGAACGCGCCGCCGACCCGAACGACCGCCGCCGGGCGCTCGTCCGCGTCACCGAGCGCGGCGAGACCCTGCCCGCCTCCTACTACGACGGCATGGGCCGCCGCGCCACCGACCTGCTGTCCCGCTTCGGCGACCGCGAGCTGCGGGCCGTCCTCACCTTCGTCGCCGCCACCCGGGACGACGCGACCACCGAGGCCACCCTGCTGCGCGACGCGCCGAACCCGGCCGACCGGGACCGGGCGCGGTGAGTCAACGGCCCCACGTCGACGCGCTGGTCATCCTCGAACGCGCGGGGCGGGTGCTGCTCGCCGAACGGCTCGACACCGGCTACGCCGACGGGCTGCTCAACCTGCCGAGCGGCAAGGTGGAACACGACGAGAGCGTGGTGGCCGCCGCGATCCGCGAGGCCCGCGAGGAGGTCGGCGTCGACCTCGACCCGCACGCGCTGCGCATCGTCCACACCATGCACTACCGAACGCCGGAGGGCGCGCCACGCGTCGGCTTCTTCTTCGCCACCGCGCGCTGGGCCGGGACCCCGCGCAACGCCGAACCGCACAAGTGCGCGGGGCTGTCCTGGCACGACCCGCACCACCTGCCGACCACCGTGGTCCACTACAACGCGCTCGGCATCGGCCACTACCTGCGCGGCGAACCGGCGTCGGCGCACGGCTGGTAGGGCCGGGCCCGCCCGGGTTCAGGCGGGCGGCGGCAGGTCGCGCCGCGGGAGGCCGGGAGCCAACCCCAGCGCCCGCGCGGCCACCCGATGGACGAGCTGGTCCTCGGGCCTGCGGTTCTCCTTGAGACGGTCCAGCTCCGCGGGGCCGAACCAGCCGAACTCCGGGTGCTTCTCCCACTCCAGGGCCGGCGCCGCCAGATCACCCGACACGTCCACCAGGTAGTCGGCCTCGTGGCGGCGGCCGAGGCCGTCGTCCCCCACCCAGGTCAGCACGCCCAGGAAGCGGCGCACCCGGCGCACCCGCCAACCGGTCTCCTCGGCGACCTCCCGCACGAGCGCCGCCAGCAGCGACTCGCCCGGCTCGACGTGGCCGCCCACCAGGTCCCAGGTGTCCGGGAAGAGCCGCCGCCGCGGGCTCCGGCGCTGGGCGAACACCTCGCCCCGCTCGTTCAGGATCACCGCGCCCACCGCCCACATTTCGCCGGCCGCCGGCACCGGGAACTCGACACCCGGATCCACGGAGACGGGCCGCCCCGCGTCGCCGGTGGCGGAGGAGGAGGGCCGCGTCATGCCCGCCACCCTAACCC
>NZ_SMKI01000661.1 GCF_004348415.1 Streptomyces hainanensis
GCCCCCGCCGTGCCCACGCCGCTCCCACCCCGGCTGCCCGCGAAACTGACCATCTCCCTCTGGGACTTCACCTGGTACACCCGCACCGGCCCGGGCGAACCCTTCGAGGACCTCGACCGCGCCTTCGCCGAGGCCGCGGCGCGCGGCTACAACACCATCCGCATCTGCGCCATGCCGTACCTGCTGTTCGGTTCCGGGCTCGACACCAGCCGGCTCCGCCTCGGCCCGCTGGGCGGCGAGTACGGCCAGCGGGTGCGCTGGTACGACGTCCGGGCCACCGTCGAACTCGACGGCCGGGCCCACCTGCTGGCCCTGTTCCGGGCCGCCCGCCGGCACGACTTCCACGTCATCCTCTCCAGCTGGGAGTACCAGCAGAGCCCGTCCTTCGCCGGGGACCGGCGGTGGTTCGACGCGCTGATGGCCATCGACCCCGAACGGCGCGCCGAGGCCCTGGCCGACGCGCAGGCCGACCTGATCGACTTCCTCGCCGCCCACGACGGCCTCGACGACCGCGTCGCCTTCACCGAACTCCACAACGAGGTGCAGGCCGGCCGCCTGGCCGAAGGACTGCCCGCCGACGCCGACCCGGTCGTCGCCCTCCGTCCCCGCCTGGAACGCGGTCTCGCCCGGTTCAGGGAACGCCACCCCGACCGGCCCGTCACCGTCAACTACGCGACCGTGCCCGTCGGTTCGTTCCGCGGCATCCCGGCCGGCGCCGACGTGGCCGCCTTCCACCCGTACGTCTACGGGGTGCTCGACGAACTCATCGACACCTACGCGCTCCGCGACCCGACCCGCCCCTTCCCGCAGGACGCGATCCGCCGCGACCTGCTCCGCCCCGGCGCCCCCGACCTGGCCGACTGGCAGCCGCCGGCCGAGGACCGCTGGCGGCTCGACGCCACCATCGTGAACGACCGCGAGCTGTACGCGCACGACTGGTGCGACCCCGCGAGGTGGGACGCCTGGCTCTACGACCGCTACGCGATCCACCGGCTCGCCATGGAGCAGCGGCTCGTCACCTGGATCGAGGCCGCCGCCGACTGGGCCGCGGCGGCCGGCGTCCCGCTGGTGTTCGGCGAGGGCTGGGTCGGCTACACGCCGCGCCTCACCACCTTCGAGGAGGGCCCGGTCGGCGCCGCGTTCTGCCGCCGCGCCGTCGCCGAGTCCGCCCGCGTCGGCGCCCGCGGCGCCGTCGTCTGCTCCAACGCGGCCCCGCACCACGCCATGTGGGCGGACGTGGCGTTGCAACGCGAGTGCAACGCCGTCCTGGCGGGCTGACCGCCGGCGAACCGGCCCCGCCGCGGGGTGGTGAGCGCACGGCCCGGGCGCCGGCCCGCGCTCCGGTGCGCCGATCCGCCACCGACGTCGGCACGGCACCGGTTCACCGGGCCCGCGACACCCGAACGGCGCCCGCCGGGGCACCCGGTGTGGTGAGGTGGACCGGATGCCGGCCCCGTCGCCGGCCCCGACGCGAGGAGCGCGATGGACGCCTTACCCGACGCGCGGTTCACCACCGCGCACCCCGCCAGGGTCTACGACTTCTACCTCGGCGGGAAGACGAACTACGCCGCGGACCGCGAGGCCGGTGCGGAGGTGCTCGCGGTGTGGCCCGGCGCGCGGCACGCGGCGCGCGTCAACCGGGCCTTCATGCACCGCGCGGTGCGCACCCTGGCCGAGCGGGGGGCGCGGCAGTTCCTGGACATCGGCACGGGAATCCCCACCGAGCCGAACCTGCACCAGGTCGCCCAGTCCATCGCCCCCGAGTCCTCCGTCGTGTACGTCGACAAGGACCCGCTCGTGCTGACCCACGCCGACGCGTTGATAAGGAGTGAGCCCCGGGGGCGCACCGCGTACCTACAGGCCGACCTGGTCACCGACGTCGACCGGATACTGGACGAGGCGGCAGGGACGCTCGACCTCGACCGGCCGGTGGCCGTCTCCCTCGTCGCCCTGCTGCACTTCGTCCCGGACGCGCAGGGCGCGCACGACCTGGTGCGGCGCCTGCTCGCGCCGCTGCCCGCCGGGTCGGCGCTCGTCCTCAGCCACGGCACGGGGGACTTCGACCCGACGGTGATGGAGCGGGTGGCCGGCATCTACCGGGGCAGCGGGATCGGCGCGCAGGCCCGCTCCCGCGAGGAGGTCGCCGCGTTCTTCACCGGCCTGAGCCTGCTGGACCCCGGCGTCGAGGTGCCGCACCGGTGGCGCCCCGACCACACCGACCTCGCCCCGGCGGCCGCCGACTTCGACGCCCAGGTGGCCATGTGGGCGGCGGTCGGCGTGAAGGACTGAGCCCCCTACCCGGCGCGCGGCGCCTTCTCCCCGTGCGCGGCCGTGTACGTGGTGGCGAGCCAGGGCCCGAGGTCGTCGATCAGCATCCGGAGCACTGCTGGGTCCCCCGTGGGCCTGCGGCCGACGGCCGCCGCGGCCCGCATCTGGTCGGCGCGCTCCGGGTGGTGGCGGCCGAAGATCTCCGCGGACTCCGCGAGGTCGCTGGTCCAGCCGCCCCATCGGGGCATGACCAGCGTGAACCCGGTGCGGACGACGCGCCGCGCCACCCCGCGGGCCAGCCGCGTCCGGTCGGCCTCCGAGGCGGCCTCGGCCGCGCGGGCGCGCCAGCGCGGCAGCAGCAGCGCCAGGTCGCCGTTGGTCTCCCGGGCGAGCAGCGAGCTCGGCCGGTACCGCGGCAGCCGCTCGCCGAGGTCGTCGCCGAGCAGCGGGGTGCAGAGGCAGGCGACGAAGAACCCGCCGTCGTACCGCCCCCGCTCGCCGAGCAACTCCTCGACGCCGGAGAGCAGGATGCCGACGCCGTCGATCTCCGCGCGTCCCCGGTCGAGTTCCGCCTCCAGGGCCGAGGCGTCGGCCCGGTCCCGCGCGGTGGGCTCGCGGCGCAGCGCGAGCTGGAGGTCCAGGTCGGAGACGCCCACGGTCGCGGTGCCCCGGGGGACGCTGCCGTACAGGTACGCGCTGTGCAGCCGCCCGTCCCCGAACACCTCGCCGATCCGCGCGCGGGCCGCCGCGACGACGGGCCGGAACGCCGCAGGCACCCGCTCCAGCGAGCCCTCCCGCGCGATCGTCCCGTCCTCGCTCAACCCTCGCTCGTTCACGCCCCCCACTCTGCCGTCGGCGCCCCGCCC
>NZ_SMKI01000662.1 GCF_004348415.1 Streptomyces hainanensis
ACGGGCGCTGCTGGAACGCTGGGGTGTGCGGACCCTGCTGGTCGAGCGGCATGGCGAGCTGTCGCCCTTTCCCCGGGCGCGACTGGCGGCGAGGTCGGCGGCGGCGGCCACGGCCAACGGCGGGCAGTGCAGGTGGGCGGCGCAGTGCGGGTCCGCGGGGTCGGCGGCGCCCTCGGCGAGGGCGCGCACCAGTTGGTGGAGCGCGGAGTGGGCCCCGGTGCCGTGGGTGGGGAGCGCCGGCCCGGTGGCGGCGAGCAGCCGGCGGGTGGCCTCGGGGCCACCGGCCGGAAGCGGGCCGCAGCGGGCGGCGGCGCCCTCGGCGAGGGCGCCGAGCACGGTGTCGAGGAGCGGACGCAGGGCGCGCGGGCCCGAGGTGCCGCCGGCGAGCAGGCTGGGATCGTGCGCGGCGGGCGCGGGCATGGCGGACCTCTTCCGATGACGGGTGGCGGTGCCGCACGGCGCGGTCGGAGGCCACGGGGAACGGCCACAAGCTACGCCCCGGCCGACGGGCGAGGGCCCGGCTTTCCCGTCATTCCCCCGAAGGGGGGATGGGGCCTCGGCCGTGGATTGATCCCGGCTATCCGGCCGTGGCCTCGGGGTGCGCGGCGTCGTACCTCTCACGGGCGTCGAGGAGTTCGTCCCAGTGCTGGGCGGCCCAGCCGCAGACGGTGGCGTAGACCTCCGTCAGGCTGCGGCCGAGCGGGGTGAGTTCGTACTCGACGCCGGGCGGCCGCCGGCTGACGGTGCGGGTGACGAGCCCGTCGCGCTCGAGGTTGCGGAGGGATCGGGTGAGGACCCGGGGCGTGACGCGGGCGAGCGGCACGCGGAGTTCGGAGTAGCGGCGGGGCCCGGTCCTCAGGCAGGCGAGGACGAGGCCGGCCCACTTGTCGGCGAAGCGGATCGGCACGACGCCGGACGGGCACAGCTCCTCGAACAGGTCGGGCGGCAGCGGCTCCCTCATGCCCCCCACGGTAGCCGCGCGGCGGGTATCCCGGGGGATACCGGGGTGGTCGCTACGGTCGGCGGCATGAGCGAGATGGTGGTTTTCGGGGCCGGCGGCAGGGCCGGCCGGGCGGTCGTCGCGGAGGCGCGGCGGCGTGGGCACGGCGTGACGGCCGTGGTGCGGGATCCGGCGCGGTATCCGGAGTTGCCCGCCGAGGGCGTGCGGGTGGTGGCGGGGGACGTCACGGACGCGGCCCGGGTGGCGGAACTCGTCGCGGGGCACGAGGCGGTGGTGTCGTCGGCCGCCGTCTACGGGGCGGGCACGGATCCCGACGCGTTCTTCAGAGACTCGACGCGGGCCCTGCTCGGCGCGGTGGGGGACCGGCGGCTCGTGGTGGTGGGCCTGGCGACGTTGCTGCCGGACGCGGCGGGCGTGCCGCTGCTCGACTCCCCCGTCCTGCCGCCGGAGTCGCTGCCGTTCTGCCGGGCCCACGGGGCGGGACTCGAGATCCTGCGGGCCGAGGGCGGGGACGTGGACTGGCTGTATCTGAGCCCGTCGGGACTGTTCGACGAGGAGGGCCCGCGGTCGGGACGCTACCGGGTGGCGGACCACGGGGATCTGGGCGACCGGATCAGCTACCGGGACCTGGCGGTGGCGCTGCTCGACGAGGTCGAGGTGCCGCGCCACCGCAGGACCCAGCTGGCGGTGACGACCTAGCCCTGCCGTTCCCGGGCGGCCAACGCGCGCCGCAGGTCGTCGAGTTGGTCCGCGAGACTGCGGCGCAGCGCCGTGGTGAGCTCGGTGTCGCGGAGCGCGGCCTCACCGAGGCGCAGGGTGCGTTCCTCGGCGAGCGCGTGCGGGAAGGCGTGCCGGCCGGCCGCGACGGCCAGCGAGTGGCCGCGGCGAGCGGCCATGGCGGCCGCCTCGGGGTAGTAGCGCGGCACGTAGTCCGTGAGCAGCGCCCGCTGTTCGGGGTGCCAGAAGCCCTGGGCGGTGGCGATGAAGAGGTAGTTGGAGAGGCGGTCGGCCGGGTCGAACATGGCCTCCCAGGCGGCCGCCTTGGCGGCCGGCTCCGGGAGCGCGGCCCGGCAGCGGGCGGCGCCCTCCTCGCCGGTGGCGCTGGGGTCGCGGCGGGCCTCGGCGTCGATCTCGGCCTGGTCGGTGGCGCCGAGCACGGCGAGCCGGTGCAGGAGTTGCCAACGCAGCTCGGGGTCGAGCTCCGGGCCGCCGGGCACCGATCCGGCGGCCCACCAGGCCCGGAGGGCGTCGGGGTCGGTGGCGGCGCCGATGGCGGTGCGGACGGCGATCAGCCGGCGGGCGGGGTCGGTGCCGTCGGCGGTGCGGCCGAGCATGTCGTGGGCGAGTTCGGTCAGCACGAGGAGGGCGTCGGTGCGGCGCTCGGCCGGCAGGTACTGGTCGGCGATCTGGTGCCTGGCGAAGCCGATGACGCCTTCGAGCAGGGCGGCGGCCGACTCGCCCGGGAGATGCCGGCGGGCGGCGTCGAGGTAGGCCTCGGGGTCGAGTTCGCCGTCGCGGACCATGTCGCGGGCGGCGTTCCACACCACGGTGCGGCTGAGCGGGTCCGGGAGGCTGCCGAGGGCGCGCCGCGCGGTGGCCCAGGAGGCCGGGTCGAGGCGGACCTTGGCGTAGCTGAGGTCGCCGTCGTTGACGATGAGCAGGTCGGGGCGGGCGCCCGGCTGCTCGTGGACCGTGGTGCCCTCGGCGGCGGGCAGTTCGATCTCGACGGCCGTGCCGCGCGGCGTGAGGTGCCGCTCGTCGGTGGCGTCGTAGACGCCGAGGCGGAGCCGGTGGGGGCGGCCGCCGCTGTGGTGGAGGGTGAGCCGCCAGGCGCCGTCCGTGGTGCCGACCTCGGGGGTGAGGGTGTCGGGCCCCGTGGTGCGCAGCCAGGCGTCGGCCCACTCGTGGACGGGGCGTCCCGACGCCTCGGCCATGGCGTCGATGAAGTCGGCGAGGGTGGCGTTGCCGAAGCGGTGGCGGGCGAAGTGGGTGTTGATGCCGGCGAGGAAGGCGTCCTCGCCGAGCCAGGTGACGAGCTGGCGGAGCCGGGGATTCCGCCGGCCGACTCCACGGGCCGGATCGTGGTGGCGGCCGGCCGGCTGGTGACCTCCAAGCGGCACGCGCTGCTGATCAGGGCGTTCGCCCGGGTGGCGGCCGAGCGTCCCGA
>NZ_SMKI01000663.1 GCF_004348415.1 Streptomyces hainanensis
CGCGCGCTGCGCGGCTGGGCGGCGGGGGCGGCCGAGCGGGACGACATCTACGGCCTGGGCGGCAGCCGGGAGGCGGTGCTGGCCACCGTGGACCGGATCGACGCCGCCGCGGCCGAGGCGCCGGTGCCGCGGGACTACGACGCGCCGGAGGACGGGGAGACGGTCGGGATCGCGGTCGTCAGGAGAGACGCGGCGGGCGGGGAGCCGTTGGGGTCGTTGGTGTTCAACTTCGGCGGCCCCGGCGGGTCGGGCGTGGCGGCGTTGCCGCGGAGCGGGGAACGGTATCGGGAGCTCAACGAGCGGTACGACCTGGTGAGTTTCGATCCGCGCGGGGTCGGGGCCAGCGAGGGCGTCGTGTGTCGGACGGACGCCGAGACCGACGCGGCGGCGCAGCGGAGCAACGGGCCGCCGGTGAGCGAGGAGGAGGAGCTGTCGTACCTCTCGCGCTCCTACGACTACGCCCGCGCCTGCGAGGACGCGGCCGGGCCGCTGCTCCCGCATCTGACCACCGCCGACGCCGCCCGCGATCTCGACCTGCTGCGGCGGGCGCTCGGTGACGAGCGGCTCAACTACTTCGGCTTCTCCTACGGGACGAAGCTGGGCGCCGTGTACGCGCACCTCTTCCCGGGGAGCGTCGGCCGCACCGTCCTGGACGCCGTCGTGGATCCGACCCGGGACGTGGTCCAGCGGGCGTTGTTGCAGACGGCGGGCTTCCAGTCGGCCCTGGACGCCTATCTGGCGGGCACCGGGGGCGCCACCGGCGCGGCGGCGTACGAGGAGATCGACGCGCTGCTCGGGGAGCTGGGCGAGCGCCCCCTGGCGACGGACAGCGGACGTCGTCTCACCCAGGGCCTCGCCGTGACCGCGATCCTCGGTTCGCTCTACTCGGAGGACTCCTGGCCGGTGCTCACCGAGGGCCTGCGGCAGGTCGAGGACGACGGCCGCGGCGATCTGCTGCTGGCCGCCGCCGAGCTCTACAACGGCCGTGACGCGCAGGGGCGTTACCGCAACACGCACACCGCCAACACGGCCATCAACTGTGCCGACTTCGCCTCCCGCCCCGACGTGGACGACGTGCGCGCGCACGAGGCCGAGTTCGTCGCGGCGTCGCCCGTCTTCGGGCGGCACCTGGTCTGGTCCCTGCTGGACTGCGCGTACTGGCCGGTGGCCGGGGAACGCGACCAGCCCGAGGTGGCCGCGCCAGGTGCCGGGCCGATCCTGCTGGTCGGGACGACGGGCGACCCCGCGACCCCCTACGTCGGCGCCGAGCGGATGCGGGACGCACTGGGCGACGGGGTGGGCACGCTGCTGACGTACGAGGGCGAGGGGCACGGCGGATACCAGAGCGGTGACGCGTGTGTCGTCGCGGCCGTCAACGCGTACCTGCTCACGGGATCGGCGCCCGGCGACGGTACCGTCTGCCCTTAATGAACATACATTCGCACTTCCGTTCCCGGCGCGTCGTGGGGGCGATCACCACGGCGCTCACCGCCGGCCTGCTCGTCGCCAGCTGCTCGTCGCGCGACCTCGCCCTCGATCTCGGCGACGACCGGGGCCAGGGCACGGAAGGCGGCGGGGGCGCCGGCACCGAGTCCGTACCGGCCGGCGACTCCTACCCCGGGCTGTCGGACGCGCTCGCCCAGCAGCGCATCCAGTGGGGCGACTGCGCGGCGCCCACCCCCCTCCAGGGCGAGGGAATGGGCCGCCCCACCCAGCTCTCGGACGGCACGCCGTGGCAGTGCGGCACGCTCACCGTGCCCGTCGACTACGAGCGGCCCGACGGCGACACCATCGACATGGCGCTGATCCGCGTCGTCAGCCCGGTGGCCGAGGAGGACCGGCTCGGCTCCCTCGTCTTCAACTTCGGCGGCCCCGGCAGCTCCGGCGTCGGCACCCTGCCGCTCATCGACGAGGAGTACGAGGAACTGCGGACCGGCGGCTTCGACCTGGTCAGCTTCGACCCGCGCGGCGTCGGTGAGAGCTCCGGCGTCGTCTGCCTCTCGGACGACGAGATCGACGACGGCGACCAGGAGGACACCGGCCCGCCGCGCTCGGCCGAGGAGGAGGCGGAGCTCGTCGCCGACAGCGAGGAGTACGCGGCCGCCTGCGCGGCCCACTCCGGCGACCTGCTGCCCCACCTCTCCACCAACAACACCGCCCGCGACATGGACCTGCTGCGGCACGCGCTCGGCGACGACCGCCTCAACTACTTCGGCATCTCGTACGGGACGGAGCTCGGCGCCGTCTACGCCCACCTCTTCCCGGAGAACGTCGGACGCGCCGTGCTCGACGCGGTCGTCGACCCCAATCCGGACCCGGTGGCCCAGTCGCTGCTCGACGCCGAGGGGTTCCAACTGGCCCTGGAGCACTACCTGGAGGACTGCGCCACCGGCGCCGACTGCCCGACGGGCGGAGACGTGGGGACGGGTGTCGCCACGATCGAGACGCTGCTCGACGACCTGACCGCCGAGCCGCTGCCGACCGGCGACCCGGAGGGCCGTCGGCTGACGTCGGGCCTGGCCATGACGGGGATCGCGGCGGCGCTGTACTCGGAGGACAGCTGGGAGTACCTGACCATGGGCCTGGACGAGGCGCTGAACGCGGGCTCCGGCGACACGTTGCTGCTCCTCGCCGACTTCTACAACGGCCGCGACAGCCAGGGCCGCTACAGCAACCTGATGCCGGCGCTCAACGCCATCCGCTGCGCGGACGACCCGTCGCGGATGGAGGTGGACGAGGTCGTCCGGCACCGGGACGCGTTCGAGACGGCGTCGCCGGTCTTCGGCGAGTGGATGCTGTGGGGCGTCAGCGGCTGCCTCGGCTGGCCGTTCGAGGAGGCCGCCGAGCCTGAGGAGTTCAGCGCGCCGGACGCGGCGGCGCCGCTGCTGCTGGTCGCGACGACGGGCGACCCGGCGACGCCGTACGCCGGCGCCGAGCGGATGCAGGAGGCGATCGGCGGCCCGTCGGTGGCGCCGCTGCTGACGAACGACGGCGAGGGGCACGGGGCCTACACGCCGGACAACGCGTGTGTCGCGGACGCGGTGAACGGGCACCTGCTGCGGGGGGAGACGCCGGAGGATGGGCTGCGGTGCGAGTAGGCACAGCGCCGGGGGGTTGTCCCCCGCC
>NZ_SMKI01000664.1 GCF_004348415.1 Streptomyces hainanensis
CCGGATTCCGGGGTGGTGGGCGGGACTTCTAGCGTCGGGAGCGTCGACACGAACCGCCCCCGCCGGAACCGCACCGGGGGGGGGCAGAGACCGGAGAAGGCCCATGATCCGAAGCACCGCCGCCATCCGTCGCGCCTCGCTGGCCGCCGCCGTCGTGCTGGCGGCCGGCGCCGCCCTGAGCGGCTGCGTGGTGCGGGAGACGCACGACGGCACGCCCGAGGAGCGGGAGTTCGCGCTGGTGGGCGAGACGTTGACCGTCGACGCCGACAACAGCCGGATCGTGCTGGTGCCGGACGACTCGCTGACCGGCGAGGTCGCGGTGACCCGCACCTTCGAGGCGCGGCGGGTGACCGGCACCACCGCCATCGAGTGGTCGATGGCGGACGACACCCTGCGGCTCCGCGTCGTCTGCCGGGGCTTCGTCGTGGAGTGCGCCGCCCGGCACGAGATACGTGTGCCGGCCGAGGTGGCCGTGACCCTCCGGGGGCGGAACGGGGCCGTGGAGGCCGACGGCTTCGCCGCGCCGCTCGACCTCACCACCAGCAACGGCGGCATCACCGTCCGGAACGCCTCGGCGCCGGTGGCCCTCGACACGAGGAACGGGCGGATCACCGTGGAGGACGTCTCGGCGCCGCTGTCCCTGGAGAGCAGGAACGGCCGGATCGAGGGCACCGGGCTCAGCTCGTCCGAGATCGTCGCGAAGACCCACAACGGCGGTCTCTCGCTGACCCTGAGCACCGTGCCCGAGCGGGTCGAGACGGTCTCCGACAACGGCGGCACCACCATCGAGGTGCCCGACGACGGCACGGCGTACCGGGTCGAGACCGAGACCCGCAACGGCGATGTCGACGTCGACGTGCCCCGGGACGACGAGGCCGCCGCGCCCGTCGTCGACGCGCGCAGCCACAACGGCGGGATCACGGTGCGCACCGGCTCCCGCTAGGGCAGGGCCTACCCAGCCTCACGAGTGGGACAATGGCCCTCACACGTATCGGCCGGGCGACGGCGGGGAGAGGGAGACGTGAGGGCGAGGCGTTCCAGGAGTCATCTCGGGCTGTCCGTGACGTTGCCCCTGCTGCTCCTCGCGGCGCTGCCTGCCGCCTTCGGCGGCGGTGGGGGCGGAAGCTACCGGCCATGGCGGCGGATGCGCGTGGAGGATCTGCGGGCCGCGGCCCAGGAGGCCAAGGACAAGGCGGCCGCCGCCTTCTACGACCTCGACATGGCGCAGCGCGACCTGGAGATCGCGCTGGAGGCCATCGGCGCCGCGGACGACTCGCCGGCGGCGGCCCGGGCCGCCGCCGACTTCGCGGCCTTCGGCGAGCGCATCGACCAGGTCAGTCAGCACTACATCGCCACCGTCGACGCCCACGACCTGGACGCCGAGGGCCTGGACGCCGCCACCGCCGACCGGGCGCGGGCCGCGCTGCTGGTGGCGCAGGGCGAGCTGCACAAGGTCAAGTCCGAGCTCGATCGGTTCGCCGCCCGGCTGGCGCCGCTCCAGGAGCGGGCCGCGTCCCAGCTGGCGCAGGTCGCGCCGGCCGTGGAGCGCGCCAAGGAGGCGTTGCGCGCGGCCTCCGCCGCGTTGGACGAGGCGCGCGCCGCCGGCCTGGGCGCCGACGACCTCGCGGCCTCGTTGGCGGCGCTGGCGCCGGAGCTGCGGCTGCTCAACGAGGGTGCGGGCCGGCACGGCATCAAGCCCACCGTCCGTCGCGCCGAGGACGTCCACCGGCGGGCCGGCACGATCGCCGCCGAGGCGTCCCGGCTGCCGACGCTGGCCGCCGAGATCGACCGCCGGCTGTCGTCGCTGCGCACCCGCGCCGAGGCCATCACCACCAGGGCCGAGCTGGTGGAGCCGGTGCTGAGCGAGTTGCGGCGCCGGTTCACCGCCGCCTGCTGGCAGGACCTGCAGGGCGTGTCGGAGCGGGCCGCCGACGCGGTGCGCCGGGCCGGGGAGATGTTGGCCCAGGCGCGCCGGGCGCGGGACGAGCATCGGTTCGAGGCCGCCACGACCACGCTGACCGGCGTGCAGGCGCTGCTCGGCGAGACCGACGAGGCGGTGTCGGCCGCCGGCGATCGGCTGCGCCGGCTGAACGAGGTGTCGTTCGCCCCGGAGAAGGAGGTCGAGCGGACGCGCTTCGTGATCAGGGACGCGCAGCGGCTCGCGATGGCGGGCCGGTCGATCCCCGAGCCGCGGCACGCGCGGCCGCTCGACGCCGCCGTGGCGCGGCTCGACCGGGCGATCGCCGATCTCGAGGCCGGCGGGCGCCACCCGGACTACTGGCGGTTCCTGACCGAGACGGAGGCCGTGCGGGGCGCGGTGGCCGCCGTGGTGGAGGAGATGCGGGCCGGCCGCTGACGCGTCGCGGTCCGGTTTGGGGGCGCGGACCCCCGGGTACCCGGCGCGTCCTGTCGTCTCGGGGCGAGCACCTGAGGAGGTCGTCGATGCGCGGCGCACTGGGTACGGACCCGCACGGCGAGCCGCGGCTGCCGCACAGCGGGCCGCGCGAGCTGTTCCGGCAGGCCGTCCTGGACGAGCGGCATCCCGGGCACCACCGGCTGAGCCGGGTCTACCGGGTGGGGGCCGGGCTGATGGGGATCGGGTTCGTGATCTTCGGCGCGTTCGGCGTCGCCAGCGACGCCGGGTTCTTCTCGACGGGCGACAACTCCGTGGTCGGGCTGAACAGCAACGGGGCGCTGAGCTGGCTGTCGATCGTGGTGGGCGCGCTGCTGTTCGGCGGGATGGTCAAGGGCGGGAACTTCGCGTCCAACCTGAGCCTGGTGCTCGGCGTGCTGTTCGTGCTCAGCGGCTTCGTGAACCTGGCGATCGTGCGGACGGGGCTCAACTTCCTCGACTTCCGCATCCAGAACATCATCTTCAGCTTCGTCGTGGGCGTGGTGCTGATGGGGATCGGCATGTACGGGCGGATCAGCGGCCGGCTGCCGCACGACAACCCGTACTGGCGGGCCCGTCACGCGGCGTCGGCCGAGGACATGGCCGTGCGGCACGAGATGGCGGAGCACCGCCGCCGGGAGCTCAACGAGGGCCTGGCCAGGGAGCACCGCCGCGAACCCGAGGGCCCGGACGGCGGCGAACCCGCCGACCAGGGCGGGGACGAGGGTGAGGG
>NZ_SMKI01000665.1 GCF_004348415.1 Streptomyces hainanensis
GGGCGGGGCGGCCGGACGGGTCATGTGCTCTCCCACGCGCGTGCTCTGGGACGCGCGGTGCGTGGACGTTCGGGCGAAACCGTACTCGTACCGGCCATTGACAGCGCGTCGGGCCCGGACGCAGACTCGGACCGAGGATATTGATGAACTTTAGTTCACCTCGCGAACAGGGTAGGAACGCCGCCGGGAGGCCGTCAACGACATGGCTGACATCCGTGACCTCCGGGAGGCCGTCGGGGAGTTGATCCACGACGGCGACACCGTGGCGATGGAGGGATTCACCCATCTGATCCCCTACGCGGCCGCGCACGAGGTGATCCGACAGGGGATCACCGACCTGACGCTGGCCCGGATGACGCCCGACGTGATCTACGACCAGCTGATCGGCGCCGGCCTGGTGGCGAAGCTGGTCTTCTCCTGGGGCGGCAACCCGGGCGTCGGCTCGCTGCACCGCTTCCGGGACGCGGTGGAGCACGGCTGGCCCCGCCCCCTCGCACTGGACGAGCACAGCCACGCCGGGATGGCGAACCGCTACGTGGCCGGCGCCGCCGGGCTGCCGTTCGCGGTGCTGCGCGGCTATCTGGGCAGCGACATGCCGTCCAGGAGCGACACCATCGCCACCGTGAACTGCCCGTTCACCGGCGAGGAGTTGGCCGCGGTCGCGGCGCTCAACCCGGACGTCGCCGTGATCCACGCCCAGCGCGCCGACCGGGAGGGCAACGTGCAGCTCTGGGGGCTCACCGGGGTGCAGAAGGAGGCCGCGCTCGCGGCCCGCCGGGTGCTGGTCACCGTCGAGGAGATCGTGGACGAACTCACCCCGGTCCCGGGCGGGTCGACCCTGCCGACCTGGGTGGTGGACGCGGTGGCCGAGGTGCCGGGCGGGGCCCATCCCTCCTACGCCGCCGGCTACTCCACCCGGGACAACGCGTACTACCGCGCGTGGGACGCCGTCTCCCGGGACCGCGCCGCGTTCACCGCCTGGTTGGACGCGGAGGTCCTCGGCCGGGCGGGGGCGGAGCGCCGATGAGCCTCCCGCACGCCGCCACCGGGGCCGCCGAGGCCACCCCGGACGAGCTGATGGAGGTCAACGCCGCCCGGGCGCTGGCCGGGGCCCGCACCTGCTTCGTCGGCATCGGACTGCCGAGCACCGCCGCCAACCTCGCCCGCCGCACCACCCAACCGGGCCTGGTGCTGATCTACGAGTCGGGGGCGATCGGCGCCAAGCCCACCCGGCTGCCGCTGTCCATCGGGGACGGCGAACTCGCCGACACCGCCGACGCGGTGGTGTCGGTGCCCGAGATGTTCAACTACTGGCTCCAGGGCGGCCGGATCGACGTCGGCTTCCTCGGCGCCGCCCAGCTCGACCGGTTCGGGAACGTCAACACCACGCTGATCGACCGGGGTTCCGGACGCCCGGCCGGCCGGCTGCCCGGCGCCGGCGGCGCGCCCGAGATCGCCGCCAGCTGCGGCCGGGTGCTGCTCGTCGTCCGCCACTCGCCGCGCCACCTGGTGGACCGCCTCGACTTCGTCACCACCCTGGGCCACGGCTCGGGCCCCGACGACCGCGCCAGGCTCGGCCTGCCGGGCCGGGGCCCGGTCGCCGTCATCACCGACCTCGGCGTGCTGCGGCCGGACCCGGCGACCGCCGAGCTGGTGCTCGCCGAGCTGCACCCGGGCGTCACCGAGGAGCGGGTGCGCGCCGCCACCGGCTGGCCGCTGCGCGCCGCCGCGCACGTGACCACCACCGCGCCGCCCACGGCCGCCGAGCTGGCCACCCTGCGCGACCTGAAGTCCCGCCAGGGGGAGGCCCGTTGAACAGCCGCGAGGTCTACGTCGTGGACGCCGTCCGCACCCCCGTCGGCCGGTACGGCGGCGGCTACGCCGCGGTGCGGCCCGACGACCTGGCCGCCCACGTCGTGCGGGCGCTGCTCGACCGCAGTCCCGCGCTCGACCCCGAGCGGGTGGGCGACGTGGTCCTGGGCAACGCCAACGGGGCGGGCGAGGAGAACCGGAACGTCGGCCGGATGGCGGCCCTGCTCGCCGGGCTGCCCACCAGCGTGCCGGGAGCGACCGTCAACCGGCTCTGCGGCTCCGGACTCGATGCGGTGATCCAGGCGGCCAGGGCGGTCGCGGTGGGCGACGCCTCGGTGGTGATCGCCGGCGGGGTGGAGTCGATGAGCCGCGCGCCCTGGGTGCTGCCCAAGCCGGACCGGGCGTTCCCGGCCGGCCACCAGGAGCTCTCCTCCACCACCCTCGGCTGGCGGATGGTCAACAGCCGGATGCGGCCTGAGTGGACGGTGCCGCTCGGCGAGGGCGCCGAGCTGATCGCCGACAGGCACGGCATCGGCCGGGCCGCGCAGGACGCGTTCGCGCTGGCCAGCCACACCAAGGCGGCCGCCGCCTGGCGCACCGGCGGCTACGCGGCCGAGACCGTGCCCTACCCGGGCGCCGAGCTCGCCAGGGACGAGTCCGTCAGGGACGGCTCGACGCCGGAGGCGCTGGCCCGGCTGAAGCCCGCCTTCCGGGAAGGCGGCACCGTGACCGCGGCCAACTCGTCCCCGCTGAACGACGGCGCGGCGGCGCTGCTGATCGCCGACGCCGACGGCGTGGCCGCGACCGGCCGGGAGCCGCTGGCCAGGATTCGCGCCTCCGCCGTCACCGGCATCGAGCCGCGGTACTACGGCCTCGGCCCGGTGGCCGCCGTCGGCCGCGCCCTGGCGCGCGCCGACCGGCGCCTCGCCGACCTCCGCGTCGTCGAGCTGAACGAGGCGTTCGCCGCCCAGGCCCTCGGCTGCCTGGCCGAACTCCCGGAGCTGGACCCCGACATCGTCAATCCGCGCGGCGGCGCCCTCGCCATCGGGCACCCACTGGGTGCCTCCGGCGCCCGCATCGCCGGCGCGGTCGCCCACCAGCTCGCCGCCCACGGCTCGGGCACCGGCGTCGCCGCGCTCTGCGTCGGCGTCGGCCAGGGCCTCGCCCTCGTACTGGAGCGCTGACCCCCACTCACTGGAGCTTTGCATGGGCCTCACCCAACGCGACATCGACCGCGAGATGGCCGACCAGGAGGCCGCCTACCTGCGGGCCAGGGCGGCCGGCGCCCCCGCCGCCGACCACCCGCCCCGC
>NZ_SMKI01000666.1 GCF_004348415.1 Streptomyces hainanensis
GCTGCGCCGCGCCCACGCGCACAACGACTACGAGCACCCCCGCCCGCTGCTCGACGCCCTGGACCACGGCTTCACCAGCGTCGAGGCCGACATCTGGCTGGTGGACGGCCAGTTGCTGGTGGCCCACGACGCGGTCGACCTGGACCCGGCCCGCACCCTGGAGTCGCTCTACCTCGACCCGCTGCTGGCCCGGGTGCGCGCCAACCGCGGCTCGGTCTTCGCCGGGCACCGGGTCTCGCTCCAGCTCCTGATCGACATCAAGACCGCCGGCGACCCCACCTACCGCGAGCTGTCCCGCCGGCTCCGCCCCTACCGCTCGATACTCGGCTCGGCGACGGGCGGCCGGGTGCGCACCGGCGCCGTGACCGCCGTGATCTCCGGCGACCGCGCCGCCCGGGTGCCGATGACCGAGGAGCGGGTGCGGCACACCTTCTACGACGGCCGCCTCGACGACCTGGGCACCGACGCGCCCGCCTCGTTCGTCCCCCTGATCAGTTCCAACTGGACCAGCAGCTTCTCCTGGCTCGGCGAGGGCCCGTTCCCCGCCGCCGAACGGCGCCTGCTCCGCGACATCGTGAGCCGCGCCCACGCCGCCCGGCAGCGGGTGCGCTTCTGGGCCACCCCCGACGTCCCGGGCCCGGCCCGGGACGCGATCTGGCGGGAACTCGTGGCGGCCGACGTCGACCACCTCAACACCGACGACCTCGCCGGCCTGGAATCCTTCCTCCGCTCGCGCTGACCCCCGCTCGCGCTGGCCCCCCGCCCCCGCGCGCTCAGGCGCGGACCGGGAGGTCCTCGATCCAGGAGTAGCGGGTGCCGCCCCCCTGGGTGGTCACCAACTCGTAGAGCCCGGCGGAGGTCGCCTCCGCGCCCTCCTGCCGGGCGGCAAGCATCAGGGGCAAGGGTGCCTGACCGGTGATCACGAGATCGACGGTGCGCCCGTGCCGAGGACCGCCCTCGAACCGGACGCGGATGACATGGGGCTTGGCCATACGACCAAAGTAGCCGGGGACCCGTAAGAGGCCCGTCAAGCACACTCCGCGAACCCGCCACTCCCACCCCGTATTCGGGCTGGAGCACAGGCATTCCCCACTCGTTCGGGTGAAGAGCGGTGGAAGGTTGCCCCGGCGCTCGGGGGCTTTCCGGTCGCCCGGGGTGAGCCGTTCACTGCTCGCCCGGCCGGCGGGCCGGCGCCGGCGGCGCGGCGCCGGCCGCGCCGCCCCCGGCCGCGAAGCGTTCGGGGCGGAACCCGGCCAGCAGCGGTGAGCGGACGTCGTCCAGGAGTTCGGCGGCCATCAGTTCGCCCAGCAGGGGGGCAAGGGTGACGCCGCTGTGGTGGCCACCACGGTGAGCCAGGGGTGGTCGGGAAGGCGGCCGGCGATGGTCAGGCCGTCACCCGGCAGCACCCGCCGGGTCAGGCGCCCGCGCCGGGTCGGCCTCCGCCTCCAGGTCCAGGGCCTGGAGCATGAGTCGACCTCCGCCCGCCGGGCGGAGGTCGAGGGTGTCGGTGGTGATCACCCCGGCGAGACGGCGTCAGCGCGCGGCACCCGGCCGGAGGCGAGGCGCACCAGGGTCGGTCCGAGGGCGACGACCCGGTCGCCCGTGACGAGTTCGACGCCGGGCGCCGGGGCCTGGTCGACGACGGTGCCCCGGCGGCCGCGCCGGCCGAGGGACGCGGCGACCGCCGCGCCCACGACGCCGGCGCCGACGACGACGCAGCCGTTGACGGCCGGCATCGCGGGCACCGTCGGCCTGATCCTGATCGGCCTCTGGGTGCGGATCGCCCGCGTTCCCTAAGGCGTGCTGGCGCCGATCGTGGTCGCCTCATGCCTGATCGGGGCGTACACCGACCGGTCGAGCGTCTTCGACGTCTGGACCTGCCTGGTCGGTCTTCGGCCTCGTCGGCTGGGGGATGGCGACCCGGGGGCTGCCGATCGCGCCGCTGGTGATGGGCTTCGTCCTCGGGCCACGCCTCGAACTGGCCCTCCAGCAGACCGTGCTGCTCGGGGTCGTGCCGCGGCGCCGCGAGGTGCCGATGGTGGGGGGCGAGGGCCGAGCCCTCGCCCTCCACCCCGCCGAGCCCTACCGGGCCCTACCGGGTCCCACCGGGTGCCATCAGGTCCTCACACGGTTCCGGGCGGCTCGCCGGTCGTGGTCGAGGTGTCGATGAGCGCGAACGTGGCGCCCTGCGGGTCGGCGACGGCGGCGAAGCGGCCGTAGGGGCTGTCCATCGGGCCCCGGATCAGCCGGCCGTCGAGGCGCTGCAGGTTCGCCACCGCCTCGTCGCAGTCCGCCACCGAGAAGTACGTCTCGGTGTGCGGGCCGAGCTCGGCCGGGGCGTCCTTCGGGATCAGGTAGCGGCCGGCCCGGGGCTGGCCGTGGATCATCCAGACCGCGTAGTCCATCTCCGGCGAGCCCTCCATCAGCTTCGCGTCGAGCGGGAAGACGGAGGTGAAGAACTCGTCGGTCCTGGCCGCGTCCCTGGTGTGGACCTCGGCCCAGCAGAAGGAGTTCGGCTCGTCGTGCTTGCCGAACCCGTGGTGGGTGCCCTCCTGCCACACGCCGAACAGCACGCCGGCCGGATCGCGGGCGATCAGCAGGCTGCCGAACGGGTCGACCTCCATCGGCCCCATCAGCGTCTCGCCGCCGTGCCGCGCGACCCGGTCGGCCGTGGCGGAGACGTCGGGCGACTCGAAGTAGACGGTCCAGGCCGGCGGCACGTCGTTCTGCCCCGGCATCTGCGGCGCCAGCGCGCCGACGGCCTTGTCGTCCGAGTAGGCCTGCGTGTACCCGCCGTGTTCCTGCGTGCCGGTCTCGAACGTCCAGCCGAACAGCTCGCCGTAGAAGCGCTTGCCGGCCTCCAGGTCGGGCAGGGTCACGTCGGCCCAGCAGGGCGCGCCCTCGGGGTAGGCAGTCATGTCCCTCTTTTCCCCTCTCCCCCAGATCTCTCTCCAGTCACTCGGGCCCCTTCCTCCACGCTAACCAGCGGGAGGACAATCGGCACGGCGAGCCGTCGGCACGCCCACGACCAGCGAGAACAGGAGCGAGAATCCTCCTCATGGCGATGGCGACCCCCCTGGCCC
>NZ_SMKI01000667.1 GCF_004348415.1 Streptomyces hainanensis
GTGCTCGCCGTGCTCGCCTCTCCGCTGTTTGCCATCTACGAACTGCTGATCGGCTCCCTCGGCCTGGTGGCCACCGGGTTGCTGGCCCGCCTGAGGGACGGCGCCGGCACGATGACGGCGACCGTCGAGGGCGGCGGCGCCGTCCCAGGAGACGACGACGAACTGCGGGGGCCGCTCGCCGGTGTCCATGCCTGCGCGCCGGCCCACCGTTCACGATCCGGGCCCGGTGGGCCGCGTGTCACTTCTCGGCGGACCGCGCAGTGCCGCCTGCCGGAGTTCTCCCGGTGGCATGCCGTAGGCGGCGCGGAAGGCCCGGCTGAAGTCCGCCGGGTGGCGGAATCCCCACCCGAGGGCGATCTCACCGATCGTCCGGTGCCGCAGCCGCGGATCGGCGAGGTCGGCCCGGCAGTGTTCCAGCCGGCGCCGGCGGATCGTCGCGCCGACCGTCTCCGGCCGCTCCCTGAACAGTTCGTGCAGCGTCCGCACGGAGATGTGGTGGTGCGCGGCGATGGCGGCGGGCCGCAGGTCGGCATCGCCGAGGTTGCGCTCGACGAACGCGTCGATCCGGGCCAGCAGCGCCTGCCTCCGGCTCTCCGGCGGGACGGCGTCGGCGATGTCCAGCCGCCCGGCGAGAAACGTCACCGCCAGGTCGGCCACGACGGAACCCAGCCCTGCCAGTTCGGCCGGGCCGCACTCCCGCGCGTGCTTCAGGAGCCCGGACAGGTAACCGGTCAACAGCGCCCCCGCCCCGGTCCCGGCGGGCAGGCGCTCGGCCAGCAGCCGGTCCACCGTGTCGAAGGGCAGCGGGAGCGTCGCCCTGGGCAGGCGGATCATCTCCAACCTGACGGGCCGGCCGTCACCGCGGAAGTCGGCCTCCAGGGGCCGGGAGGTGGAGTACAGGCCCAGGTCGCCGGCGCCGAGCGAGGAGCTGCCGCGGTTCTGTTCCAGCCCGACCCGGCCCCCGCGGATCGCGAACAGGTAGTAGTCCTCCGGGTCGTGCCGCCGGATGTGCGTGCGCGTTCGGGTTCCCGACAACGACGAGAGGTACAACGCCGACACCCACGTGGGCGGGGCGTCGATGCTGTCGACTCCCCCGCGAAAGCGCCCGGGACGCTCACTGGCCATCGACACCGCCATGACCTGCTCCCGCATCAACTGCCCCCACCAGTCGAAGCGGTCGCCGGCGGGCAGGCCGTCGGTGGACACGGACACCAGTTCGCGCCGCACGGCCACCGGTCGCGGCACCGCGGGCCTCGTTCCTTCAGCCACCCCCCGATGGTCCCGCCTCCGCGCCCCGGAGAACCACCCAGGCGCCGGCCAACTCCGCCGACGGCCTCGCGGGATCGTCGGCCGCGTTGTCAGTGGCCCGCGGCATGATGCGGGCAGGTGACGGCCCGTCCGGCAGGGCTCCCCGACGGCGCGCACGCCCGAGCAGCTCGCCGAGGCCGAACGCCTCACCCGCCAGGCGTTCGAACAGGCCGCCTCCGAACGGGCCGAACGGGCCGAACGGGCCGACCATCGCCTCGCGCGAACGGCGCTCCCCCACGCACACACCGGGGAACCCGACCGGGCTCGACCTCGCCGGGGGCTACGATCGGCAACCGCACGTCTGCCCGGCGTCCCCGGATCATCCGCACATCGAGCTGATCCGGTGAGCCGCTGTCGGGATCTTCGAGTCGAGGCTACTGGTCGTCCGCGACGCGGATGATCGTCTTGCCGGGGGTGCGCCGGTCGGGGGCGAAGGCCTCGGCGGTCTCGGCCAGCGGTCGCACGGAGCCGATGACCGGCCTGAGTCGTCCGTCGCGTACCCGGGTGGCGAGGTCGGCGAGGCGGGCCCGGTCGGGCTCGACGACGAAGAAGATGGCGCGGCCGTCCTCGGGGTGGACGGTGACGGGACGGGCGATGGTGACGAGCGTGCCGCCGGGGCGGACCAGGGCGGTGGACCGGTCGAGGATGTCGCCGCCGATCACGTCGAAGACGACGTCGACGGCGCCGATGTCCTCAAGGGGGTCGGCCTTCAGGTCGACGAAGGAGTCCACGCCCAGTTCCAGCGCGGTCGTGCGGTCGTCGGCGCGGCCGGTACCGATCACGCGGGCGCCGGCCTCCCGGGCCAACTGGACGGCCAGGGAGCCGACACCACCGGCCGCGCCGTGGATCAGCACGGTCTGGCCGGTGGTCAGCCGGGCGTGGTCGAACAGGGCCTGCCAGGCGGTGAGCCCGGAGACGGGCAGCGCGGCGGCCGTGACGTGGTCGATGTCGGCGGGCAGCGGCGCGAGGTTGCGGGCCTCGACCGCGACGTACTGGGCGAGCGAGCCGTTCCGGGTCCAGTCGGCCAGGCCGAAGACGCGTTGCCCGACGCCCAACCCGGTGGTGCCGTAGCCGAGTTCGGACACGACGCCGGACAGCTCGTGCCCTGGCACGCTGGGGGTACGGTCGCGGCCGGCCCGGTCGGTCCAGGTGCCGGGCCAGGCCAGCTCGCCGGGGGTGAACCCGGCGGCGTGCACGCGCACGACCACGTCGTTCTCGGCCGCGTGCGGATGCGGCAGGTCGGTGAGGGTCAGACCACGGACGCCGGCGTCGCGGTCGCGGACGGTGATCGCTCGCATGAGGGGTTCCTCGCGGGAGGGGGCCGGTCGACGACGCGCGGCACCGCACCGGTGGCGCCCGCCGCGTCGCGCTTCCGAGCCTGGCTACCACATGCCGTGGGCAACCGGTCCACTCGGCGGCCGACCGAGTGGGCCGCCCGTGGGACGAACTCCCCGAACGGAGCCTTCGAGCCCGGCGGTGGGGCCGCTACGGGAACAGGACCGGGACCGGACGGCCGACGGGCCGGTGCGGCGCACCGGCCCGTCGGGTGTTTCCAGGTGTTTCCGGTGTCAGTGGCGTCGTACGCGCCGCTGACGGGTGATCAGGACCGCTGTCGCGCCCGCGCCGAGCAGTACGGCGGTGAGGGCGATCATGCTTCCGAGGCCGGACGTGCCGGTTTCGGCGAGGCCGCCGCCCGGTGACCGTCCGTCCGGTGCCGGGTCGTTGGGACCCGGGTCGGTCGGCTCCGCCGGGGGCGGGGAGTCGGGCGGTGTC
>NZ_SMKI01000668.1 GCF_004348415.1 Streptomyces hainanensis
GGGAGGGCACGGGGAACGCGGCGGATTCCGGCGCGGAACTCCGGCTCTCCGTCGCGGCCGAGTAACCCGGCTTATCGGCCTTGGGCGTTCCGGCAAACGGCGGTGGGGGGAAATTCCGCCGGCCTCCCGGCCGATAACCGGGACGCGCCCGCGGCGCACGCCCGGCGCCCATTCTCCCGAAGGCCGTCGGCGCACCACCGCGAGCTCGATAATGCGACGCATTACCAATCCTTTACCGTTGCGAACCGCAACCTCGCCCCGCCCGGGACCGATAGGCACAGCGCCATGACGACGCCTCCGCCGTGACGGCGTCTCACTCAGGGTCCATCACAGGGCGAATCCCGGGGCGAACCCCCGGGCTAAGGAGCATCATGACGAACCCCCTCAGGCACCGCATGGCCAAGGCCGCGCTGCTGCTCGCGGCGACCGCCGCGCCCGTCGCCGCCGCCGGCCAGGCCAGCGCGGCGGGGCCGGTGCTGGACCCGAACGTGAACGGGCTGGGGAGCGCCACCGAGCTGCTCGCGATGGACGAGCAGACCGTCAACGAGGCGGCCACCACACTCAACGAGCTGGCGACGCCGACGGTCGAGCGGCTGGTGGGCCCGGTGGTCATGGAGGCGATGCCGGTGCTGATGCCGGTCGTCCGCGACCTGGCCGAGAGCGCCGCGCAGGACGGGCCCCCGCTGGTCGAGGACGCCGTCACCACCGTGACCGGCCAGCCGCCGACGACGGAGCAGTTCCTCGCGAACGTGCCCACCGTCGACGACAAGGTCAACGACATCTCGCTGCTCTGACCGCGCCGCCACCGGCTGTCGTGAACCAGCCGCCCGGCGGCGGCGGTTCACGACAGCCGGCGCACCGCCTCGGCGACCCGCTCGTCGGTGGCGGTGAACGCCACCCGGACGAACCGCTCGCCCGCCGCGCCGTAGAACTCCCCGGGTGCCACCAGGATGCCTTCCTTGCTGAGCTCGCCCACGGTGTCCCAGCAGGGCTCGCCCCTGGTGGCCCAGAGGTAGAGCGACGCCTCGCTGTGTTCGATCCGGAAGCCGCGGCCGGTGAGCGCGTCCCGCAGCGCCGCGCGCCGGGCCGCGTAGCGGGCCCGCTGCTCGGCGACGTGCGCGTCGTCGCCGAGCGCGGCGGCCATCGCCGCCTGGACGGGGGCCGGCAGCATCATCCCGGCGTGCTTCCTGACGCCGAGCAGTTCGCCGAGGACGGCCTGGTCGCCGGCGAGGAAGGCGGCCCGGTAGCCGGCCAGGTTGGACCGCTTGGAGAGCGAGTGGACAGCCACGACGCCGGTCGGGTCGCCGCCGCAGACGTCGGGGTGGAGCACCGACACCGGGTCGCTCTCCCAGCCGAGCTCCAGGTAGCACTCGTCGCTGAACAGCAGCACCCCGTGCTCCCGGGCCCAGGACACGATCGCCCGCAGCCGCTCGGCGGAGAGCACCCGACCCGTCGGGTTGCCGGGCGAGTTGAGCCAGAGCAGCCGCAGGCCGGCCGGGTCGAGCTCGGTCGGGTCGCCCTGGTAGGGCACCGGCTCGGCGCGGGCCAGGCGGGCACCCACCTCGTAGGTCGGGTAGGCCGGCTCCGGGTAGGCGACCCGGTCGCCGGGGCCGAGCCCCAGCTGGGCGGGGAGCGCGGCGACCAGTTCCTTGGAGCCGATCACCGGCAGCACGTTCTGGTGGTCGAGCCCGGCGGCACCGGTGCGGCGCGCCAGCCAGCCCAGGATCGCCTCCCGCAGCGTCGTGGTGCCCCAGACGGTGGGGTAGCCGGGGCTGTCGGCGGCGGCCGCCAGCGCGGCCCTGATCAGCTGGGGAACCGGGTCGACGGGGGTGCCGACGGACAGGTCGACGATGCCGCCGTCATGCGCGGCCGCGGTGGCCTTGTACGGCTCGAGCCGGTCCCAGGGGAAGGCCGGCAGGCGGGCTGAGACGCGGGACGACGACACGGGGTGGCTCACTCTCTTTCAACGGTTGAGGGGCCTCTCGCGGAATGCTCCGGTCCCGTACGGCTGGTGCCGCACGGGACCGCTGACACGCAAGAAGGCCAGGATGTCACTCGTCGTGCTGCTGCGGCGGCAGCGCGACGATCAGCGGGTGGTCGCGCTCGATCAGGCCCAGCTTGCTGGCCCCGCCGGGCGAGCCGAGCTCGTCGAAGAACTCGACGTTGGCCTTGTAGTAGTCCTTCCACTCCTCGGGGACGTCGTCCTCGTAGAAGATGGCCTCCACCGGGCAGACCGGCTCGCAAGCACCGCAGTCGACGCACTCGTCGGGGTGGATGTAGAGGGCGCGCTCCCCCTCATAGATGCAGTCGACAGGGCACTCCTCGATGCATGCCTTGTCCTTCAGGTCGACACAAGGCTCCGCGATGACGTAGGTCACGCTGTCAGTCCTCCTCGTTGGGGCGGCGGTCCGCCTGATGGCGCGCGGGAGCGCGGCGTCGTCGGTGCTCAGCCCTAGTATCTCCGGTCAGGACAACAGCGTGACCTTCAGGGGGCTGGCTAGACGGTGGAGTTCACCACGAGCGGACACCTTATCGTTCGGATTACCCGCGCTGACGTGGGAAAACGCGTCTCTGTGCGGACGTTGACCGGCGCGCGGGAGCCCGGCGCGCGATTCACGGACACCGTCGGCGTGCTGACGTCCTGGGCCGGCGGGGAGCTGAGTGTGACGCGGCGTGACGGCCGGACCGTGCGGCTCGCGGAGGCCGATCTGGTGGCCGGCAAGGTGGTGCCGCCGACGCCGGCGCGGCGGCGCGGGGTGCCGGCGGCGGGCGTCCGGGAGCTGACGCTGGTGGCCGCGCGCGGCTGGTGCGGTCCTGACGTCGAGGAGGTCGGGGGCTGGCTGGCGCGGGCCTGCGGCGGCTGGACGCGGCGGGCCAACTCGGCCGTGCCGCTTGAGGAGGCGTCGCTCGGGAGGGGGGCGCCGGATCTCGACCGGCTCGGCGCCTGGTTCGCGGCACGTGGGCTGCCGGCCTCGTTGCAGGTCACCACGGGTGCCGACGGTTCCGGCGAGCTGTTGGCCGCGGAGTTGGCGGAGCGCGGCTGGGGGGCCGGCGGCCACTCGACGG
>NZ_SMKI01000669.1 GCF_004348415.1 Streptomyces hainanensis
CCCGCCACCCGCCGGCCCGCGTCAGCAGTACGTCGCTTCCTCACCGATGATCCGGTACGGGCAGTCCGCGTAGTCGAGCAGCAGCAGCACCGCCTCCCGGTTCCGCGCCGTCTCGCGGTCGATCACGCTGCCCGGCGGGTAGAAGCCGCCGCCCGAGGCGGACGGTGGGTACATCTCGAAGGTGAAGGAGAAGATCCCCTGCTCCGCCCACATCCAGTCGTTGATCGAGCCGTCCGTGATGTACAGGTCGCTGGACTGCTGCGGCGTGTAGCCGTTGGTGTCGGCCATCTCCGTGCCGAGGGCGCGGAACGCCGCCGCGTCGTCGGCGGTCAGGCCGCCCGCGGTGTCCGAGTAGGTGTAGCCGTAGGGCCACAGCACCAGCTCGCTGTACGTGTGGAAGTCGATGTGCGCGGAGATCTGCTGCTGGCCGCCGACCACCCGGCTGCGGACGAAGTCCGCGACCACCCGGGTCTCCGTCCCGGACTCCGGCGACGGCCCGCGGTAGGTCTCGCTGCTGGTGCTGCCGGACGAGCCGCCGCAGCAGCCCCACTGGTAGTCCCAGTTCCGGTTGAGGTCGGTGCCCACCGCGGTCGAGCCCGAGTTGGGCTGCCGGTTCTTGCGCCAGCTGCGGAAGTTGGTGGCGGTCTCCTGGTCGTAGACCTTGCCGTCCGGGTTGACCGTGGGGATCAGCCAGACCTCGCGGGTGTCGAGCAGCTGGGTGATCTCCGGGTCGGTGCCGTACTGCGAGGTCAGCTCGTCCAGCGTGTAGAGCGCCATCTCCACGGTCAGGTGCTCGCGCGCGTGCTGGTTGTGGGTGAACAGGACCTCCGGCTCGTTCTCGTCCACGTTCACGTCGGCGCTGACCTTGACCGCGATGATGTCCCGGCCCTGGTAGGAGCGGCCGATCACGCGGCTGCTGACCAGGTTCGGGTAGGCGGCCACGGTCTGGTCGACGATGGTCCGCACGTCGGCGGCGGTGTGGTAGTCCGACGGCGCGGAGGCCCGGAAGTCGTTGCGCTCGGTGGCGGTGCCCGGCAGGGCCGTGAGCTCGTAGCCCAGGTCGCGCAGCCGGGTGGCGTCCGTCGCGTCGGCGGTGACCACCACGGAGGTGTCGCGCACCTCGTCGATCGCGGTGCCGGTCCTGGCCAGCTCGGTGCGCTCGGTCCGGGTGCCGACGTCGGCGACCTCGTACTGCTGGACCGGGACGGCGTCCGCCGGCTCACCCGGCGAGGGGGCGGCGCTCGCCTGCGTCCCGAGGGTGATCGCCAGGGCGAGGGACACGATGGCGGCCGCGGTGGTGGTCCGCTTGCCTCGTCTGGAAAGTCGCAACACATCTCCTGGTGGGTGTCCGTGCGACGAGTGGGGTGGGGACATGCTGGCGAACTGGCATGCTCCGGTCAATGGCGCCTGGTGCGATCCGGTCGCGTGTCATCCTGACGAAACGTCCCACCCGCGCGCCGCGCCGCTACAGACCGGACAAGAACTCTTCGTCGCGTGAGCACCTACCGTGGAAGGTGAGGCGTACACGATCGACTATCGACGAGAGGGCGGATCGGCATGACCACCGCGACATCCCCGCAGGCGTTCTGGCTCGCCGGGCGCCCGGCGACCGGCGAGGCCACCCTGGAGGTCACCTCGCCCTGGGACGGCAGGACCGTCGGCACGGCGAGCGTGCCCACCCCGGAGCAGACGGAGGAGGCGGTCGCCGCCGCGGCGGCCGTGGCCGACGAGTTCGCGGCGACCCCGGCCTATGCGCGGGCCGCCGCGCTCGACCACGTCTGCCGCCGGCTCGGCGAGCGCGCCGAGGAGATCGCGCGGCTGATCAGCGCGGAGAACGGCAAGCCGATGAAGTGGGCCAGGATCGAGGTGGCCCGCTGCACCTCGGTCTTCCGCTGGGCCGCCGACGAGGCCCGCCGCTTCAACGGCGGCACCGCCCAGCGGCTCGACGCGGACGCCGGCGGCGCCGGCCGGCTCGCCCTCACCCGCCGCATCCCCTACGGCCCGGTGCTCGGCATCGCGCCCTTCAACTTCCCGCTGAACCTCTGCGCCCACAAGGTCGCGCCGGCCCTGGCGGCCGGCGCGCCGATCATCCTCAAGCCAGCCCCCGCCACCCCGCTCTCCGGGCTGCTGCTGGGCGAGCTGCTGGCCGAGACCGAGCTGCCGGCCGGCTCCTGGAGCGTGCTGCCGGTCCCGAACGAGGCGATGCCGCCGCTGGTCCAGGACCCGCGGCTGCCGATCGTCTCCTTCACCGGCTCGGTGCCGGTCGGCTGGGCCATCCGCGACTCGGTGCCGCGCAAGCGCGTCACCCTGGAGCTCGGCGGCAACGGCGCGGCGATCGTGCTCGCCGACTACGCCTCGGACGCCGACCTCGACTGGGCCGCGCAGCGGATCGCCACCTTCTCCAACTACCAGGGCGGCCAGTCCTGCATCTCCGTGCAACGGGTGATCGCCGACGCCGCCGTCTACGACCGGCTGCTGCCGCGGCTGGTCTCCGCCGTGGAGTCGCTGGTCACCGGCGACCCGGCCGACGACGCCACCGACGTCGGCCCGCTGGTCAGCGAGGACGCCGCCCGCCGGGTCGAGTCCTGGGTCGAGGAGGCCACCGCGGCCGGCGCCAAGGTGCTGGCCGGCGGCGTCCGGCAGGGCGCCAGCTACCAGCCGACCATCCTGGAGAACGTGCCGACCGACGCCAGGGTGGCCTGCGAGGAGGTCTTCGGCCCGGTCCTGTCGGTGACCCGGGTGGAGGGCGAGGAGGCCGCGTTCGCCGCCGCCAACGACTCGACCTTCGGCCTCCAGGCCGGCCTGTTCACCCACGACCTCCAGGCCGCCTTCCGCGCGCACCGCGCCCTGGAGGTCGGCGGCGTGATCGTCGGCGACGTCCCGTCCTACCGGGCCGACCAGATGCCGTACGGCGGCGTCAAGGACTCCGGCGTGGGCCGCGAGGGCGTGGCGTTCGCGATGGAGGACTACACCTACGAGCGGGTCATGGTCCTCACCGGCCTCCAGCTCTAGCCACCTGCCGGCGGCACCGGCTCGGGACGGCGGAGGCGCGGGGTGGCGG
>NZ_SMKI01000066.1 GCF_004348415.1 Streptomyces hainanensis
TAGGCAGCGTCAGATGGGTATAAGAGACAGCTCCTGGGTCGGTGGGTGCGGCGTCGCGGCACGGATCGGGCGGCCGGGGCGAGCGCCGCGGTGAGGGCCGTCGCGGCCCGTGGATTGGTCAACACGCCACCAAACAGCGGGAAACCGGCCGGGCGTTCACTCGTCTTCCCTCGCCTGGCCGGAATCCGCCGGGTCGGGGCCGTACTTCTGTCACCCGGGCGTGGCAGAATCCGAGAAGGAGTGGTTTGAACGGCAGTTGGGCGGTGAGGTCGGATGTTCCTGGCAGCTGAGACGGAAGACATCAACGAGATCATCGGCGGCATCGCCCCGGACTGGGGCCCCTTCGGGCAGGTCGGCGACCAGGCTCGGACGATGATCCAGGTGGTCATGGCGCTGGCCATCCTGATCTGCATGGCGATCGCCATCTGGGGCGCTGCCAAGCAGCGGATCGGGTCGACGGCGATGCGGGACAGTTTCAGCGCCGAGCAGGGCAAGGGACTGATCGTCGCCGGGCTCACCGGAATCTTCATCATCGGCTCGCTCGGCACGCTGTTCACGATCATCTACGGCATGGCCATCTAGCGGATGCGCGTGCGAGCTCGGGCGGCGGCCATGGTCGTGGCCGTCATGATGTGCGGGGGGTGCGCCTTCGGCCCGGCCGCCGACCGCGCGGAGCGGCTCGGCGTCGCCGAGGACCCCACGCCGCGGGCGCCCGAACCCGGCGGCGAGCCGTCGCCTGGTGATGAGCCCACCGAGCAGCCACCCGTCATCAGCGAGCCGGCGCCGCCCACCGGCACGGCGGAGATCGTCGGCACCGTGACCGAGGGCCTGCCGGAGGTCTGTTGCGCCGTCACGCTGCCGGACGGCGGGCTGCTGGTCGGCGAGGCCGGTAGCGGCACGATCCACCAGGTCGCCCCGGACGGCGCGATCACCGAGGCGGGTGCCGCACCCGGCGTCAGTGACCTCGTAGACCTCGCCCTGGCGCCCTCCGATGACGTGGGCGGCTATCTCTACATCTCCTACGACAGCCCCTCGGGCGTCCGGGTGACCCGCCTCACCTACGACCAGTCGGCCGCGCCCGGCAGTCGACTGGGCACCAGCCGCAACGTACTGCTGGAGGACCTCCCCGGCGGCGGGGTGCTGGCCTTCGGCCCGGACGGGATGCTCTACGTGGGCACGGCGGACGGCGGGCAGCCGGCGCTCGGCACGGATCCGGAGTCGCTCGGCGGCAAGATCCTGCGGATCGAGCCGGACGGCGACATCCCGGCGGACAACCCCTTCCAGGGCTCCCCGGTCTACGCGCTGGGCCACGGCGAGGTCACCGGCCTGGCCTGGGACGCCGCCGGCCGGCTCTGGGCGCTGGATGCCGCGGGGGACGCCGGCACCGAGCTGAACTCGATCGCGCCCGGGGGCGGTTACGAGGCCGGCGGGATCGCGCCCGTGCACGCCTGGCCGGCCGGCGAGGCCGCGCCGCGCGGGCTGGCGTTCAGCGCCGGCTCGCTCTGGTCACCCGACGCGGAGCGGTCCGCGCTGTGGCGGATCCCGCTGAACGGCACGGAGTTGACGGCCGACCCGGTCCCGCTGCTCGCCGACGGCGAGCTGCCCGACCCACGGGTCGTGGTCCCGGCGGTCGGCGGCCCCGGTCTCGGCGTGCTGGACGGAGCGGCCGGTACCGTGCTGCGGATCGACATCACCTGAGCCGGGGCGAGACGACCACGCCCCAGGAGGGAGCACGCACATGCCGAGGATCACCCTGGAAGAGGCCGAGAAGCTGGAGTGGATCCAGGCCCCGGTCGAGGACGGCAGCGACGAGCACTGCTTCGAGGTGGCGGCCGGCGAGGGCGACCTGATCCACATCCGCCAGACCGACGACCTCGCCAAGATCGTCACCACCACCCGCGCCAAGTGGGACGCCTTCGTCCTCGGCGTCCAGAACAACGAGTTCGACCACTTCGTGGAGGACGTCCCCCCGCCGGGCGCACCGCCGGCGGAGTGACCATCCGATCGTCGCCCCGTTGATCCGACCAGCGGAACAGGTGGTCGGAGGGTGCGATGAGTGGGGCCATGGAGCGCGATCGCGGCCTGGAGCTGTACGAACGCCCTGGGTCTGTCGGGGGTTTCACGACCGCGTACCTTGCTGGTGAGCCGATCGTGACTGCCACCCGCCGCACTTTCCACAACCGGATGGTGAACCCCCCGAACCGGACCTCACCGTCACCGACGTCGTCACCGTCACCGATGTCGTCCACGCGGACGCCTACCGACCGGTTCCGGCGCTAGCCGCGGGACCTCCGACCGGCCGGCCTCCTACACCCCCAGGCCGCGCACCGTCAGGTCGGCCAGGGTGAAGACGAACAGCGAGATCCCGACGAAGCCGTTGACCGTGAAGAAGGCGCGGTTGAGGCGGGAGAGGTCGGTCGGGCGGACCAGGGAGTGTTCGTAGGCGAAGGCGCCGGCGACCACCACGAGGCCGGTCCAGAAGAGCGGGCCGGCGTCGGTCAGGGCCGCGTAGAGGGCGAGGAGCGCCAGCGTGAGGACGTGGCAGACGCGGGCGCCGGCCAGGGCGCCGGCGATGCCGAAGCGGGCGGGGACGGAGCGGACGCCGTTCTCGCGGTCGGCCGCCACGTCCTGGCAGGCGTAGATCAGGTCGAAGCCGCCGATCCACAGGCCGACGGCCGCGCCCAGCACCACGGCCTCCCAGGACCAGGCGCCGGTGACGGCGAGCCAGCCGCCGACCGGGCCCATCGCCTGGGCGAGGCCGAGGATGGCGTGCGGGAAGTCCGTGAACCGCTTGCCGTACGGGTAGACGACCATCGGCACCACGGCGAGCGGAGCCAGGGCCAGGCAGAGTGGGTTGAGCAGCGCCGCCGAGCCGAGGAAGACGGCGAGGGCGATCAGCGCGCCCGTCCAGCCGGCCCGCACCGAGACGGCGCCGGTGACGAGTTCGCGTCGCGCGGTGCGCGGGTTGCGGGCGTCGATCTCGCGGTCGATGATCCGGTTGGCCGCCATCGCGAAGGTCCGCAGGCCGACCATGCAGACGGTGACCAGCAGCAGGGTGTCCCACTCGACGATCCCCCCGCTGCCGCTGGGAGATGCCCCCGTCGCCGGCCGGTCCACCAGCATCGCGGTGAGCGTCGCGATGTAGGCGAACGGCAGCGCGAAGACCGAGTGTTCGATCATCACGACGCGCAGGAACGCCCGCACGCCGCCCGTTCCGCCGGCGGCCGGTCGGGGAGCGACGGCCGTCACAGCCCGTACTCCTTCCAGCGGGCGGTCACGCGATCGGCGACGGCCGGGTCGGAGCGGACCATCTCGGGCCAGCCGCCGTCCCTGGTGTAGCCCTCCTCGGGCCACTTGGCGGTGGCGTCGATGCCCGCCTTGCCTCCCCAGAACTGCTGGTACGAGGCGTGGTCGAGGTGGTCGACCGGCCCTTCGGTGAGCAGCAGGTCACGGGCGTAGTCCACGTTGCCGAGCGCCCGCCAGGCGACCTCGTGCAGGTCGTGCACGTCGCAGTCGGAGTCGACCACGACGATCAGCTTGGTGAGCGACATCATGTGCGCCCCCCAGACGGCGGACATCACCTTCTGCGCGTGCTTCGGGTACTTCTTGTCGATCGAGATGATCGCGCAGTTGTGGAAGCCGCCGGCCTCCGGCAGGTGGTAGTCGACGATGTCCGGGATGATGACCTTGAGCAGCGGGAGGAAGAACCGCTCGGTGGCCCGGCCGAGTGGCCCGTCCTCGGTGGGCGGGCGGCCGACCACGATCGACTGGAAGACGGGGTCGCGGCGCATCGTGACGCACTCGACGTCGAGCGCCGGGAAGGGCTCCTGCGGCGTGTAGAAGCCGGTGTGGTCGCCGAACGGGCCCTCGGGCAGCATCCGGCCGGGCTCGAGCCAGCCCTCGACGACGACCTCGGCGCGGGCCGGCACCTGGAGCGGCACGGACACGCAGTCGACCAACTCGACGCGCTTTCCCTGGAGGTAGCCGGCGAACAGGTACTCGTCGATGTCGCCGGGCAGCGGGGCCGTCGACGCGTAGGTGACGGCGGGCGGGCAGCCGAAGGCGATGGCGACCGGCAGCCGCTCGCCGCGCCTGGCGGCGACCTGGTAGTGGTTGCGGCTGTCCTTGTGGATCTGCCAGTGCATGCCGATGGTGCGGCGGTCGTGGCGCTGGAGCCGGTAGAGGCCCAGGTTCCGCACGCCGGACTCCGGGTCCCTGGTGTGGGTGAGGCCGAGGTTGAAGAACGAGCCGCCGTCCTCGGGCCAGGTGAACAGCGCGGGCAGCGCGTCGAGGTCCACGTCGTCGCCCTTGAGGACGACCTCCTGCACCGGCGCGCTCTTCACCTTCTTCGGTGGCACGTGCGCCACCGAGGCGAGCTTGCCGAACGCCTCGCGCACGCCGACGAACCCGTGCGGCAGCTCGGGCTTGAGCAGCGCGCCGATCCGCTCGCTGATCTCCTCGTACGAGGTGAGGCCGAGCGCCTTCAGCAGGCGGCGGTCGGTGCCGAAGACGTTCATCGCCAGCGGCAGCTTCGAGCCCCTGACGTTCTCGAAGAGGAGGGCGGGCCCGCCCGCCTTGTTCACCCGGTCGGTGATCTCGCCCACCTCGAGGTGCGGATCGACCTCGGCCCTGACCCGCTTGAGGTCACCATCTCGTTCGAGAGCCTTCAACAGGCCACGGAGGTCGTCGTACGCCATGCCGCTCAGTATTGCCGACGCATTACCCTGGGCTTAGTCAGGGGCCCGCAATCCGAGGCCCGGCCCGTTCCGTCCAGGGGGACTACCATGCTGAGGGTGCTGCTGTTTCTGGTACCGCTGGCGTTGACCATCTTCGCCCTGGTGGACTGCATCAGCTCCAAGGACGAGGACATCAGGCACCTGCCGAAGATGGTCTGGATCCTGCTGATCGTGCTCGCCTGGGTCATCGGCCCCATCACCTGGATCCTCATCGGTCGCAGGCGCGGCGCCGCCGCGGCCGGCGGCCAGGGCGGCCGTGGCGGCCGCTCGGGCGGCGGCTGGGTCGCGCCCGACGACAACCCGGAGTTCCTGCGCTCGCTCAACGACGAGCAGCGGCGCGAGGAGAACGAGAAGGACCGCGAGCTCCTGGAGAACTGGGAAGAGGACCTGCGCCGCCGCGAGGACGAGCTGCGGCAGAAGGACGACGACGAGAACCCGCCGCCGTCCGGCCCCAAGGGCCCGAAGGGCCCCAAGGACCGCTGACCGCCCCGCCGGTCCGCCGGTCCGCACCACGGACAGGGCCCCCGCCGAAGCTGTTTCGGCGGGGGCCCTGTCCTTCGGGCTGTCGTCCTTCGCGCTGTCCTTCGCCGCCCGTCGCTCGGACGGGGTGGCTCACACGCCGCCGTAACCGTGCAGGCTGTCGAAGAAGATGTTGACGCCGTAGTAGTTGATCAGGAAGCAGACCAGCCCGGCGATGCACAGGTAGGCGGTCCTGCGGCCCTTCCAGCCGGCCGTGGAGCGCGCGTGCAGGTAGATGGCGTAGACGATCCAGGTGATGAACGCCCAGGTCTCCTTCGGGTCCCAGCCCCAGTAGCGGCCCCACGCGTTCTCCGCCCAGATGGCGCCGGCGACGATGGTGAAGGTCCAGAACGGGAAGACGGCCGCGTTGATCCGGTAGGAGAAGCGGTCCAGGGTGAGGGAGGACGGCAGCCGCTCCAGCACCGAGGTGGCGAACCGGCCCGGCTTCCCGCCGGCGGCCAGCTTGGCCTCGTAGCGGTCCCGGAAGAGGAAGAGGACGGCTCCCACCGCGCCGACGTACATCAGCGCGCCGCAGATGATCGCCAGCGGGACGTGGATCATCATCCAGATCGAGTCGAGCGCCGGCACCAGCTGCGTCGAGTCGTTGTAGAGCACGGTCACCGCGAGGCCGAGGTCGAGCAGCACGGTGGTGACCAGCGGCAGGCCGAGCCAGCGGACGTTCCGGCGGAAGGCCAGGAAGCCCAGGTAGCTGGCGACCAGGACCATCGAGAACGCGGTGGAGAACTCGTACATGTTGCTCCACGGCCCACGCCCCACCGCGATGGTGCGGGCGACGACGCCGCCGAGGTGCAGCAGGAACGCGAGCGTGGTGAGCGAGACCGCGATCCGCCCGAACGTGTCACCCCGCTCGTCGCCGCCGGCCGCGCCCGGGCCGTCCGGGACGGCGTCGCGCTCGGGCGTGGTGGAGCGGGTGACGATCTTCGGGCGGTCGAGGACGGAGGTCGCGCCGCCCTTCCTGACCACGACGGCCGGCCGCTGCGCCGGCACGTCGGCCGACTCGGCGGCCTCGCCCGGCTCGCCGGCCTCCGCGCCGCCGAGCGCCGAGGAGGTGCGGGCGACCCGGCTGCGGCTGCCGAAGATCCACTCGGCGGTGTAGGCGACGAACGTCAGCGCGTAGACGGCCATCGCCGTGTAGATCAGCAGGTTGCTGAAATCGGCCAGGCCCTCGTCTGCGGCGAGCGTCATGAGCGTGCTCCTTCGGCGGCGGACTCTTCAGAGGTATCAGACCCGGGGCCCGCTTCGGTGTCGGCAAGCAGCGTGGGGTCGGCGGGCAGCATGGGGGCGGCCGGCGCGAGGGCCGCGGCGAGCGAGGCCAGCTCCTCGGGGATGCGGTTGGACTCGGTGCGGCCGAGGGACGCCATCTCGACCACGGTGTGGCCGTCCCGGTGGGGGTAGGCGCGCACCCAGACGCGGCGGCGCTGGAGCAGCAGCGACGCGGCGAGGCCGGCGATGGCGGCGAGCGAGCCGCCGAGCGCCCAGCTGTTGCCGGCCCGGGTGGAGATCTGGAAGGTGGCCCAGCGCTCGAAGCCCTCGAACTCCAACGTGCCCATGCCGTTGGGCAGTTCGATGGACTCGCCGGGCCGCAGGTCGAACCGGAAGAGGTCGCCGGTGTCCTCGTCGACCATCTGCTCCATGTTGGTGGTGTCGAGCTGGTAGACGTTCTGCGGGAGGCCGGCGTCCATGCCCAGGTCGCCGTGGTAGCCGGTGAGGGTGAGGACCGGGTCGTCCGGGTCGGGGAAGGTGGAGTGCGGGCCGCGGACCTCGTCGATGTTGTAGGTGGGGCTGAAGAAGCCCTGGAAGCCGAGCTGTTCCGGCTCGCCGTCCGGGTTGGTGTAGTCGGGCACCTTGACGACGCCGACCGAGGTGAGGGCCTGGTCCTGCGGGATGAACGGGACGGGGCCGCTGAACGCGACGTCGCCCTGGCCGTCGGTGATCCGGACGACGGGCGCGAAGCCGTGGCCCAGCAGCCGCACCCGCTCGGCGCCGATGGCCAGCGGCTCGTTGACCTGGACGGTGGTGGAGTGCTCGGTGCCGTCCGACGTGCGGTAGGAGACGTCGGCGTCGAACCGGGACGGGGTGCCGAGGTCGGGCCCCGAGCGGACGAACTCGGCGTGGAACTCGTCCAGCGTGAAGCTGAAGTTCCCCAGGTCGTCGGTGTCGTAGAACGGGCCGGAGGAGAAGTCGTCGTACTGGGTGAGGTTGTTGGTGAAGTCATAGCCCTCGACCACCAGCTTGCCGCCCTCCGCGTAGTAGAGGCGGCCGGCGGCGAAGGCGATCAGCAGGACGACCAGCGAGAGGTGGAAGACGAGGTTGCCGACCTCCCGCAGATAGCCCTTCTCGGCCGCGACATGGGCCCGGCCACCCCGCTCGCCCCCGCCCTCGCGCAGGTCGGCGCGGAAGCGGCGGCGGCGCAGCTGGCGGTGCGCGGCGTCGAGGACGTCGGCCGGCTCCGCCTCGGTGCGCCAGGTGGTGTAGGCCGGCATCCGGTCCAGGTGGCGGGGGGCGCGCGGCGGGCGGCCGCGCAGCTGGCCGACGAACTGCCAGCTGCGCGGGATGATGCAGCCGACCAGGGAGACGAACAGCAGCAGGTAGATCGCCGAGAACCAGACGGAGGAGTAGACGTCGAAGAGCTGGAGCCGGTCGTAGAAGGACGACAGGCCCGGGTTGCGCTCCTTGAACCCCTCGACGGTCACGGCGCTGGCGTTGTTCTGCGGGATCATCGAGCCCGGGATGGCGGCCAGCGCCAGCAGGAAGAGCAGGATCAGGGCGACCCGCATGGACGTCAGCTGCCGCCAGAACCACCTGGCCCAGCCGAGCAGTTCACGCCCGAGCCAGGCGAGGTGGCCGCGCGCCCCCGGCTCGCGGGGGCCGCCGAACGAACCGGTGGCGGCGGTGGTGGTCTCCGGCTCCTCGACGGGCGCGGTGGAGAGCCCGCCGGTGGCGGCGGCCTCGTCGGCGCTCTGGTCGTCGGCGCTCTGGTCGGCGGCTGTCTCGTCGGCGGCTGTCTGGTCGGCCATGTCGTCAGATCCAAATCTGGAAGTCGGCGGCCCAGACCTGCATCTCGTAGACGATGCGGTCCCAGGTACCGGTGAACAGCAGCACGCCGGTGGTGATCAGCATGGCCCCGCCGAGCCGCATCACCCAGGCGTAGTGGCGCTTGACCCAGCCGAAGGCGCCGAGCGCCCGCCGGAAGGCGAGCGCGGCGGCGATGAACGGCAGGCCGAGGCCGACGCAGTACGCGACCATCAGCAGCGCGCCGCGCCCCGCGGTCGCCTCGCTGAACGCCAGCGCCTGCACGGCGGCCAGCGTCGGGCCGATGCAGGGCACCCAGCCGACGCCGAAGACGAAGCCGAGCACGGGGGCGCCGGCGAGGCCGACGACGGGCCGGTGGTGGAGGCGGAACTCGCGCTGGGTCAGCCGCGGCATGAAGCCGAGGAAGATCAGCCCGAACACCACGATCAGCACCCCGAAGACCTTGTTCACGGTCTCCCGGTGGTTGATCAGGTTGGCCCCGAAGCTGCCGAAGAGGGCACCGCCGGAGACGAAGACGATCGTGAAGCCGAGGACGAAGAGGACGGCGCCGAGGAACATCCGGCCGCGCCTGGCCTCCTTGAGGTCGGCCCCGCCGACCCCGGTGACGTAGGAGAGGTAGCCGGGCACCAGCGGCAGCACGCAGGGCGAGAAGAACGACACCAGGCCGCCGAGCACCGCCACCGGCAGGGCCAGCAGCAGCGCGCCGCTCAGTACCGTCTCGTTGGGGTTCATGTGCGGGTCACTCGGCTCACTCGTCGGCTCACTCGTCGACTCACTCTTCGGCGATCACGGGTTCCAGCGCGGCGAGCAGATCCTCCTCGGTGAGCGGCAGCAGCGCCCGGGCCGCGATCCGGCCCTCCCGGTCGATGATCAGCGTGCTGGGGATGGCCTGGGGGTTGAGCGTGCCGTTGGGGAACGCGCCGACCAGCCGGCCGTTGGGGTCGTAGAAGCTGGGGAACTCGACCTCGTAGCGGCGCTCGAAGGCCAGCGCGTTGTCCCTGCTGAGGTCCCGGGTGTTGAGGCCGACGAACCGGACGCCCTGGTCGGCGGTGGCCTCGGCGGCGGACACCAGGTGCGGTGCCTCGGCGCGGCAGGGCGGGCACCAGGAGCCCCAGACGTTGAGCACCACGACGTCGCCGCGGTAGTCGGAGAGGCTGATCTCCTCGCCGCCCAGGGTCTCGCCCGAGAGGTCGGGCGCCTCGACCCGCTCGGCGACCGCGACCTGGGTGATCTCGCCGGTGCCCTCGACGTAGTTGGTGCCGTCACCCGTGGCGCCGTCGTCCCCGCCGCCGCTGCAGGCGCCGAGGAGCAGTACCCCGGTCAGCGCGACCACGACGCCTCTGGCGACCCTGCCGAAAGCCCGGATCTGGATCATGTGAAAAGTTTCCCATGCGCCTTTTGACGATCTTGCGCGCCCCCCACCTAGGAGGAACGCCCAGGTCAGGCCCCGAAGCCGGGCGCCTGGTCCTTCGTCGGCCTGGCCCCGGCCCGCAGGTGCTCGGGAACCAGGTCGATGGCCGGCTCGGTGTAGGTGACGGCGACGATCTCGTCGCCCCGGTAGGTGAAGCTGGTCAGCGACGCCAGCGTGCACTGCCGGTTGCGCGGGTCGTGCCACAGCCGGCGGCGCTCGACGTAGCTGCGCAGGATCCAGATCGGCAGCTGGTGGCTGACGACGACCGCCTCGTGGCCCCGGGCCGCGTCGCGCGCCGCGTCGACGGCGCCCTTCATCCGCACCACCTGCTCCACGTACGGCTCGCCCCAGGAGGGGCGGAAGGGGTTGCGCAGGTGGCGCCAGTTGCCCGGGCGGCGGAGCGCGCCGTCGCCGACGCCGAAGGAGCGCCCCTCGAAGACGTTGGCCGCCTCGATCAGCCGGCCGTCGGTGGCCAGGTCGAGGCCGCGCGCCTTGGCGATCGGGGTGGCGGTCTCCTGGGCGCGCTCCAGCGGCGAGGCGACGACGTGGGTGACGTCGTTGCCCGCGAGGTGCGCGGCGACCCGCTCCGCCATCTCGCGGCCGAGGGCCGAGAGGTGGTAGCCGGGCAGCCGCCCGTAGAGCACTCCGGTGGGGTTCTCCACCTCGCCGTGCCGCATCACATGAACGACGGTCCGCTCGCTGCTTTCCTTCATCGCTGTCCCACAGTTCCTCTGTCTGCTATGCGGTTGTTTCGGGGTCCTCGGTCGCCTGGGTCGCCTCGGCCGCGGCGCGGGCGGCCGCCGGCAGGGCGGCGGCGATCCGCTCCAGGGCGCGCTCGTCGTGGGCGGTGGAGACGAACCACGCCTCGAACGCGGACGGCGGCAGGTAGACGCCGCGCTCCAACATGGCGTGGAAGAAGGCGGTGTAGCGGAAGGTGTCCTGGGCCTTGGCGCCGGCGAAGTCGGTCACCTCGTCGGCCGTGAAGAACACCGAGAACATGTTGCCGGCCGCCGAGATTGTGTGGGCCACGCCCTCCTTGGCGAGCGCCAGGCTGGCCAGGCCGCGCAGTTCGGCCGAGGTGGCGTCGAGTGCGGCGTAGGCCGCGTCGTCGAGGAGCCGGAGCTGGGCGAGGCCGGCGGCGGTCGCCACCGGGTTCCCGGAGAGGGTGCCCGCCTGGTAGACGGGGCCGGCGGGGGCGAGCCGGTCCATCACGTCGGCCCGGCCGCCGAAGGCCGCGGCCGGGAAGCCGCCGCCCATCACCTTGCCGAAGGTGATCAGGTCGGGGACCACGCCCTCCAGGCCGAACCAGCCGGCGGCGCTCAACCGGAAGCCGGTCATGACCTCGTCGGAGATCAGCAGCGCGCCGTGCGCCGCGCACAGGTCCTTCAGGCCCTGGTTGAAGCCGGCCTTCGGCGGCACCACGCCCATGTTGCCCGGCACGGCCTCGGTGATCACGCAGGCGATCTCGCCCGGGTGCGCCGCGAACGCGGCCCGCACGGCGGCCAGGTCGTTGTAGGGCAGGACCACGGTCTCGCCGGCCTGGGCGCCGGTGACGCCCGGGGTGTCGGGCAGGCCGAAGGTGGCGACTCCGGAGCCGGCGGAGGCCAACAGCGCGTCCACGTGGCCGTGGTAGCAGCCGGCGAACTTGATCACCTTGGCGCGGCCGGTGAAGCCGCGGGCCAGCCGGATCGCGGACATGGTGGCCTCGGTGCCGGAGGAGACCAGCCGCACCCGCTCGACGGGCGCCACCCGGGCCACGATCTCCTCGGCCAACTCGACCTCGCCCGGGGTCGGGGTGCCGAAGGAGGTGCCGCGCTCGACGGCGGCACGCACCGCGTCGAGCACGCCGGGGTGCGAGTGGCCGAGAATCATCGGCCCCCAGGAGCAGACGAGGTCCACGTACTCCCGGCCGTCCGCGTCCGTCAGGTAGGCGCCCGACCCGGACACCATGAACCTGGGCGTGCCGCCGACGGCGCCGAAGGCGCGCACGGGCGAGTTCACGCCGCCGGGGGTCACCTCGGCGGCACGAGCGAACAACGTCTGGGAGACTGGCGCCACCGATTGCGCGGAATCCGCTGAATAGGATGAGGTCACGCGATCCATGGTGTACATGGTGACAGAGCCCCTTACAGCTCGGTGTCGGGGCGTTTCGCCGGCGCCTGACGGGGGAGGTCTCTGAAACGATGATCGGGTTGCGCGGCGGGGGTCGCGAATAGTCAGGTGGTGACATGCAACGCGGTGGCGAAGTGGGCGAGGGAACCGGGGACCCGGGGCCGGAGGCCGCGGGGCCGCGTGCGCGCGCCCGTCGAGGGCGTCACCGTCGCAAACTGGAGGGCGGGGCCGGCGCCGAGTTCGACTTCGGCGACCGGGGCAGCCGGATGGCCGTAACGTACAAGTACTTCGGCGCCCCCGACGGCGCCACGGCGGCCCGCGTGCCGCTCTCGATGCGGCCCGAGGAGCTCGGCGGGGACGAGCTGGGTCAGGGCATGTTCACCAGCATCAAGCCGGAGACGATGGCCGCCATGGTCCTCACCGGCATCGAGGGCATACCCCTGCACCGCGTGCCGCCGCTCGAGCTGGTGGTGCTCCACCCCGACTACGCGGTCGTGAAATTGCCCACAACCGCGGTGGACCCGCTGCGCGGCATCGGCGACGAGACGGTCGGCGCGGCCGCGTTCATCTGGTCCACCGTGCCGGACCGCAGCGGGCCGAGCGACGCGTTCGGCGTCTACCAGCTCCTCAACGAGTGGCAGGACTTCTCCCGCCGGCTGCACGAGGCGGGCCACCAGCCCTACTGCCTGGTCTGGCCGTAGGCACCGTCTTCCGGGTCTTCGCCGGTCTTCGCACACCACCCCTCACCTGGCCCCTCCCGCCATCCATGAGGTAGACATGACCCCCCGTCGGTCGACGACCGGGCCGGGCTCTGTGGACGAGGGAGGGCGACCCGGTGCAGCGCGCCGCGACTATCCGCACCGCGACGATCAGGCGTGCCATCGCCGCCGCACTGGCGGCCGTGGCCATCGGCGGTCTCGCGTCCTGCCAGGCCGGCCTCGGCGGCACCGACGACGGGGCGAACGCCGGCGCGGCCGCCGGGGCCACCGGGTCCCAGCAGCCCCAGCCGGGCCGGTTCTCGGTGCTTCCCGAGCCCTGCGCCTCGGTGCCCGTCGAGACCCTGCGCGAACTGCTCCCCGACGCCGACGAGGAGTCGTACGAGGGGCAGCCGCAGGCCACCTTCGACACCGGCCGGCGGGTCGGCTGCGTCTGGCACCACGCGATCGCGAACGAGTCGCGCCGGCTCGCCGTGGACTTCGAGCGCATCGTCTCCTACGACCCGGGCGTCAGCGACGACGACCAGGCCGAGCTCGACTTCGAGGGTCGGGCCGACGCCTTCGGCATCTCCGTGACCAGCCCGTCGGCCCCCACAGACCCCCTCGGAGCCCGGCTGCTCGATGGCATTGGTCACGTCGCGTTCATCGACGAGGAGCTGACCAGCGACAACGCCCAGGAGCAACACGACGTACAGGTGGCATTTCGGACCGCGAACGTTATCGTCACCGTGAACTACACCGTGTCGACCACCGGCACCGGCGGCGCGCCCGACAGCGCGCAGCTCCAGCAGCGGGCCCAGACCGTGGCCCAGCGGCTCGCCGGTGGTTTCGACGGCTGAGCGCGTTTCGGGCGCGCCACGGGCGCCTCGGCGTACCGTGTGCTCGCAACGGCTCGGCCGAGACAACTGGAGCGAAGTAACCATGGACCGTACCGCCTCCCGATCCGCCTCGCGCCTCGCTGTTCGCGTGGTGGCCCTGGCCGCACTGCCGGTGCTGGTGGTCACCGGTTGTTCCTCGTCGTCCGACTCCTCCGACGACGCGTCGCAGGACAACGAGCCGCAGAGCGTCGCCCCCACCCCCGAGCCGGTGCGGTTCGAGGCCCTGCCCGAACCGTGCGGGACGATCGCCGAGGACACCATCGGGAACGTGGTGCCCGAGGCCGACCCGGGCAACGGCGAGACGCTCAGCTCCTCCGACACCAACACGTCGGCCGCCTGCCTGTGGAGCGGCCTCGACGACTTCCAGTTCCGCTCGCTGACCGTGGCGCTGCGCCGCTTCGACTCCGACCTGTCGCTGGGCAGCGGCGACGAGCGCGCCACCGCGTACGTCCAGCAGATGGTGGACGAGATCGCCGGCGACGACGCCAACCGGGACGTCGAGTCCGCGGAGCTGGCCGAGACGGGCGACGCCGCCACGTCGATCGGCTACTCCGTCACCAAGGTCGGTGGCGAGGACGACGAGAGCGAGCAGGACTACCGCCAGCAGCGGGTCGTCTCCCGCGTCGGCAACGTCGTCCTGACCCTGGACTACTCGGGCGCCGGCTTCGAGGGCGACGACATGCCGTCCGCAGACACCGTCCGGGAGGCCGCCGAGACCGCGGCCCGCGAGGCCGTCGGCAACGTGAACGCGACGGAGGACGCCCCGGCCGAGGAGGAGGGCCAGGAGTCCGAGGGCGACGCCTGACCGGGAACCCGGCCGTGGGCGCGGTCACCACCGCGCGAACTTCGAACCCCTGATCGAGCACGCGACTTGACGCGTGTGCGAGTCTGTCCCCTGACCTTGTCATGACCGGGGAGGGCTCTCGCGTGGCCGCCATCAAGCTGACACGCCCGCACCGCATACTGGTCGGCGTCATCCTGGCCGGTGCCCTGCTCATCGCGGCGATCGGCTTCGTCGGCTCCTACACGGCGGTGCGCGAGCTGGCCGAGGAGAAGGGCTTCGGCGCCTTCTCCCCCTTCTTCCCGATCGGCGTCGACGCGGGCATCGTCGTCCTGCTCGCCCTCGACCTGCTGCTGACCTGGCTGCGGATCCCCTTCCCGCTGCTGCGGCAGACCGCCTGGCTGCTGACGGCCGCCACGATCGCCTTCAACGCCGCCTCCGCGTGGGGCGACCCCCTCGCGGTCGGCATGCACGGCATCATCCCGGTGCTCTTCATCATCACGATCGAGGCCGCGCGCCACGCGATCGGCCGGGTGGCCGACATCACCGCCGACAAGCACATGGAGGGGGTGCGGATGTGGCGCTGGCTCCTCTCCCCCGTCCCCACCTTCCGGCTGTGGCGCCGCATGAAGCTGTGGGAGCTGCGCTCCTACGAGCAGGTCATCGCCATGGAGCGCGACCGCCTCGTCTACCAGGCGCGACTGCGCGCCGACTACGGCCGCGCGTGGCGCCGCCGGGCGCCGGTCGAGGCGCTGATGCCGCTGAAGCTGGCCAGGTACGGGGTCCCGCTCGAACAGTCGACCGCGGCCAGGCCCGGCGGTCGGGGCGGTGAGGTGACGGCCCGGCCCACGCCGGCCCTGGCGGGCGGCGCGCGCGACGCCGACGGTCGGGAGCCGGCCCCGGCCGCCTCGGGCGCCGGTGGGATGACGGCCCTGGGCCCCGCCGATGCCACCGGCGCCGTCAACGGCGCCCTGCCGGGCCCGGCGGGCCTGGCGGGCCAGAACGGCCGCCCGGTGAACGCCGTTGCCGGCTACGGCGGTTGGGCCACCCAGGCGGGCCAGAACGGCCACCCGACGCACCCGGCCGCCGCCAACGGCGCCCGAGCCGGCGCGGTCGACCCCGACGCCGGTCCCGGCGCCCCGGCCCCCGGCGACGCCGGCCCGACGCCGGTCGTGGCGAACACCGCGTCCTTCGAGGCGCCCCTGCCGGGCAACGCCCCAACCGCCGAAGGCGGTTGGCCGCCGGCCACGGTCGGCCCGACCGCCCCGGCCACCGCCGAGGGGCCCGGCGGAACGCCGGCGGGCAACCCGGCCACCGCCAACGGCGGTTGGGCGGGCCAGGCGGGGGCCGCCGCCTACGACGGGCAGCCGGCCGGCGGGCAGCCGGCCGACGCGTTCGTCGAGGAGGAGCCCTGGTGGGCCGCCAACCAGCCGGCCGAGTTCGACGACGCGCAGCAGCCCCAACTGACCGTTCCGGTCGGCCCGGGACGCAGCCGGCCGCTCGGCGGCAACTCCGCGCCCGACGGGTCCGAAGGGTCCGACGGGTCCGAGGAGCCCGACGACCCGGCCCGCAGCGAGATCTTCTACGCCGCCTACCGGCAGTACGTGAAGGAGCAGGGTGACTTCCCCAACGCCCGTCAGCTCTCCCGGTACCTGCACGAGGAGCACGGCATCACCGACGCGGACGGCACGCTGCTGAGCGAGCAGTACCTGCGCGAGTTCACCCGCACCCGCGGGTTCAAGGAGCGCTGCAAGGCGGAGATAGGCACCGGCGGCTGACGCCCGTCACGACCCGTCCGGCAGCCGGATCACCGCCGTGCCGCCGGTCAGGTCGACCCGGGAGCGGGACGGCGCGGCGTCGCCCTCCTCGTCCCGCAGCAGCGCCATCGTCTCCCGCTGCGCCAACTCGTGGTCCTTCCCCGGCAGCAGGCTGGCGTGCAGCATCTCGAACCCGGTCGCGGAGACGCGGCCGCGCGACCTGCCCAGCCTGACCAGCACGAAGCGGTCGACGAAGGCCAGCGCGATCAGCCCGATGACCAGCCCGGGCAGCGTCATGAAGAGCACGAACTCCACGGTGCCTCCTCCCACTTCACCTTCACCGCCAGTATCCACCACCTGGCAAGCGGCGACGGCCGTTCACACTAGTGCAAAACACTGTTGCTTCTAGGGCAGAATCGGGTTAGCTTCACGGTCATGCCCGCCACGACGCCGCGCCCCACCGTCCTCACCGGCAAGCACGTCCGCCTGGAGCCGCTGGCCCCCGGCCACCTGGACGACCTCGTCGCGGCCGGCGGCTGCGCCGAGGAGGTCTGGCGCTGGGTGCCGAGGCCGGCCCCGCGCACCCGCGAGGAACTCGGCCGGACGCTCGCCGACCTGCTGGCGGAGGGCGAGCGCGGCAAGCAGGTGCCGTTCGCCGTCGTCCACGGGACCGACGGCCGGGCGATCGGCTGGAGCACGTTCATGGACATCGACGTGGCCAACGAACGGCTGGAGATCGGCTACACCTGGTACGGCCCGGCCTACTGGCGCACCGCCGTCAACACCGAGACCAAACTGCTGCTGCTCGGCCACGCCTTCGACGAACTCGGCATGGGCCGCGTGCAGTTGAAGACCGACCACCGCAACGAGCGGTCACAGGCCGCCATCGAGCGGCTCGGCGCGCGCCGCGAGGGCGTGCTGCGCCGCCACGTCCGCCGCGCGGACGGGACGTGGCGGGACACCGTGTACTTCTCGCTGCTGGCCACGGAGTGGCCCGCGGCCCGGGCCGCGCTCGTCGCGCGCCTCGACGCCGGCCGGTAAGCCCGACCGGCGTCGAGGCGCGCGGGCGCCGTCACGCCCACGCGGCCGCTAGCCGCCCAGCAGCGCCCGTACCCGGTCGGCGCCGACGGCGAGCAGCAGCGTGGGCAGCCGCGGCCCGGTGTCGTGACCGACGAGCAGTCGGTACACCAGCACGAAGAACTCCCGCTGCGCCACCTTCAGTTCGGGCGTCGGCCTGGCGTCGGCCGCGAGCCCGGCCTGGATCTTCGGCACGCCGTAGACCAGCGTCGTGAGCCCGTCGAGCGACCAGTGGTCGGCAAGCCCGTCCCGCAGCAGCCGCAGCGACTCGCGCCGCCGCTCGTCGAGCGAGCCGAGCAGCTCGGCGTCCGGCTCGACGCGCACCCGGGTGCGGGCCTCCTCCGGCATCTGGGTGGCCACCCAGCGGGCCGCCTTGTCGAGCCGCGGCCGGGTCTCGTCCAGCGAGCTGACCGGGTGTTCGGGGTCGAGCTCGGCGAGGATGCGCAGGGTCTGCTCGTCCTCGCCGGTGGTGATGTCGACCACCGAGGTCAGCGTCCGGTACGGGAGGGCGCGCGGGGTCGCCGGCAGTTCGCCGGACGCCGTGCCGGTGGCGCGCAGGTACGCGGCGGCGTCGGCCGCCTGGGCCGTGCCGGCGGCGACCTTGCGGGCCAGCGCGTCCCACTCGTCGTAGGTGCGCAGGATCTCCGCGTCGAAGGCGATCTTGAAGGACTGGTTGGGCTTGCGCCGCGCGTACAGCCAGCGCAGCACCGGGGCCTCCATGATCTCCAGCGCGTCGGCCGCGATCGGCACCCCGCCGCGCGAGCTGGACATCTTCGCCATGCCGCTGATGCCGACGAAGGCGTACATCGGGCCGATCGGCTGGACGCCGTCGAAGATCTCCCTCACCAGCTGCCCGCCGACCACCCACGAGGAGCCCGGCGAGTGGTGGTCGACGCCCGAGGGTTCGAAGATCACGCCCTCGTAGGCCCAGCGCATCGGCCAGTCGACCTTCCAGACCAGCTTGCCGTGGTCGTGCTTGGCCAGCTCCACGGTCTCCTGGTGGCCGCAGTCGCAGGTGTAGGTCAGCTCGGTGGTCTCGTCGTCGTACGAGGTCACCGTGGTGGTGTCGCGCTCGCACACCGCACAGTACGGCTTGTACGGGTAGTAGTCGTCGCTGCCGGTGCCGGCGCCGTCGTCCTCGGTGGCGGCGCCCGAGCCCTGTTCGACGGCCTCGACGTCGGCCTCGGCCTCCGCCTGCTTGGTGCGGTAGCGGCCGAGGACGGCGTCGATCCGGCGGCGCTCGCGCATCGCGAAGAGGATCTGCTCGCGGTAGGTGCCGGCGGTGTACTGCTCGGTCTGGGAGATCGCCCGCACCTCGATGCCGAGTTCGGCCATCGCGGCGAGCAGCGGGGCCTTGAAGTGCTCGGCCCAGCTGGCGTACGGGCTGCCGGGCGGCGGCGGCACGGAGGTCAGCGGCTTGCCGATGTGCTCGTTCCACGACGCGTCGACGCCGACGCCGGCCGGGACCTTGCGGAAGCGGTCGTAGTCGTCGAACGACAGGAGGTGCACGCAGTCCACACCGCGCCGCCTGACCTCGTCGGCGACGAGGTGCGGCACCATGATCTCCCGGAGGTTGCCCAGGTGGACGGGGCCCGAGGGGCTGATCCCGGAGGCACAGACGACCGGTTTGCCCGGGGCACGGCGCTCCGCCTCGGCGATGACGTCGTCCGCGAGTCGGGAGACCCAGTCGGCGGTCTCCTGGGTGGTCTGTGCCACGGCTGAGCACTTCCTCTGATCTGGAGTGTGGATCGGTGTCGGCCCCATTCTTCCACTCGGCCGCGGCCCTTGATTCCTTCGGAAAACGGGTGGTGCCCCCGTGAAATACTGGTCCGCATGAGCCCGGTCCCTTCCCTTGCCGAAGCCGTACGGCAGCGCGTCTCCGACGCCCTCGCCGCCGTCCTCCCGGAGGCCGCCGGCGCGGACCCGCTGCTGCGACGCAGCGACCGGGCCGACCTCCAGGCCAACGGGATGCTGGCGCTGGCCAAGCGGCTCAAGGGCAATCCGCGCGAGCTGGCCGGCCGGGTGGTCGGCGAGGTCGCGACGGAGGGGCTGATCGGCGACATCGAGGTGTCGGGCCCCGGCTTCCTCAACATCACGCTGACCGACGAGGCGATCCTCCGCACCCTGATGGCGCGGGCCGGCGACGAGCGGCTGGGGGTGCCGGTCGCGGAGCGGCCCGGAACGGTCGTGATCGACTACTCGCAGCCGAACGTGGCGAAGGAGATGCACGTCGGCCACCTGCGGTCCACGGTGATCGGGGACGCGTTGACGCGGATCCTGGAGTTCCGCGGCGAGAAGGTCGTCCGGCGGAACCACGTGGGCGACTGGGGCACCCAGTTCGGCATGCTCACCCAGTATCTGATCGAGCACCCCCACGAGTTGGACCACCAGGGGAGCGAGGAGAGCGGCGGCGCCGCCATGTCGCGGCTGAACCGGCTCTACCGGGACTCGCGGGCGGTCTTCGACTCCGACCCGGAGTTCAAGGAGCGGGCCCGGCGCCGGGTGGTGGAGCTCCAGGCCGGCGACGCCGAGACGATGGCGCTGTGGCAGCGGATCGTCGACGAGTCGAAGATCTACTTCAACGCGATCTACCAGCGGCTCGACGTGCTGCTCACCGACGACGACCTGGTCGGCGAGTCGGCGTACAACGACGATCTCGAGGCGATGGCACGGGAGTTGGAGGACTCCGGGGTCGGGGTGCGGTCGGACGGCGCGCTGTGCGTGTTCTTCGACGACGTCAAGGGCCCGGACGACCAGCCGGTGCCGCTGATCGTGCGCAAGGCGGACGGCGGCTTCGGCTACGCGGCCACCGACCTGGCGGCGATCAGGAACCGGGTGGGCGCGCTGCACGCGGACACCCTGCTCTACGTGGTGGACGCCCGGCAGGCGCTGCACTTCCGGATGGTCTTCGAGACGGCGCGGCGGGCCGGCTGGCTGCCGGAGGGCGTGGCGCACCACCTGCCGTTCGGCACGGTGCTCGGCAAGGACGGCAAGCCGTTCAAGACCCGGTCGGGCGAGACGGTGCGGCTGATGGACCTGCTGGACGAGGCGGTCGAGCGGGCGAGCGAGGTGGTGGCGTCGAAGGCGCCCGACCTGTCGGCCGCCGAGGTCGCGGAGCGCGCCACGGACGTGGGCATCGGTGCCGTCAAGTACGCGGACCTGTCGACCTCCAGGGCCCGGGACTACGTCTTCGACCTGGACCGGATGGTCTCGCTCAACGGCGACACGAGCGTCTATCTCCAGTACGCCTACGCCCGTATCCAGTCGATCCTGCGCAAGGCGGCCGAGCGGGACGCCGCGGCGGCCCCGCACCCGGAGCTGCCGCTGGCGCCGGCCGAGCGGGCGCTCGGCCTCCAGCTGGACGGGTTCGGGGAGACGCTGGCGTCCGTGGCCGAGACCTACGAGCCGCACAAGCTGGCGGCGTATCTCTACGGTCTCGCCTCGCACTTCACCACGTTCTACGACCAGTGCCCGGTGCTCGCCGCGCCGGAGCCGGCGATGGTGGCCAACCGTCTTTTCCTGTGCGAGCTGACGGCGCGCACGCTGCGGGAGGGGATGGCGCTGCTCGGCATCCACACCCCCGAGCGACTGTGACCGGTCGTTTTCCCCGCATGTCCTGATGTCACGCCGCCCTCGGGCGGCGTGACATTCTCATGACAAACAGATGTCGGCCAGGGACGCCCCCTTGCCGGATTCCTCTGCATCGGCAAATCTTTCGGGCTGACGGGCGTGACGTTTCCCACGGGATGTCATGGCCACGCCACGTGACGCCCTTCGCACCCCACACCGGCGCACCACCAATGAGGAGGAGACCCCTCGATGGCGCGTAACACCCCCACCCGCACCAGCCGGCGCACCCTCGTCCTGGCCACCACCGCGGCCATGGCACTCGGCCTCGGCGCGATGCTCCCCGCCACCGCCCAGGCCGCGCCCAGCGCCCCCAGCCTGGCCGAGGTACGGGAGCTGATACCCAACGCCCAGGCCGCGGGCACCGTCACGGACAGCTACATCGTCCAGCTGCGGGACAACGTCGTGCAGGCCGAGTCGGCCGGCGGCGAGCGGATCGCCGAGTCCCACGGCGCGGAGATCGTCGACGAGTTCCCCGAGACGCTCAACGGCTACGCGGTCGAGGCCACCCTGGAGGAGGCCCTCGAACTCGCCGCCGACCCCGCGGTGGCCACCATCACCCAGAACCAGCGGGTCAGCGTCGCCGCCACCCAGCCCAACCCGCCGTCCTGGGGCCTCGACCGGATCGACCAGCCCGATCTGCCGCTGAACCAGTCGTACACCTACCCGGACCACGGCGGGCAGGGCGTCACCGCGTACGTCCTCGACACCGGTGTGCGCACCACGCACACCACCTTCGGCGGCCGCGCCTCGTTCGGCTACGACTACTTCAACCAGGGCGGCGCCGACGGCCACGGCCACGGCACCCACGTCGCCGGCACCATCGCGGGCGCGACCTACGGCGTCGCCAAGGCCGCCCGCATCGTCAACGTCCGCGTGCTGAACAACTCGGGCGGCGGCACCACCGCCTCGGTGGTCGGCGGCATCGAGTGGGTCACCGCCAACCACAGCGGGCCCTCCGTCGCCAACATGAGCCTCGGCGGCGGCGTCGACACCACCCTGGACGCGGCGGTCCGCGCCTCCATCGCCTCCGGCGTGACCTACGCCGTCGCGGCCGGCAACAACTCGGGCGCCAACGCCAGCAACTACTCGCCGGCGCGGGTGAGCGAGGCCATCACGGTGGCGTCCAGCCAGAGCAACGACGCGCGGTCCAGCTTCAGCAACATCGGCGCCGTCGTGGACATCTACGCCCCCGGCACCGGCATCACGTCGTCCTGGGGCACCAGCGACACCGCCAGCAGCACCATCTCCGGCACCTCGATGGCGACCCCGCACGTCGCCGGTGCCGCCGCGCTCTACCTCGCCACCAACCCGTCGGCCACCCCGGCCCAGGTCCGCAACGCCCTGGTCGCGGCCGGCGAGCCGAACACCGTCACCAACGCGGGCACCAGCACCACGACCACCCTGCTCCAGGTCGGCTGACGCCCACCCCACCC
>NZ_SMKI01000670.1 GCF_004348415.1 Streptomyces hainanensis
GGCCTCGAACAGCATGGCGGCCGCACCATCGAAGGCGTCGGCGTCCGAGTGGCTCAGCGGATCCTGGCGATGACCTGTGCAATCTGGCACAACCGCACCATCGGCGCACCCATCACCAGGTCACTGACCGCCTACGACCACTGAGCCACATCGGAACTATTCGTCTAGTACCGGGCGTCGACATCGAACAGCTGACCCGTGACCGGGACCGCACGGCCACGCGCGTGCACGAGGCGATGCCCGAGCTGCGCGGCGTCCTCGCCTCCTACGACGACCCGACGACGGGCCGGTGCGCCCGCTCAACGAGCTGCGCGACGCCGCGGCGGACGCGGTGCGGCATCGGCTCGGGAGCCAGTACGTGCGCATCATGCGCTCCGGACCGGCCCTGATGGCCGAGCTGCCGCGCGGGCTGGCCACCGCGCCGGCCGCCGAGCAGCCCGAGTTGGCCAGGCTGTTGGTCGCCGCGGTCCGCGCGGTGGACGCGGCGGCGTACAAGCACGGAGCTGGTAGACAAGCAGCAGCCGCTCTCCACCGACACCACTGAAGCCGACGCAGTAATCGGCAAGGGGAAAGACCAAGTAGAGAAGCTGCGGGTTGACTTGGTTCGCTTCCTCGAAGCGCAGTCCTCGCTCGATGACAAATGGGAGTCCGAGACCGGTCGCCGCCTTAGGCGATGGAGGTTACGCCCCCGACGGCGAGGAGATCCCGCGCCTGCCCACCATGTGGGACCGCGGCCTCCGCGCCGTGCTCACCGCCCTGGCGGCCGGCATCCGGCGCGCGGTCGACTGGTGGATCACCGCACCCGGACCCCGCCGGTTCCGCGCCGGCCCGGCGGGCCCTGGGTGAAGCGCGCTGCCGGCGCCGCGGTCGCCCTGTACGTCCTGAGCATCCTCGCGACCGTCTACCTGTAGGCCACGCCCGAGGCGCGCGCCGGACACCGCAGGTCCTGGCGTCCCACCTGTCCGGGACAGTCCGGGACACCCTGATCCCCTTCCACTGCGCGGACCCGCCCAGCAATCCTCAAGCCGTGCCCCAGACCGGAGCACAGCCCACAAGGGGAGGGGACCCAACTATGCGCATCCGACGCGCACTCATCGGCGGCCTGGCCGGCGCCGCCCTGGCCACAGGGATCGCGGCCTCACCGGCATCCGCCGCCGACGGCCTCCAGCGGGCCGCCGTCACCAGCAGCACCCCGCCCAGCGGCATCCCGAACGCCGCCTCCGGCTTCGTCGGCGAGGCGCGCTTCGACCCCCACGGGGAGTGGTTCTGGCTGCGCGACACCTGGGCGGACAACGAGCCCGTCGCCATCGAGTGGGACTACTGGCACCCGGAGACCGGCCAGAGCCGCAGCGGCGTGATCTACGCCAACCAGGGGCAGGCCGCCGGCTGGACGAACCTGAACAAGAGCTTCGACGAGGGCGGGCACATGTACTTCTCCGTGTGCCAGATCGACCTGTCGGAGGGCATGGACGGCCTCTACGACTGTTGGGGCCCGGCCTTCTCGCTCACGTAAGGAGCGCCTCGACTACTGACGCCCCGCCACCAGCTCGGTGGCGGGGCGTTCCGCTGCGCTGGTCAGTCGGCGGCCTGCCCCCCGGCCTCGGATGCCGAGGCCGTCACCGCCTACCTCGCCAAGCACGGCCTCACCCTCGATCCGGACCTGATCCGGGCTGTCCTCAGTCCCTGGGACACCGTCGTGCGCCCGCCGCGGCCCGCCTCCGGCCCGGTGCCGAACATCCAGGACTGCGTCGCGGACGCGGTCCGATCCGGAATCCGGACCCTTCCGAACGTGATCCGGATCGTGCGGCGCACGCACCCGGACGCCAAGGAAGCGACGGTCGAGCGGTGCCTCAGGTCCTCGTTGAAGGAGTTGGCGTCGTGATCCGCCGCTTCGCGCGCTGGTGGCGCACCCGCCGCCGACACGCCCCGGGTCTGAGACACCGTCTGGTGCGGACGACCTGCCGCCCTGGCGCCGCCCCCGCGCCCCACGGCCGACGGCCGCCCCGGCCGGCATCGTGCCCGTGGCCGCGCCCGCTCCGGCGCCGCCGCCGGTCATCGTGGTGCAGCACAACTACTACGTCACCGAGCGGCTGCCCGACACCCCGGAACCGGCCCCGCGCTGGTCCATGGGACTGGATGTACCTCGCGCTGCGCCGCTGGGCGAGGCCGCGGCAGACCGCCATCGCGCTGCCGCTCGTCCTCCCGGCCGCGACCGTGTGGACCGCGCTCGTCTCCTCGTGCCGCGCTGAGGCCGGCATCCCCGCCGGCTACGTCGTCGCGGTGGGCCCGCTGGCCTACTTCGTCCTCGCGGACGCCCGCAGCCACCGCCTCGTCGCCCGCGTCGGCCTCCTCACCAGCATCGCCGGCATCGGCGCCGCCTTCTCCCCGTTCGACATCGTCACCCTCTTCACCGGAGTCACCCAGTGACCAGCGCCAACGTCCCCTCCATCGGCGGCCTCAGCCTGTCCCTGCTCTTCCTCGTCCTCAACTTTCGCGGCTGGTGGCGCGCCGGCGAGAAGCCGGCCGACCTGGTGTCCTTCACCGGCGGCTTCTTCGTCGGCTCCCTGTGGACCACCTGCACCGGCGGCCTCCTCGGCTGGGGCGGCGGCATGATCACCGCCGGGGTCAACATGACCGGCGGCACCGCCATCGAACGCGGCACCGGCACCTCCGACTCCGTCGTGGCGGGCGGCCCGTTGGACGCCCTCAGCCCCGGCGGCGCGCTGATCGTGCTCATCGCCACCGGCTTCGGCGCGGTCGCCCTGCGTGCGGCCGGCAAGGTCGACACCCGGCGCATGCTCGGCAGCCTGATCGCTGGTCTCGTCTCCCCGCCTGGGAGACGGGCCTTGGGGCTGGTCAGAGGGTGGGTGCAGACGGGTTCGAACCGCCGACATCCGCCTTGTAAGGGCGGCGCTCTACCACTGAGCTATGCACCCGGGGATTGAGGCAACACCCTACATGGCCCCCGCCGCGCGGCGGCAAACGTCGGCTTCGGGGAGGGAGGGGGGAAGGG
>NZ_SMKI01000671.1 GCF_004348415.1 Streptomyces hainanensis
AGGCGGGGGTGGCGGGGAAGGCGCGCTGGGTGCGGGCCCGGGCCGAGGAGTTGCCGGCCGGGCTCGGGACGTTCACCGTCGCGACCCTCGCCCAGTCGTTCCACTGGATGGACCAGGCCCTGGTGGCCGCCACCCTCCGGGACATGCTGCGGCCCGGCGGGGCGCTGGTGCACATCTCGGACCTCAAGACCGAGACGGAGCCCCGATCGTTCGGCGGCCTCCCCCACCCTGCCGTGTCCTACCCGGCGGTGGACGACCTGGTGCGGCGGTATCTGGGGCCGGTCAGGCGGGCCGGCCAAGGGGTGCTGCCGCAGGGAACTCCCGGTGGGGAAACCGGCGTTCTCCGCCGGGCCGGGTTCGCCGGGCCCGAGCGCCATGTGGTGCCCGGCGGCCAGGCGCTGGAACGTACGGTCGACGACGTCGTCGCCGGGGTGTTCTCGATGTCGTTCTCGGCCCCGCATCTGTTCGGCGCGCGCCGCGACGACTTCGAGGCGGAGCTGCGTCGCCTGCTCGGCGACGCGTCGCCCTCGGGGTGGTTCTCCGAACGTCAGCCCAGCACCGAGGTCTTCGTCTGGTGGCGGGACGCGGCAGGTCGCGACGTCAGCAGTCGCAGCTGACGGCGGAGTCGGCGGCGGGGGCGGTGGCGGAGACCGGGACGGTCAGCGGGTCGGCCGCGCGCCGCTCGGTGCCGTTCGCGGTCTCGACCGGGAGGCCCTCGCGGATCCAGTACTCGATGCCGCCGATCATCTCCTTGACGCGGTGGCCGAGTCGGGCGAGGGCCAGCGCCGCGCGGGTGGCGCCGTCGCAGCCGGGGCCCCAGCAGTAGGTGATGACCGGGATCGCCGGGTCGAGGAGGCTCGCGGCCCGGGTCGGGATGTCGGCGGTGGGCAGGTGGACGGCGCCCGGCACCCGGCCCTGCCGCCAGCCGGCGTCGCCGCGCGAGTCGACCAGGACGAAGCCGGGGTCCCCGGAGGCCAGCGAGGCGTTGACGTCGGAGACGTCGGCCTGGAAGGCGAGGCGGGCGGCGAAGAAGGCGACGGCCTCGGCGGGCGCGGCGGGCGGCGTGCGCAGCGCGGGGCTGACGGAGCGGGTGTCGGTCATGGCGGGAACGCTACGGGCCCCGGACCGACCACGGAACGGGCGATCGACGGCGTACAACGGATAGGGCCGTGGATGCCGTGGTAGAAATCGTCCATGGCCGCTGATTCCTTCGACGAGACCGACATGCGCGTTCTGGACGCCCTCCAGCGGGACGGGCGGGCCAGCTACGCCGAGTTGGCCCGCGCCGTCGCCATGTCGCCCAGCGCCGTCGCCGAGCGCGTGCGGCGTCTGGAGGAGAGCGGCGTGATCCGGGGGTATGCGGCCGTGGTGGACCCGGAACGGCTCGGCTACGGCGTCCTGGCGTTCGTCCGCCTCCGCTATCCGACACCCAACTACAAGCCGTTCCACGATCTGGTCGCGGTGATGCCCGAGATCCTGGAGGCCCACCACGTGACCGGCGAGGACTGCTTCGTGCTCAAGGTGGTCGCCCGTTCCATGCGTGACCTGGAGGCCACGGTGGGCCGGATCGCCGGGCTCGGCTCCGTGACGACGAGCGTCGTCTACTCCAGCCCGCTGCCCGGCCGCGCGATCACCGTCCGGGCCTGACGCGTCGGCGGAAGGCGGTCACCCTCGGCGATCGCCCCCGGCGGTCACCCCCGGCGGTCACCCTCGGCGGGCGAGCAGGTAGGCGCGCCGGGTCTCGGCCTCGTGCGGGTAGGGAACGCGCTCCAGGCTCGCCTCCACCGTGAAGCCCGCTTCCGCCAACAGCCCCGCGACACGGGCCGGGTCAAGGAAGTGGAAGTCCACGTCCACGGGATGGCCCCACCACTCCCCCAGGTGTCGGACCTCGTCCCCGACGTGGAAGGCGAGCAGCAGCGGGCCGGCCGGGCGCAGCACCCGCCGGGCCTCCGCGAGGGCGCGCGGCAGGTCGGTGGGGGCGAGGTGGATGAGCGAGTAGAGGGCGACGGCGGCGCCGAACTCGCCGGCCTCGGCCGGTAGCGCCCGCAGGTCGCCCTCCCGGAACTCGACCTCGGGGTAGCGCTCGCGGCCGAGGGCCACCATGCGGCTCGACAGGTCGACGCCGACGGCGCGGGCGCCGCGGTCGGCGAGCCAGGCCGCCACGTGGCCCGGGCCGCAGCCGAGGTCCGCGATGGGGGCGCCGGGTTCGGCCCGCTCCAGCAGCGCGGTGAGCAGCGCCCGGTCGAGCGGCTTGCCGGCCAACTCGTCGTGCAGCCGGCCCGCGTACTCCTCGGCCACCGTGTCGTAGCTGCGCCGCACCCCGTCGTCGTTCAGCCGTCCCCCCATGCGGACAGGATGCCACCCGGCGTGCCCCGGGCGGTGGGGCGCGGGGTCAGGGCGCGGCCCACCGGGCGATGGCCCCGATCTCCAGCGCGGCGTGCACCGCGCCGTCCGGGCCGACGGTCAGGCCGTGCGGCTCGGGGTTGGGCGGCCCCGGCAGCTCGTGCTCCTCGACGCGGCCGTCCGGCGTGATGGCGGCGAGGCGGCCGGCGCCCCACTCGGTGAGCCAGAGGCGGTCGGTCGCCGCGGCGATGGCGTGCGGGCGGCAGGCGCGGTCGGGCAGCGGGAACTCGGTCACGGCGCCGTCGACCGTGACGCGCCCGACCTGGCCGGCGGCGATCTCGACGAACCACAGGGCGCCGTCGGGGCCGGCCGTGATGCCGACCGGAGCGGCGGCCTCGGTCGGCAGGGGGTGGATCGTGGTCTCGCCGGCGACGGTGAGCCGCCCGACGGCGTTGGCCTGGTTGAGCGTGAACCAGAGCGCGTCGTCTGGCCCGGCCACGAGGGCCGACGGGTAGGCCCCGGTGAGCCCGATCGGGAACTCGGTCACGCTGCCGTCGACGGTGACGCGGCCGATCCGGTCGGCGTTGAGCTCGGTGAGCCAGAGGGCACCGTCGGGGCCGGCCGCGAGGGAGTAGGGGCCGGCGTCACCCCGGCCCTGGCCGACGACGAC
>NZ_SMKI01000672.1 GCF_004348415.1 Streptomyces hainanensis
GGGCTGCTGGCGGCGGGGAGCAGCAGCGCGGTTCCCGGCGGGAGCGCGGCGGTGATCAGGGAGCGGGCCTCGTCCAACTCCCGTTCGGCGCCGGCGAGCCGGGCGGGCGTCACCTCCCGCCCGGCGGCGAAGCGGGCGGCGACGTCCGGTGCCAGCGCCCCGGGGTGGCGGTCGATCCAGGCGCCGTGGCGTTCCCACGCTTGCGCGGCCTGGACGGTTCGGAAGGCGGCGAACCAGGCGTCGAGCCGTTCGGCGCCCGGTAGGGCGAGGCGGGTCAGGGGCAGTCCGGTCCGCAGGGTGAGGGCGCGGCAGGCCGCCTCGAAGGAGGCGCGGACCCCGGGCTCGGCGAGCGCCGTGAGGCGGTCGTCGACGGCCAGCACGCGGACGGGCGAGGCGGCGTCCGCGCTGTTCGGCAACAGCGTTCCGGCGGCGGTGCGCAGCAGGTCCGCTCCGCGGGCCAGCAGTCCCGCGGTGTCGAACGCGGGGGCCAGCGGGAGGAGCCCGCGGGTCGGCACGGCACCGTGGGTGGGCCGCCAGCCGTGGAGCCCGCAGTACGAGGCGGGCACGCGGATGGAGCCCGCGGTGTCGGTCGCCAGGCCCAGGTCGGCCCAGCCGCGGGCCACGGCCGCGGCCGGGCCGCTGCTCGAACCGCCGGTGACGTGGCCGGGGGCCGCTGGGTTGGCCGGGGTGCCGTAGTGGGCGTTGGTTCCGGCGAGGCTGAAGGCGAGTTCGTCGGTGTGGGCGATGCCGGCCAGTTCGGCCCCCGCGTCCAGCAGGGCCTGTACGGCGTCGGCATGGCGGTTCTCGGTGGGGGCTTCCGCGAGCCACCTGGGGGTGCCGGCCCCGACGGGGTGGCCGGCCACGGCGAAGAGGTCCTTGACGGCGACGCGGACTCCCGACAGGGGTCCTTCCGGCGCGCCCGTGGCGAGGGGCTCGCCGCTGACGCGCCAGACGGCCGGGTCGGGCCCCGGCTCCGGGACGCGGCGCGGGACGGCGCTGACGTGGGCGGCGCGGACCCGCCAGCCGGCGTCCGTCCGCTGCCAGACCTGGGTCTGCAGCCCCCGGGAGCCGTCGGCCCTGCGGGTTTCGGCGATCACCACGGCGGCGCCGGGTGAGACCGGGGTCGTGTGCACGCGCTCCACCGTGCGGGCGGGGGCGCCGGCGCGCCCGCGGCGGAAGTCCGCGATGGCCTGGTGGCCGGTCAGGACCGTGGTGCCCTCGGCGCGCAGGGTGTCGGGGGCGTCGAGGAACCAGTGGTCCAGGGCCGCGACGTCGTCGGCGGCCAGGGCCCGCTCGTACGACCAGAAGGCACCGAGGAGTCCGTCGTCCGTGTCCGCGTCCGCGTCCGCGTCCGCGTCGGTCATGGGGCTGGTCACGGGGCCGTTCACCGGGCCCGGAGCACGGCCAGGTCGTCCTTGTCCAGGACGGTGGCCGGGCCGTTCTCGATCAGTTCGGCGAAGCCCTCGTCGGGGGACATGACGGTCAGGGTGTAGAGCCGCTCGGTGGCGGAGGTGTTGGTGATCCGGTGCCGGGATCCGGCGGGCAGTACCAGGACGTCGCCGGGTGCCAGGTCGCGGGTGTGCTCGTCGCTCTCGGCGCGGCCGTGCCCGGACAGGACCACGAACGTCTCGACCGAGTCGGTGTGCGAGTTGAACGGCTGGGCGCCGCCGGGTTCCCATATCTCGAAGACGACGGTGGTCGGCGAGCCGTCCCGGGGGCCGGTGAGGACGGCGAGTCTGACCGTGTCGCCGGCGGTGATGTGGTGGGCGGTGATCTCGTTCAGCGGCTTGAGCAGCGGGGGCGTGGACATGGGGGCTCCTAGGTGGCCGGACGGGGCGCGGGACGGAAGCGGGCGCACTCGCGCAGCGCGGCGGCGGCGCGGGCCACGGCGGCGTCGACGAGCGTGCGGCCGAGTTCCGGGGTGGCGCCCGTGGGGTCGCCGATGACGCCGTCGGCCGTGGCGAAGTCGTCGCTGGTCCAGCCGAACGCGACCGGCTTGCCGAAGCCGATGTACTCGTAGTCGGTCAGGTGCTCGGGGACGCTGCGGCGGGCGAGGTCCATGCGGACCAGGTCGGGCCGCAGGTGGAGCAGGGCGGAGGTCTCGTTGTGGCCGCCGTGCACGCCCATGCCGTGCTCGGCCGCCGGTGAGGTCCCGCCCTGGTCTGCGGGCAGCGAGGCGTGCAGCAGGAACGTGGCCAGGCCGTGCCTGGTGCGCAGCTCGCGCAGGGCGACCGCGAGCAGCGCGCTGTTGCCGCCGTGCGCGTTGAGGAACGCGATCCGGCGCACGGGGCCGGCGGCCAGCGACCGGCCGATGTCGTCCAGCACCGCGAAGAGGGTGCTGGCACTCAGCCACAGGGTGCCGGGGGACCAGGCGTGTTCGTCGGACTTGGCGTAGGCGAGGCCGGGCAGCAGGGTGATGTCGCAGGTGTCGGCGGCGGCCTGGGCCGCGCCCGCGGCGACCGCCTCCGCCACGATGTGGTCGGTCGCCACGGGGAGATGGGGTCCGTGCTGTTCGATGGCGCCGACCGGCAGCACGGCGACGGTGTCGGCGCTCAGCCCGGCCACGTCGGGGGCGGTGAGGTCGGTGAAACGGGTGAGGGCCAAGGCTGGCTCCCTTTCAGGCGCTGAGGAGGTGGCCGGGGTTGATCAGGCCGAGCGGATCGGTGGTGCGGGCGGTGGCGCGCACCAGGTCGACCCGCCGGTCCACGTACCACTGGTGCACGTCGTGGACGCCCACGCCGAGTGCGTTCAGCGCCTCGATGCCCCGGTAGACGGTGTCCGGGTCCTGGTAGCGGGCCATGAGCATGCCGACGGGGCCGGCGCGCATGCCCTCGAGGTGGAGCACGGTGTCCGGGTAGACCGCCCGGACGGCGGACGGGTCGCCCAGCAGCACCTCGCCGCTGATCTCCAGGTGGAACCAGCCCTGCTCGGCCTTCATCAGGTGGTACGTCGGGTGGTTGAAGGAGAGCGAGCTGATGAGGGCGGGGCCGTGCGGGGC
>NZ_SMKI01000673.1 GCF_004348415.1 Streptomyces hainanensis
CGACGTCAGAGTCCTGAGGGCGATGGGGCTGTTGCTGGCGGCCCGGTACGAGCCTCGCGTCCCGTACCCGGGATCCCAGACGGGCTGGCCGGTGGTGTGCATCGACTGCGGTGAGCCGCGGCGCCCGTGCAACAAGATCCCGGTGACCGCCGCCGGCACCAGCTCCGTCCTCGCCCTGCGCACCGGCCAGGAGAACCAGGGCGTGGTCGGCCTCCACCAGACGGGCATCCCCGAGGAGTACGAGCCCAGCCTCAACGTGCGCTTCATGGGCATCAACGACCAGGCGGTGATCTCCTACCTGGTCAGCGCCTACTTCTCGGCGGCCGTCCTGGTGCCGGACGCCCTCGGCGTCCTGGAGGACGTCGAGATCTAGCCGATCCGCCGCCTAGTGACCCGCCCCCGGCTCCGACCAGTAGCCGGGGGACGGGTACTGGTGCTGTTGCTGCTGGGTCGGATACGGCTGCTGCGCCTGCTGTTGCTGCGGCAGGTGGACGCCGGCCTCCTGGCCGCCGCCCTGGCCCGCCGCCCGCCGCCGGCGGCCGGTCGGCTGCGCCGCCTCGCCCCCCGGCCCCGGCTCGGGCGCCGGCTCCTCGGCCACCGCTGGCGGCGCCACCGCCGGCGGCGCGGCCACCAGCGCGCGCCGCCGCCGGCCGTTGCCGCCCTGCGTCCCCGACTGCTGCTCCGGCACGTGCTCGACGGGCTGCGGCTGCTGCGCCTCGGGCGTGGCCGCCCGGCGGCGCCGCCCGGTCGGCGACTGCCCCGACTGCGCGGACTGCCGCTCCGCCGGCTCGATCGCCGCCGCCGGCCGCCGCGTCGGACCGCCCGTGCCGCGCGCCGGCTGCGCCGGCACCGGCATCACCGTCGTGTCCCCGCTGCCGTCCCGCACCGCGCCGGCACCGGTGCCGGGTGCGAGCGTGCCGCCGCCGGCCGCCACCGGGACTTCCAGCACATAGGCGGCCGCGCCGCCCACCTCGTGGGTCTGGAGCACCCCGCCGTGCATCCGGACGATGCCCCGCACGATCGGCTCGTGCACCGGGCTGCCGCCGCCGTACGGGCCGCGCACCTCGATCCGCACCACGTCGCCGCGTTGGGCCGCGGCCACCACGATCGTCGAGTCGCCGGCCGGCGCGGAGCCGGCCGCCGTCTGCCCGGTCGCGTCGACACCGGCCACGTCGGCCACCAAGTGGGCCAGGGCCTGCGCCATCCGCTCCGGGTCGACCTCCGCCTCGATGGGCGGGGCGTGCACCGCGAACTGCGCGCGCCCGGGGCCGATCAGCTCGGTCGCGCCCTCGACGCCCGCCGACACCACCTCGTCGAGCGAGACCCGCTCGATCGACAGCTTCTCCCGGCCCTCGTCGAGCCGCTGGTAGCTCAACACGTTGTCGAGCAGCGTCGTCATCCGGGTGTAGCCGGCGGACAGATGGTGCAGCACCTGGTTGGCCTCGGGCCACAGCTGCCCGGCCGAGTCGGCCGCCAGCGAGCCGAGCTGACCGCGCAGCTGGTCCAGCGGGCCGCGCAGGCTGTCGCCCAGCACGGACACCAGCTGGGCGTGGCGGGCCGCCAATGCGTCGTGGGCCCGCCGGTCGCTGAACGCCAGCACGGCGCCCACCAGTTGGTCGCCGTCCCGGACGGGCGCGGTGGTCAGGTCCACGGGCACCGCGCGGCCGTCCCTGGTCCACAGCACCTGGCCACGGACCCGGTGCTTGCGGCCCGAGGTCAGGGTGTCGTGCAGCGGTGTCTCCTCGAACGACAGCGGGGTGCCGTCCGCCCGCGAGTGCTGCGCCAGCGGATGCAGCTCCTGCCCGCCCAGCTGACTGGCCCGGTGGCCCAGGATCTGCGCTGCCGACGGGTTGACCAGCACGATCCGGCCCGACGTGTCGACCCCGATCACGCCCTCGGACGCGGCGCGCAGGATCATCTCCGTCTGCCGCTGCTGGCGTACCAGTTCGGCCTCGGTGTCCAACGTCCCCGAGAGGTCGCGGATGATGAGGACCAACAGCTCCTCGCCCGAGTAGTCGTCCGCGAACGCCGCCTCTATCGCCGAGGCGTACGGCGAGTGCGCGGCGTTGAGCCCCGCGCTGGTCACCTCTACCTGGAGCTCCACGCCGTCCGTGCGCCGCGCCACCATCCGGGTGGGCTTCGTCCTGGCCGTCGGATCGTCCTCGGGCCGCCGCATCGAGCCGGGGATCCGGCGCGGGTCGAACTCCGGGACGATGTCGAGGAGTCCGCGCCCGACGAGCGGGGTGCCCGGGGCGCCCAGTGTCTCCATCGCGATGGCGTTGGCGTTGACGACGGTGCCGTTACCGTTGACGAGCAACAGCGCGTCGGGCAGCGCGTCGAGTATCGCGGCGAGGCGAGCAGCGCCTCTCGCTGGCCTGCTGCTCACGACGTCGGTTCCTCCCTCTACCCACGTGTCTGTCATGCACGTCCCGTGCGTGTCCTGAGGGGAGTCTACGGCCCGCCGCGACAGGCGCGTCGAGGCGTTACAAAGATGCTGCTCAGGCGCCTGCCCCGGCAGGCGGTTCAGCCGGCGACCGCGGGGAGCGCCGGCACCAACGCGTCCCAGCGCGCGATCTCGCACCCGTTGGACCTGGTGAACTCCGCCGACACCGGCTCGCCGTTCCAGACCCCCTCGACGGTGGCGTGCGCCGGACCGCCGTACATGTAGGTGCACATGGTCCCCTCGTCCACCCCGTCGAACGGCTGCTCGACGTCGAGCAGCGTCTCGCAGGCCGCGTCCGACTCCGGGTGGTCGCCGCCGGCGGGGGCGCACTCCAGGGTGCTGCTGCCGTCCGCCGTCCCGGCCTCCTCGATGGTGATCACCAGCTCGTGCGACGGCACCTCGGCCCGTGCCACCGAGGGACCGACGGGCACGGCGACGGCCCCGACCGGCGCGACGGCGGAGGCGAGCAGCGCGAGCGCGACGACGAGGACCCGGCGCCGCGCGGACGGCTTGGACGGCTGGGGCTGGGGCTGGGGC
>NZ_SMKI01000674.1 GCF_004348415.1 Streptomyces hainanensis
GGGGCAGGCTGGCCGGCGGTGGCCGGGCCGCCGTTCTGCACCAGCAGGGCCATGGCGCAGGCGACGACCAACGCCATCAGCGACGCGACGCGCGGGCGCCCGCGCGTCAGGGTGGGGTTAGGGGGCATGGCGGCTCCTGTAGGTTCGACATTTCGAACGAACTTCGGAACTGCGGACACGGCGGAAGCTAGGGACGCCGTACGGGCGGGTCAAGGGAGGAATCCCGCCGAACCGCCGAACCGCCGGGCCGCCGAGCCGAGGGAGGAGCCGTCCAGCCGCCGGGCCGCCGGACCTTCGGACCGCCAACTCGCCCAGCGCGCAGAGTCGTTATCGAACGCATCATCCGCTACGAGAGGTATGGCCGTTAGGCTGTCCCGCACTTGAGGAGATGATCAAGGGAACGGCGCCATGGAACCGCACACCACCACCACGTCGGAGCTCGCCACACTGCCCGCGGAGCCCCTGATGACCAGGGACTACGAGACCCGGCCGGCCCTCGTCTACGAACAGCTCAGGAACCGGTACGGGGCGGTGGCCCCGGTCGACCTGTACGGGGTCAGGGTGTGGCTGGTCGTCGGCTACCACGAGGTGATGGAGGTCCTGCGGGACGAGTCCGTGTGGAAGGCGGACGCGGCCCACTGGCGCGCCCTCCAGGAGGGCCGGGTCCCGGACGACTGGCCGATGTTGGCCGGCTACCGCGTCGACCACCTGCTGCACCAGGACGACGAGCGGCGCCGGGCCACCCGTGCGGCGGTGGAGGCGGCGCTGCGGCCCTTCCAGGACCCGGGCCGGCCGCAGGGGGTGGAGCTGCGGCTCACCGTGGAGCGGTACGCGGACGAGCTGATCGCCGTGTTCACCAACGGCCGCTCCACCGGACACGTCGACCTCTCCACGCAGTTCACCCGTCCGCTGCCGCTGATGATGCTCAACCGGCTGTTCGGCTTCCCCGTCGAGCAGGGCGACGACATCGTGATGGACGCCTGGCGGATGGCCGACTCCGCGCCGGACGCGGGCGCGGCCATCAAGCGGCTGATCGCCGCCGCGACCGACCTCGCCCGCCACAAGCGGGAGCACCCGGGCGACGACCTGACCAGCCATCTCATCGCCGCCGCACCGGAGTTGGCGCCCGAGCAGATCGCGATCGAGCTGTACGCGATCATCGTCTACTCGGACTACATCGGCCAGACGATCACCAACACCGTGCTGGAGGTGCTGACCGGCAGCGACCAGGCGTGGCAGAGCCTGGAGAACGGCGCCTACGGCGAGTTGGTCAACCGGGTGCACATGGCCTCGCCGCCGTGGGCCAACCTGCCGCTGCGCTATCCGGTCTCGGACGTCGTGCTCGGCGACCGGCGGATCGCGGCGGGCGATCCGGTGATGCCGTCGGTGGCGGCCGCGCACGGGGATCCGCTCTTCGCGGCGGCGCTCCGCGACGACTCGCTCAAGAGCTCGCGGGCCCACCTGGCCTGGGGTGCGGGCGTACACCAGTGTCCCGCCCAGGAGTTGGCGGAGATGGTGGCCACCACGGCGGTGAGCCGGCTGCTCGACCGCTGCGAACTCGAACTGACGCTGCCCGCCGACCAGATCCCGTGGCGGCTCTCGCCCTACGCGCGCGGCGTGAAGTCGCTCCCCGTCCGCTTCCGCACCCTGGCCGGCACCTCGGCGTGGCCACCGTTCCCCGAGGCCTCGGCGCCGGCCGGAGCCGACGCCGCACCGGCCCCGGCCCCGACCTCGGCCTCGGAGCCCCGCGGCCGATCCCGGCTGTGGCGCTTCCTGTCCAGCCTGGTCTCCGGCCAGCCCGGCGGCTAGGCCCGGTCCGGGCGACGGGACCGGGCGTCGCGCCCCGGACCGGGCCGTGATGGTATTCGCCGCATGGTTGAGCCGCGTCGGGTGGTGATCGTCGCGTACGACGACGCGCAGATCCTCGATGTCGCCTCGCCCAGCGGGGCTCTGGACATCGCCAACCACCACGGGGCGGCGCCGCCGTACGTCGTCGAGTTGGGGACGGTCGGCGGCGGGCCGGTGCGGAGTTCGGTGGGGATCGGGCTGGGGAACGCCCGGCGGCTGGCCGAGGTGCGGGGGGCGCTCGACACGTTGCTGGTGGTCGGCGGCTTCGGGCACGAGGCCGCCACCGGGAACCCCGCGCTGATCGCGCAGCTCCGCCGGCTCGCGGAGCTGAGCCGCCGGGTCGCCGCCGTCTGCACCGGCACGTTCCTGCTGGCGGCCGCCGGGCTGGTGCACGGTCGGCGGGTCACCACGCACTGGCGTTACGCCGACGCGCTCGCCGCCCGGCACCCCGAGGTGGCCGTCGACCCGACGCCGCTCTACGTCCGGGACGGCGACCTCTACACCTCGGGCGGCGTCACCAGCGCGCTCGACCTGACGCTGGCCCTGATCGAGGACGACCACGGCCCCACCCTCGCCCGCCATGTCGCCCGCGAACTGGTCACCTATCTGCACCGACCCGCCGACCAGGCGCAGATCAGCATGTTCCTCGCCGCGCCGCCGCCAGGGGACCGCCTCGTCCGGGACCTCGCCGGGCACATCGCGGCGCACCTGGCCGGCGACCTGTCGCCGGCCGCGTTGGCGGCCAGGTCCGGCGTCAGCACCCGGCACCTCGCCCGCCTCTTCGCCGAACACCTCCGCACCACCCCGGCGCGCGCCGTGCGCGCCGCGCGCACGGAGGCGGCCGCGCACCTGGTGCGCTCCAGCCAGCTGCCGCTCGAAGCCATCGCGCGCCGCGTCGGGTTCCGCTCCGCCACCACGCTGCGGCAGGCGTTTCTCGACCACTACGGCATCACCGGGGACACGATCCGCAGGATGCCGGACATGCCCCGGGCGCGGGCAGCCACCGGGCAGCAGACTCCGGCTCCATGAGAACCCACACCACGCGCCGGACCATGCTGGTCGGCACCGCGGCCGCGGCGGCCTCGATGGCCGCCACCCCCGGAATCGCCGACGCGGCCGACACCGCCGCCC
>NZ_SMKI01000675.1 GCF_004348415.1 Streptomyces hainanensis
CCGCCGGGGAGGGCCGGCCCCGGCCGGCCCTCCCCCGCTCCCTCGGGGGTAACGTCTCCTCCCTACGACGACGATCACGTGCGGGGCACGCGGCGGAGCGGAAGGGCTGGTCGATGAGCGACATCGAGCGCGTCGGAGTGGTGGGCTGTGGCCAGATGGGGGCCGGGATCGCGGAGGTGTGCGCCCGGGCCGGCCTCGACGTGATGGTCGCCGAGACCACCGGCGAGGCGCTGGAGCTGGGCCGCACCCGGCTGGTCGGCTCGCTCGACCGCGCCGTGGAACGCGGCAAGGTCTCGGCGGCGGACCGGGACGCGGCGCTCGACCGGCTGACGTTCACCACCGATCTGGGCGAGTTCGCGGAGCGCGACCTGGTGATCGAGGCGGTGGTCGAGAGCGAGCCGGTCAAGACGGAGATCTTCCAGGTCCTCGACCAGGTCGTCACCCGACCGGACGCCATCCTCGCCTCCAACACCTCCGCCATCCCGTTGGTCAACCTGGCGGTGGCCACCTCGCGCCCCGCCCAGGTCCTCGGCGTCCACTTCTTCAACCCGGCCCAGGTGCAGCGGCTCGTCGAGCTGATCCCCGCGCTGACCACCGCCGACGAGACGGTCAGGCGCGCCGAGGCGCTGGTCACCGAGGTCCTCGACAAGCACGTGATCCGGGCCCAGGACCGCTCGGGTTTCGTGGTGAACGCGCTGCTGATCCCGTACCTGCTGTCCGCCGTCCGGATGTTCGAGTCCGGCGCGGCGACCCGGGACGACATCGACCGCGGCATGGAGCTGGGCTGCGCCCACCCGCAGGGTCCGCTGAAGCTGGCCGACCTGATCGGGCTCGACACGGTGGTCTCCATCTCCGAGTCGATGTACGCGGAACACAAAGAGCCGCTGTACGCCCCGCCGCCGCTGCTGCTGCGCATGGTCTCGGCCGGCCAGCTCGGCCGGAAGACGGGCGCCGGCTTCTACCGCTACTGAGCCCGCGGCTCCGGATGCGGACTCCTCCCGCCCGGGGTGCCATGGGTGGGAGAGCGGTGCGAGGAGGTGTTCCGGCATGGCGAGGGCGATCTGGAGCGGCGCGCTGTCCTTCGGCCTGGTCGCCATGCCGGTGCAGCTCTTCACCGCGACCCGGAGCCACACCATCCGCTTCAACCAGATCCAGCGCGGCACCGCAGACCGGGTCCGCAACAAGCGGGTGAACGAGCGCACCGGCGACGAGGTGCCGATGGAGGAGGTCGTCAAGGGCTTCGAGATGGGCGACGAATACGTCGTGGTCGAGCCGAACGAGCTGGACGAGATCGCGCCCGGCCGCTCCAAGGGCCTGGAGATCTCCGGCTTCGTCGGCCTCGACGAACTCGACCCGATCTACTTCGACCGGAGCTACTACCTGGCCCCCAAGGGGCCCGAGTACGCCAAGGTCTACTCGCTGCTGCTCGACGCGCTGGTCGAGTCCCACAAGGTCGGCATCGCCACCTTCGTGATGCGGAACCGGGAGTACCTGGTCGCCGTCCGCGCCGAGGAGGAGGTCCTCACGCTGCACACGCTCCACTGGGCGGACGAGGTGCGCGACCCGCGCCGCGAGATCGGCGACCTGCCGGAGCGGGTGGACATCTCCACCAAGGAACTGCGCACCGCCGTCCAGTTGGTGGAGGCGCTGAGCATGGAGTGGCACCCGGAGGAGTTCCACGACACCTACCAGGAACGGGTGCTCGAACTGGTCGAGGCCAAGCGCACCGGCGCGACGATCGAGAAGGGCGCGCCACCACCGCGCTCCACCAACGTCATCGACCTGATGGACGCGCTCCAGGCGAGCGTCGACAGCGCCCAGGGCCGCCGCGGGGAGCGCGGCGGCGAGGGCGGCGCGAAGCGCGGCCGTGCCGGCGGCAAGCGCGCCGGCGGCGCTGCGAAACGGCGGAACGAGCTGGACGGCCTGAGCAAGTCCGAGCTGTACGAACGGGCCTCCAGGGCCACCATCCCCGGCCGCTCCTCGATGAACCGCGAGGAGCTGATCAGGGCACTCTCGGCATGACGCCGCAGGTGGTCACCGTGGAGGGCCACCGGGTCTCGCTGTCCAACCTGGACAAGCCCATCTACCCGGACGGCACCACCAAGGGCGAGGTGCTGCACTACTACGCCACCCACGGCGACGTACTCCTCCCCCACCTGCGGGACCGCCCCCTGAGCCTGCTGCGCTACCCGGACGGCCCGGACGGCGAACGGTTCTTCACCAAGCACGTCCCGCCCGGCACCCCGGAGTGGGTGACCACCCGCGACGTCCCGCGCTCCGGCGGCGCGACGATGCGGCAGGTGCTGGTGCAGGACCTGGCCAGCCTGGTGTGGGTGGCCAACCTGGTCGTGGAACTGCACACCCCGCAGTGGCTCGCCACCGATCCGGGCCGCGCCGACCGTCTGGTCCTCGACCTCGACCCCGGCGAACCGGCCACCGTCGTCGACTGCTGCCGGGTCGCGCTGTGGCTGCGGGACCGACTGGCGGACGACGGGCTGACCGCCTACGCGAAGACCTCGGGATCCAAGGGTCTGCACCTGCTGTGCCCGCTGCTCCCGACGGCGTCGGCCGACGCCTCCGACTACGCGCGGCTGCTGGCCACGGAGGCGGCGAAGGCCCTGCCGGGCCTGGCGATCGCGGCCATGGCCCGCCGCCTGCGGCCGGGCCGCGTCTTCATCGACCACAGCCAGAACGCGGCCCGCAAGACCACGGCCACCCCGTACACCCTGCGCGCCCGTCCGGCGCCGACGGTGTCGGCGCCGGTCACCTGGGACGAGATCGCCGCGTGCGGAGCTCCGGCGGAGCTGGACATCCGCCTCCCCGACATGCCGGGCCGACTGGCCGAACACGGCGAGCTGCTCGCCGCCTTGGCGGCGCGCGAGGGCGCCGCACCGCTCGGCCCTCACTGACCGCCGAGTCGGGACGCGGCGGCCGCGCCTGGCGCGGGCCGCGCGGGGTTGCCGGGGGTTTCCCCGCC
>NZ_SMKI01000676.1 GCF_004348415.1 Streptomyces hainanensis
GGCCCCGGTCCCGGCCCCGCCGCCGCCGTACCCGGGCACGACGTCGCCGCGCCCCGAGTCGGCGGGGACGCCGCCCCGCTGGGAGGAGCCGCGCATGCCCGACAACGTCGAGCCGATACGCAACGATCCCCCGGACCCGGCACGTTCGGAACGGCCGAAGCGGGCGCCGAAGCAGCTGCCGCGCCGGATCCGCCAGGCGAGCATGCAACCGGAGCTGCTGCACCCCGTGACCCCGGCGGCGCCCGAGGCGGCGCCCGGCGAGCGCACGGCCGAGGAGGCACGCCGACTGATGTCGACGTACCAGCGCCAGTCGCAGCGCGGGCGCGCCGCCGCGGAGCGGGAACAGGACGGCGGACAAGACGACGTGGCCGGTGACTGGCCGAGCCGAGAAGGGCAGTGGGACCCGCGATGACGCAGATGCCGAAACAGGTCACGGACCTCAACTGGATGCTGGACGACCTCGTGCGGCGCGTCCCCAGAACGCGGCACGCCCTCGTGTTGTCGGCCGACGGACTGGTGATCGCCCACTCGCACGCCCTCGGTCGTGAGGACGCCGAACACATCTCGGCCGTGGCCTCCGGCTTCCAGAGCCTGGCCAAGGGCTTCGGGCTCCGCTTCGCCGGCGGTCCCGTGCGGCAGACGATCGTCGAACTGGAGGGCCTCTTCCTGTTCGTGACGGGGGCGGGGCAGGGCGCCTGCCTCGCCATCCTGGGGGAGGCGGACATCGACGTCGGCCTCGTCGCCTACGAGATGAACCTGATCGTCAAGCGTGTCGGTGAATACCTCGCCGCGGCGCCACGCCACGCGGCCGCGGTCTCGCCGTCGTCCTCCTGAGGTGCGGGCCCATGTCCGAACCGGAGGAATCATGGTGGGACGTGGAGGCGGGCCCCATCGTGCGCTCGTTCGCGCGAACCGGCGGCCGGACCCGGCCCAGCCGGGACGAGTTCAACCTGATCACCCTGATCGTCGCCACGAACCCCGACCCGGCCCGCCCGGGTCTCGAACCGGAGCACGTCGCGATCCTGCGCATGTGCGCGGGCAGCCCGCTCTCCGTCGCCGAGATCTCCGCTCGGCTGGACATGACCGTGACAGTGACCAAGGTCCTGCTCGGAGACCTACTCGATACGGGGGCCATCCAGACCCGCGCGCCGATCGCGCTGGCCGAGGCCCCGGACATCCAGCTTCTTCAGGCGGTACTCGATGGCATTCGCAGGCTTTGAGCGGCATCCCGGCTCCGGCGGCCTCCCGACGGCGGTCAAGATCCTGATCGCCGGCGGGTTCGGCGCCGGGAAGACCACCATGGTTGGTTCCGTCAGCGAGATCTCCCCGCTGCGCACCGAGGAGGTGATCACCCGGACGAGCGAGGGCGTGGACGACCTCAGCGGCGTGGAGGGCAAGACCACGACGACCGTGGCCATGGACTTCGGCCGCATCACGATCAGCCGGGACCTGGTGCTGTATCTCTTCGGCACCCCGGGGCAGGACCGCTTCTGGTTCATGTGGGACGAGTTGGCGCTCGGCGCCCTCGGGGCCATCGTGCTGGCCGACACCCGGCGACTCGAGGACTGCTTCCCCGCCGTCGACTACTTCGAGCACCGCGGCACGTCGTTCGTCGTCGCCGTCAACCGCTTCCACGGCACCTGCGACTACGACGCCGACGAGGTACGCCACGCCCTCGACCTCGACCCGCGGGTGCCGGTGGTGATGTGCGACGCCCGCTCCCGCGACTCCAGCAAGCTCGCCCTGATCACCCTCCTCGAACACACCATGGCGAACCGGATGTCGGCCAGCCGCTGAGCGCTTCGGGGAGCCGCTTGGGGTGCGCGGCGAGGCAGGCGGTGCCGACGTTGAGGTGCCGGGCCCTTCGGGGGCGGGCCCGCCGGCGGCCGTGAGCGAGGTTCGACGTGACTGATCCGGGCGAGTGGCCACCGGCGCGGCAGGAAGGCCGCCACGTTCGACGACGGGACGTGAACCCGGGGGAACGGCCCACACGTCGCGAATCCGGCCGCCCGAGGCACCCCCACCATGTCGCCCACGGCGACCGGGATTCGGGTCCCGGGCCTGTGCGTCACTTGGCGTAGACGCCCAGGCTGGCTGTCGTCGTAGCCTGCTAGCCTCAGCGGCCCGTCGGGGATGTGGGAGGACGGTCAATGGGGGTCGAGTTCAGGCAGTGCTGGATCCTGGTGCTGGACATCGAGGGCTTCAGCAAGCGCACCGACCCGATTCAGGAGTCGCTGCGGGCGGCGATGTACGAGGTGTTACGGGAGGCCCTGGTCCGGTCAGGACTGTCCGTCGACGAGATCGCGATGGAGGACCGGGGCGACGGCGTGCTCATGATCGCGCCCGCCTCGGTCTCGCCGGTCACGTTGGCGGGCAGCTTCGTTCGGGCCCTGGACGACGAACTGGTCGGCAAGGCCGCGGTGTTCAACCAGGACCACGCCATGCGGTTCCGGCTGGCGCTGCACCAGGGACTGGCCGCGCCGGATGCCCGGGGCTGGGTGGGTGACGCGGTCAACACCGCCTGCCGGTTGGTGGACGCCGGGCCGCCGCGGGCGGTGCTGACGGCGGCGACCAGGGCCCGCATGGTCTTCGTCGTCTCCGACGAGATCCACCGCTCGGTGATCCGCCACGGGCACCGCGCGATCGATCCGGCGGCGTACCTGCCGATCCGCTTCGCCACCAAGCACGGCGAGACCATCACCGGGTGGGTGACCGTGCCGGGGTACGCCGCCCCGCCCGGACTCGAAGAGACCGGGGCGGCGGAGCCACCCGAACGGGCCGCCGCGCCGAGCGGCGCCCCGACCGCCGCGCCGGCGCGCGTCAGTCTCAGCGCCGGCGTGGTCCACGGTGACCAGGTCGCCGGGGACAAGAACGTGACCGTGCACACGTCGGGCCCGGTCCGGCCATGACGGCGAACGCGGAGGCCACACCACCATCCCCGCCGGGCGGCGCGTCAGAGGGGGCCG
>NZ_SMKI01000677.1 GCF_004348415.1 Streptomyces hainanensis
GGTGGGGATAACCCCGCGCGGCTCACTCCTCGGCGGCGTCGAGCGCGTCCCGCACCCGCGTGACCTCCCACGGGGGATCCTCGACGGGCCAGCTCGCGCTCAGCTCCTCAAGCATGGCGCGATGGTCCTCGAAGGTCTCTTCCCACATCAGCCCCCATGCCGCCACGGCCTGAACCTCAACCTCGGGACAGCGCGTCGCCCGGGTGAGCGCGACCACCGCGTTGGTCCCCGGGGACTCGTCCAGCAGTGCCAGCGCCCTGAGGCGGTCGTTCAAGGGCGGGTTCTCGTCACAGGCGAGGTTCCCGAGCGCCTCGACGAGCCGTGGGTCGGCCTCCTCCGCGTCCCCGAACACCGCTGCCACCGCGTCGAGAGCCCGCCCGCGAACATGATCGTCCGTGGCGGCCCCCACGACCTCGGCCAACAAAGCGGGCTCCTCCGCCGCCACGACGTCCAGCGCCGCCAGCGCGGTCAGGTGCTTGGCCGCGGCCCCGTACCGACGGCTGAGCTCGGCCGGTGCGGGAGGCTGCCGCAGCGCCTCCCGGACCCGCTCCAGGACGAGTGCGCGCTCCGGTTCACGTGCCGCCTCGCCGCCCCGCTCCACGACGCCGCCCGGGTACCACCAGTGGTCGAGGGCGACGCCCACGGCCGCCTGGTCGTCGCTGTCGAGCAGTGTGCGAAGCGCCAGGTGGTACGAGTCGTCCACCGTTGGAGCCCGCAGTCTCCGATGGGCGCGACGCAGGTCGGGGTCCGCCAGCCGGTGCCCCTCCCAGTGGACGCTGTGCGGCGTGCCGAGGATCCGCTCGGCGGGGTTCTGGCCCCAGGGGCGGTGGGGAGGCCATTCGGCCCAGCTGTCGGCGACCTCCTCCAAGAGGGCGCGGTGCCGGTCAAGACCTCCCGTGCGGAGCAGGTAATAGGCCGCCGTGGCCTGCACCTTGGGCTCACCCTCGCGCAGCGCCCCGAGGAGGACGCCGTCCGCGTCGGCGCCGAGGCAGTCGGCGAGGATACGGATCGCGGTTTCCTTCGTGCCGAAGGACGACGGGTCGAGGATCAGGCCGCCGAGGGCCGCGACGAGCCGTTCGTCTCTCGACCCGGCCTCGTCGAGCAGGCCGCGGGCCATCCAGATGGCCTCGTGGCGCACCCGGTCCGAGTCCGTGCGGGCGAGAACGTCGAGCAGGAGGTCGGCGTCGCCCGGCTCGGCGTGCCGTGCCCCGATCATGTTCAGGGCGCTCACCTCGGCGGGAGACATCGGCCGCCTGAGTACCTCACGAGCGCGGTCCAGCACCTCGGGCAGGCAGGCGTCGGCACGTTCCTCGTCCTCCAGGACCCGACGCAGCCCGTCGGAGGACTCGTAATGGTCGAGCGCGATGCCCACGGCGACCGGGTCCTCGCTGCGGAGCAGGGTGGCGAACGCTCGCAGGCACTCCTCGTCGCTGAGCGGGAACCTCAGTTCCTCGTGAGCCTTCCGGAGCTCCGGATCGTGCAGACCCACGTCCTTCCAGTGGATGCTGTGGAAGCCCTCGAGCGCCTGCCGAACGTACGGCGCCTCCCCACCCGCGTCCTCCGGCCAGGACTTCGCCAGCCGGTCGACGAGGTCGCGGTGGACGCGGAGCCGCAGGGGCGTCGCCAGGCAACCCGCCGCGAACACCTGGAGTTTCAGTTCCGGCGACTCACTGAGCCGGACGAGGAGGTCCTCGACCTCCGGAAGATCGAGGTCGGACAGGGCGTACATGGCGTTCCTGCGATCCCGCACACCGAGGCCCTCGTCCAGCACCATGGCGGCGACCAGCGCCAGCAGCCGCCGGTTCGGCTCCTCGCCCTCCGCGAGGGCGGTGCCGGCCGCGAGCAGCGCCGTCTCCCGTAATCCCGCGGCCGGTGCGGCTTCGAGGACGTCGGCGATCAGGTTCGCGTCCTCCTCCTCGGCGAGATGCCACATCATGGTGAGGGCTCTCTCGTGGCCGCGGTCGGACAGGGGGCGCCCGAGGAGGTCTCGGGCGGCGAAGCGCACCTCGTTGTCCAGCGGCCAGTACGGGTTGTCCACGCCCCACCTGGTGTCCGCCTGCGCCGACTGGTAGTCGTCCAGAGCGTCCAGGACCACGTCGATGTCGTCGCTCGCCAGCCGGGCGCTGAACTCACCGAGGCGGGACCTCTCGTCGCCGCTCACGCGACCTGCTTCGTCATCATCTCCTCAGACTGGCAGGGCCGTTCGGCTTCCCGGGACTCGGTGGGGAAAACCCGGTGGGGGAGAACCCTCAGGCCCCGACGGTCAGAGTGATCGTCCGGTCCGGCCCGGCCGCCACCGTCACCGCCCGTAGCGTGTCGACGTGGGCCGTCGGGCCGTGCGGGGCCGCGAGGCGGCCGATGCCGACGACCCGCATGCCCGCGGCGCGGGCCGCCGCGATGCCGGCGGGGGAGTCCTCGAAGACCACGCAGTCGGCCGGCGCGATGCCGAGTTCGGCCGCGCCCTTGAGGAAGCCCTCCGGGTCCGGCTTGCTGGCGCTGACCGACTCCGCGGTGATCCTGATGTCCGGCATCCGCAGGCCGGCCGCACCCATGCGGGCGGTGGCGAGCGCGATGTCGGCCGAGGTCACGAGCGCGTGGGGGACGGTGAGGGCCTCGACGGCCGCCAGGAACTCGGCCGCGCCGGGGATGGGCACGATGTCGGCGAGGTCGGCGGCTTCCTGGGCGAGCAGGCGGCGGCCGTCCGCGAGGTTGAGTTCGACCGGGCGGTCCGGCAGCAGGTCGGCCATGGTGGCGTGCGCCTGACGGCCCGGGCTGATGGCGAGCACCAGTTCGGGGTCGATGCCCATCTCTGCCGCCCAGCCGCGCCAGACCCGCTCCACCGCGGCTTCCGAGTCCACCAGGGTGCCGTCCATGTCCAGGAGGAGTGCGCGGGCGGTCATCTGCACGGTGGGTGCGGAGGGCACGGTGGACATGGTGGAGCGACCTCCAGGATGTCTCTTAT
>NZ_SMKI01000678.1 GCF_004348415.1 Streptomyces hainanensis
AACGTGGTGGGCGTCGGGTGGGCACCCGGCGGCAGCGGGGTGACCGGCGGCCCGGCGGGCATCGCGGGCGGCGGCTGGTTGGTGGGCAGCGGCGGCGCCTGCATCGGGTCCTCGGAGTCGAGGAGTTCGACGGCGTGCCGGCCGAGCTTCGCGACCAGCGCGCCCGGCAGCCAGGGCTCGTCACCGTCGTCCGGTATGTCGGTGAACTGGTGGAGCTGGTCGAGGGTGGGCCGCTGCGTCGGGTCCTGCGCCAGGCAGCTCTCGATCAGCGGGCGGATGCCCTCCGGCACGGCCGACAGGTCCTGCTGCCCCTGGACGATGGCCAGCATCAGCGCGGTCATGGCGCTGTTGGCGTCGCCGAAGGGGGTGCGGCCGGTGGCCGCGAAGGTGAGCACCGAGCCGAGGCAGAAGATGTCGCTGGCCGCGGTCAGCGTCTCGCCGCGGCACTGCTCGGGGGACATGAAGCCGGGCGAACCGACCGCGGCGCCGGTGCGGGTGAGGCCCTCGCCGCTCTCCAGGGCGCGGGCGATGCCGAAGTCGATGACGCGCGGGCCGTCGATGGTGATCATCACGTTGGACGGCTTCAGGTCGCGGTGCACCAGGCCGGCGCCGTGGATGTCGCGCAGCGCCTTCACCAGGCCGTTGGCCAGGATGAAGAGGGTGCGTTCCGGCAGCGGGCCGTAGGAGTTGGCGACGACGTCGTGCAGGGAGGGTCCGGCGACGTAGCCGGTGGCCACCCAGGGGGTGTCGGCGAGCGTGTCGGCGTCCAGCACGGGCGCCGTCCAGTCGCCGCCGACCCGACGGGCCGCCTCCACTTCCTGCTGGAAGCGCTGCCGGAACTCCGGCTGCGCGGCCAGCTCCGGCTGGACCAGTTTGACGGCGACCGTGCGCCCACGGTCCGAGCGCGCCAGGTACACGCTGCCCATCCCGCCGGCGCCCAGTTTCCCCAGTAGTCGGTACTGGCCAACCCGTTGAGGATCTGTCGGCCCGAGCGGCTTCATGCTGAACTACTCCTCTTCGCTCTGTAAGGCCTCATGAGGATACGGCGGCCCGTAGACACAGTGGAGGACAGAGGCCGAACCGTAATCGGTTCCCGGAATGCCCTCACGGTTGGGTTTGATGCGGTTTCTTGACCGAGGGGCCGCCGGCGTCACTCCCGGTCCAGCGTGAACTCCGGCTCGTCGTCGCCGTACGGCGTGAACGCGACGGTCGGCGCGTCGTCTCCGAAGGCCGAGTCGCTCGCGGTGAAGCTCAAGTCGTAGGAGGGGAGCGGGTCGCAGTCGCCCTGGGTGACGGCGCCGGGCCCGAGCAGCACGTTTCCGCCGCTCGTGCCGCCCCTCACGAGCGCGGACTCCCAGACGCAGTCGCCGTCCGGTTCGGTGAAGGTCGCCGCCAGCTCACCCGCCGAGACGACGTCCTCGAACTCAACGGAGAGGTCGTCGTCGTTGTAGACGCCGCTGAAGATGGCGTACGGCATGCCGTCCCTGCCGGGGTTCGTCGTCGACCTGGACATCAGGAGTCCGCCGCCGTCGGAGGTCTGCCACCGCACGGTGCCGTCCGGCTGGAGCAGCGCGGTCTGGTCCGAGTAGGGCGGGCAGTTGATGCCGTCGGGGGCCTCGCTGGTGATGCCCTCGGGGGTGAGGGAGATCGTGTCGCCGCTGACCGAGGCCAGCGAGGCCTGTTCGACGCACAGGCCCTCCGGCAGCACGGTGTACTGGGTGACGACCGTGTCTCCCTGGGTGCCCTCGGCTATCTCCATCCGGACGAAGATGCTGTTCTCGCCGCCGAGGCTCTCGCCCTCCCAGGCGCCGACGAGGCCGGCGGGGACGTTGCCGCCGACCGGCTCGTCGGTGGGGTCCTGGGTGGGCTCCTGCGTCGGGTCCTGGGTCGGGTCGTCGGTGGGCTCGTCCGTCACGGTCGGGCCGGCGGTCGGGCCGGGACCCGGGTCGGGATCGTCGTCGCCGCCCGAGAGCGCGACCACGGCGACGCCGGCGGCGACAGGGGAAGGGATTCAGGCACCCGTGGAACCGGACGGCACGGAGTCGGTCGCCTCCGTCCACAGGTCCTGCTCGGCCTTGTCCGCCTGGATCTGACGGTAGACAAGAAGGCCGCCGATGGCGGCCAGTGCGACCAGGAGGAGCTTCTTCACCGGGCTACCTCGTCCTTCTTCAAACGTGATCGGACCATCTGGCGCCCGATGATACCCAATCGTGTCCTCACACGCGCCAGCCGCCGAGATCTCGGGAAAACAGAGGAAGACGCCGAACGGCCCCGGTCGAATATGACCGGGGCCGTGGTCGCCTGTGGGGCTAACAGGACTTGAACCTGTGGCCTCATCCTTATCAGGGATGCGCTCTAACCATCTGAGCTATAGCCCCCTGCGCAGGACCCCCCGCGCAGAAGAGAGGCTAGCGCATGTGGGGCCCGCGCCCAAAATCCATTGCCGGCTCCCCGGCTTCCTACTCGTCCTCCGCCAGCGTCACTTCCACGCCGCCGACGAAGCCGGCGGAGAGGTTGTAGAGGAAGGCGCCGAGGGTGGCGAGCGCGGTGGCGAGGACCACGTCGATCAGCGCGATGATCGACGTGAACAGCATCACCCGGGACAGCGACAGGAAGCCGACCAGATCGAAGCCGCTCTCGCCCTCGGCCGCCGTGGCCTCGGTGATCGTCTCACCGATGGTGGTGAAGACCCCCATCGAGTCCATCACCATCCACAGCATGGCGACGGCGATCACCGTGCAGATGCCCAGGGCGATGGAGAGCAGGAAGCTGACCTTCATCACCGACCAGGGGTCGGCCTTGGCGACCCGCAGCCGGGCCTTGCGGATGCGCGGCACCGTGCGGGCCCCGGTGCGCGGCACCCGCACGCCCTGGGTGCCCTGCTGGCCGCCCTGGGGAGGAGGCTGCTGCTGCCCCGCCGAGGGGGCGGCCCCGGGC
>NZ_SMKI01000679.1 GCF_004348415.1 Streptomyces hainanensis
GGGCTCCCCAGCTCCCCGCCCCGCAGGTTGCCGAGCGTGACCAGGCCGCCGGCGAAGAAGATCACCGCGCCGCCGACGACGATCTCCGGGGTCAGCGGCTCACCCCTCAGCGTCACCGCCAACAGGGCGGTGGCGCCCGGCTCCACGTAGGAGAGCACGCCGACCTCCAGGGCCGTCACCCGGCGCATCGCGCTCTGGTAGGCGATGCCCAGGCAGGCGGTGAGCACGACGCCGAGCAGCGCGAGCCTGGCCAGCTCGCTCTGGGTCACGACGGGCCTGGCGAGCAGGTACGTCGGGCTCAACACCAGGGCGGCCACGAACGTTTCGTAGAAGACCAGCGTGGTCGGGTCGACGTCGTCGGTGTAGCGCTTCAGGTAGATGACCAGCAGGGCGTAGGCGAGGGCGGAACCCGCGCCCAACGCCAGCCCGACGGGGCGCAGCTCGCCACCCTGCTCGCCGCGGGTGACGATGAGCGCGGTGGCGGCGACCGCCAGCGGGAGCGCCGTCAGCGAGAGCGGGCCCGGCCGCTCGCGCAGCAGCAGCGGCGCCAGGACGGCGATCATCACCGGCGCCGTCGAGGTCATCAGCACCGCGCTGATGATCGAGGTGTGCTGCAGCGCGGCGAAGCTCAGCCCCCACTGGACGGCGAGCAGCACCCCGGGCACCAGGATCACCCGCCCCGGATACCGCAGCAGCCGGCGGCGCCCGGAGAGCGGGAGCAGCACCGCGAGCGTCGCCGCCGCGATCGCCACCCGCCAGAAGGCGATGACCGTCGGCGGCAGGGTGAGACCGGCCACGATGAGGGTGACGATGCCGGAGCACGCCGTGCACAGCGCGACGGCGAGCACGGCGGTCGAGGACTTCACGTGGCCGCTCCGGCTAGGGAACCAGCAGGAGTTCGGTGCACTCGCGGCCCTGGTAGACCGCCCGCAGATCGCCGAGCGAGCCGGCGGGCCGCGTGATCGGCGCCCCGGCCTCGTCGAACGGCCGCCGCAGATCGACGAACGCGGTGTAGTGGGCGCGCACGGCGGCGCACAACTCGTCGTAGCCGCCGGAGAGTTCGAGGCCGTACGGCCAGAACTCGGCGACCGTGGGCACCTCCGCCGCGAGGAGGGAGCCGGCGCCGCGCAGCAGATGCGCCTCGTAGCCCTCGACGTCGATCCAGCACATCCCGATGTCCCCGGGCTCGACGCCCTCGGCGGCCAACAGGTCGTCCAGCCTGACCGCCTGGACGGCGATGGTGCGTGCCCACTCCGCGGGCAGGCCGTGCGGGTCCCGGGTGAGGATGTTGTTTCCCCGGTTCTTCTCGGAGAGCGCCAGGAGCACCTCGCCAGGACGGTCGGAGAGGGCGCGGCGCACGGCCGTCACCCGCTCCTGGATCCCGTTGGCGAGCAGGTTGTTCTGGAGCAGCACGAAGTTCTCCGGGTCCGGCTCCACGGCCAACGCGGTCCTCGCGTCGTACCGCAGCAGCGCCAGCAGGGTGGCGCTTCCGATGTTCGCCCCGAGATCCAGGAAGGTCTTTCCCGCCAGGTCGAACTTCTCCCCGTTGAGTTGCGACATCGCGCGGAAGGCGGCGTCCATGGCGGTTCTCTCGAAACTCCCGGTCGTGAAGATCTTTCGGCAGATCTCGCGGTCGTGGGTGTTGAGGTAATAGCGGATGTTGTCACGCTCGGCGACGATCACCGGAGTGATCGCGGCGGCCGACCTGAAGGCCAGGCCGCGCAACGGTGTGACGACGGATCTCGCGAAGGCGTCACTGAGCTTCGGCATGAGCCGGTTTCCCCCCTGTCGATGGCTGTGCCCGACAAGGCTTGCGCAGTTCCGCGAGACGCCTCAAGTGTGGACTGCTGTGCGACGGGTTCCGATTGCGCGGGGAATTCGCGCCGAGGTGAACAATTCCGCTCCTCGTTCGCGCTGATGACGGGCGTGCCGGGGGCGCGGCGCCGAGGAGTTCCCGTCGGCGGAACGGCTCCGAGGACGGCGGCGATTCATCCTTCCGGGTCCCGGGCAATGGCCATTGCTCGGCGCGGCCCGTTTCCGAATGCGGGCCCGCGCTTTACCGTTGGTTTCCCTCGTCGCGTTCCGCCGCGCGGCCGACGGCGTAGCCGAGGTCCTTCGCCACCAGCGAGGCCGGGCGCAGCCGCAGCCACCGGGTGCCCCGCGCGGCCGGGTCGTCGTGCAGGTAGCGGACGAACCGCTCGTCCCAGACCGACTCGTCGAGGCCCAGGTAGCGCACCAGCTTGCGCCGCCCGCGCGCCACGTCGAACGGCAGCAACTCGGCCCGGCCCCGCGCGATCACCTGCCGCACCAGGCCGGTCGCCAGGTCGCACTCGTCCACCACCAGCGCGACCGCGGGATCCTCCGCCACCCGCGCGGTGAGCCGGGCCCACGGCCCGGTCAGGATCCAGAACGCCCCGTCCTCCCACAGGAACCACACCGGCCGCACCGTCGGCCCGCTGGTCGCGATCCGCGCGGTGAGCGGCCGGCGCAGGAACTCGTCCACGTCGAACGGGGGCGGGGAGGCCATGCGGCCATCCTGCCAGGGCCCCGGCTCAGCCGGACGTCGGGCGCAGCACCAGGCTGACGAAGCCGAACGCGTCCCGGTAGCCGCGCAGCCAGCCGGCCCGGTGGGCGGTGGCCGTCTCCAACGCCTGTGCGCTGTCCGGGTCCTCCGGGTGGTCGAGGGCCCACGAGGCGACCGTGCCGGTCCAGGCCCACTCGTAGGCGTCGAGCTCGCGGCGGGAGCTGACATGCCCGTGCACGGGCGTCCAGCCGTCGGCGATCACGCCGTCCACGAGGGTCGGCAGGTCGGGGAGCTCACCGAAGATCTCGACGGCCTCGGCGGACGGCTCGCGCTCCCAGAACCCGTCCCCGATCAGCACCCGCCCACCCGGCGCCAGCTGCCGGCGGGCCGC
>NZ_SMKI01000067.1 GCF_004348415.1 Streptomyces hainanensis
GTTCGTCGGCAGCGTCGGATGTGTCTCGGGGCCGGGGCGGAGACGGCGGGAGGGGCTGGCCGCGGCGGTGTTTCTGGCGCCGGCGTTGGTCGGGTTCGTCACGTTCTATGTCTGGCCCGCCGTCCGCGGCCTCTATCTCAGCCTCACCGACTACGACCTGCTCACCGCGCCCGAGTTCACCGGGCTCGACAACTACCGTCGGCTGCTGTCCGACGACGTGTTCTGGAACTCGCTGCGCGTCACCCTGCAGTACGTCCTGATCAACATCGGCGTGCAGACCGTCGCCGCGCTGCTGCTCGCCGTGCTGATCCACCGCCTCACCCGGTCCATCCTGATCCGCGGCGTGCTGCTCCTGCCCTACCTCGTCTCCAACGTGGTGGTCGCGCTGCTCTGGTACTGGATGGCGGACTACCACCTCGGCATCCTCAACGAGGTGGTGAGCTGGTTCGGCGTGGACCGCGTCGGGTTCTTCGGGGATCCGGCCTGGGCGATCCCGACCATCGCCCTCGTCAACGTCTGGCGCCATCTCGGCTACACCGCGCTGCTGATCCTCGCCGGCCTCCAGACCATCCGCCCCGACGTCTACGAGGCGGCCGCGGTCGACGGCGCGGGCGAGCGGCGGGTGTTCCTCTCCGTCACGCTGCCCCTGCTGCGCCCGGTCCTCGCGCTGGTCCTGGTGGTGACGATGATCGGTTCCTGGCAGGTCTTCGACACCGTCGCCGTCACCACCCAGGGCGGGCCGGTCGACGCCACCCGCGTCGTCCAGTACTACATCTACGACCAGGCGTTCACCCGCTTCGACTTCGGGTACGCCGCCGCCATCTCGGCGGTGCTCTGCCTGATCCTCGCCTGCGTCGCGCTGGTCCAACTGCGCCTGCTGCGGGCGAACGACGCGCACGACGCGAGCGCGGGGGCGGACGCATGAGGCCGGGACGCGTCGTCGCCTGGGCGGTGGTGACGGTCGTCGTGCTGGTCACCGTCGCGCCCTTCGCGTGGATGCTCCGCACCGCGCTGTCCGACAACCGGAGCCTGTTCACCGAGCCCGCGTCGCCGCTCCCGGTGGACTTCACCTGGGGGCCGCTGGAACGCGTGCTCGGCACCGCCACCACGGCCGAGGCGCAGGCCGAGGGCGGCTCGGGCGCCTCGCTCCGCTTCTGGCTCTACCTGCGCAACTCGCTGCTGGTGTCCACCCTCATCACCGTCGGCCAGGTCTTCTGCGCCGCCATGGCCGCCTACGCGTTCGCCCGGCTGCGGTGGCCGGGCCGGGACCGGGTGTTCCTGGTCTTCCTCGCCGGGCTGCTGGTGCCGCCGGTGTTCACACTGCTGCCCAACTTCGTGCTGATCAAGGAGCTCGGCCTGCTCAACACGCACGCCGGGATCGTCGCGCCGTACCTCCTGATGACGCCGTTCGCCGTGTTCTTCCTGCGGCAGTTCTTCCTCGGCATCAGCCGCGAGATCGAGGAGGCGGCGCTGATCGACGGCGCGGGGCACGCCCGGATCTTCCTCCGGATCATCCTGCCGATGAGCGGCGCCCCGCTGGCCACGCTCGCCGTGCTGACCTTCGTCAACGCCTGGAACGAGTACTTCTGGCCGCAACTCGTCGGCCAGGAGGAGGGCGTGCGGGTGCTCACGGTGGCGCTCGGCGCGTTCGTCTCCTCGACGCCGCAGACCGGGCCCGACTGGGCGGGGCTGATGGCCGCGGCCCTGGTCGCCGCCGTCCCCACGCTGCTGATCCTGCTGGCCTTCGGCCGGCGGATCGTCGACGCCATCCAGTACACCGGGCTCAAGTGAAGGCCCACGTGAGGGCCCACGTGAGGGTTCACGCAAGGAGGCAGACCATGGGACTTCGACGACGCGCGCGGTACGCCGCCGCCCTGGTGACGGCTCTCGCCCTCGCCGCCTGCGGCGCGCCGGGCGGTGGCGACGAGGGGCGGCGGACCGTCACCTACTGGCTCTGGGACGCCAACCAGCAGCCCGCCTACCAGCGGTGCGCCGACGACTTCGAGGCTACGAACCCCGGGTACGACATCGTGATCGAGCAGCGCGGCTGGGACGACTACTGGACGTCGTTGGCCCTCGGCTTCGTCGCCGAGTCCGCCCCCGACGTCTTCACCGACCACCTCTCCAAGTACCCCGAGTGGGTCAGCCGCGGACTGCTGCTGCCGCTCGACGACTTCGTCGAGCGGGACGGCGTGTCCCTCGACGGCTACGAGGCGGGCCTGGCCGAGCTCTGGGTCGGCCGGGACGGCCTGCGCTACGGCCTGCCCAAGGACTGGGACACCGTGGGGCTCTTCTACGACCGGGCGGCGCTCGCCGAGGCCGGCGTCGACGAGGCGGAGCTCGCCGAGCTCACCTGGAACCCGGACGACGGCGGCACCTTCGAGGACCTGGTCGCCCGGCTCACCGTGGACGCGAACGGGGTGCGCGGCGACGAGCCGGGGTTCGACCCGGACGACGTCGCCGTCCACGGCCTGTGGCTGGAGATGACCGGCGGTTTCAACTACGGCCAGACCCAGTGGTCGTTCTACGCGGCCGCCAACGGCTGGCAGGCCACCGACACCAACCCGTGGGGCGAGCGCTTCAACTTCGACGACCCCGCGTTCCTGGAGACCGTCGACTGGTGGCGCGGGCTGATCGACAAGGGCTACATGCCGTCGCTCGAGCAGCAGACCGGTGTCCAGTCCAGCGACCAACTGGCCGCCGGCAACGCCGCCATGGCCAGCAACGGCAGCTGGATGATCGGCACCTTCCTCGGCTACGAGGGCCTGGACGTCGGCATGGCGCCGACCCCGATCGGCCCCACCGGCGAGCGGGCCAGCATGTTCAACGGCCTGGCCGACTCGATCTACCGCGGTACCGACGACCCCGAGGCGGCCTGGCGGTGGGTCGCCTACCTGGCCTCGCCCGCCTGCCAACGGGTGGTCGCCGAGCACCGCGTCGTCTTCCCGGCGATCACCGAGGCGTGGGAACGCACCCGCGACGCGTACGCCGCGGACGGCGTCGACGTGGAGCCGTTCACCCGGCAGGTGTCGGAGGGCACCACGTTCCTGTTCCCCATCACCGACCACGCCGCCGACATCGACGCCATCATGACGCCCGCCCTGGAGGCGGTGCTCTCGGGTGCCCCGCTCGACCGGCTGGTGGCGGCCAACGAGGAGGTGAACGACCTCTTCGGGGACTGACGCCGGCAGCCCGGGCTCAGGAGTTGAGCACGGTCAGCTCGGGGTGGGCCGTGCCGCCCTCGATCGCGGTGGACGACAGGTGGGAGACCACCCGGTCGTCCACCGGGTCGTTGGCCGGGTCGTCGTGGACCACCAGGTGCTCGTAGGTGGTGGCGCGCTGCGCCGGCACCCGGCCGGCGGCCCGGATCAGGTGCAGCAGCTCCATCCGGTTGGAGCGGTGCTTGGCGCCGGCCGAGGAGACCACGTTCTCCTCCAGCATCACCGAGCCCAGGTCGTCGGCGCCGTAGTGCAGCGACAGCTGCCCGGCCTCCTTGCCGGTGGTCAGCCAGGAGCCCTGGATGTGCGCCACGTTGTCCAGGAAGAGCCGGGCGACGGCGAGCATCCGCAGGTACTCGAAGATCGTCGCCTGGGTGCGGCCGCGCAGGTGGTTGTTCTGCGGCTGGTAGAGGTAGGGGATGAACGCCCGGAAGCCGCCGGTGCGGTCCTGGGAGTCCCGGATCATCCGCAGGTGCTCGATGCGCTCCGCGTTGGTCTCGCCGGTGCCCATCAGCATCGTCGAGGTGGACTCGACGCCGAGCCGGTGCGCCGTCTCCATGATCTCCAACCAGCGCTCGCCGGACTCCTTCAGCGGCGCGATCGCCTGCCGGGGCCTGGCGGGCAGCAGTTCGGCGCCGGCGCCGGCGAACGAGTCGAGGCCGGCCGCGTGGATCCGGCTGATCGCCTCCTCGGCCGAGACCCCGGAGATCCGCGCCATGTGGTCCACCTCGGAGGCACCCAGCGAGTGGATCACCAGCTGCGGGAACGCGTCCTTGATGGCGCGGAAGTGCCGCTCGTAGTACTCCACGCCGTAGTCCGGGTGGTGGCCGCCCTGGAACATGATCTGGGTGCCGCCCAGTTCGACGGTCTCGGCGCAGCGCCGCAGGATGTCGTCGAGGTCGCGGGTCCACACCTTGTCGCTCTTGGGCGGCGCGTAGAAGGCGCAGAACTTGCAGGCCGTCACGCAGGCGTTGGTGTAGTTGATGTTGCGCTCGATGATGTACGTGGCGATGTGCTCCACGCCCGCGTACCGGCGGCGGCGCGCCGCGTCGGCGGCCGCGCCCAGCGCGTGCAACGGCGCGAAACGGTAGAGGTCGAGCGCCTCTTCGGGCGTCAGCCGGCCACCGCCCGCGGCACGGTCGAGCATGGTCGCGCGGTCAGCCTGCTGGCCCATCGGGCATATCCCTTCGACGGTGGCGAAACGACCGTTCAAGCGTACGCCAGCACTCCGCGGCGCTCACGACTGGCGGGCGAGCGTGCCCTCCGACGGGCTGCTGGGATGCGTGTTGACGTACTGGACCGTGTCCTCGCCCAGCACCTCGATCTCCAGCTCGTACGGGTCGGCCACGCACATCGGGCCGCTGGAGCCCTCCTCGTCGAGCAGCCCCTCGAACACCAGCCGGTTCTCGTCGACCGCGCGCAGCGTGAGGCGGTCGAGGCAGGAGGAGAGGCCGATGAGGTCGGTGTGGATCGCGGTGCCGACCTCGTCGCCGATCCGGCCCTCGGCGAGGGTGAGCGCGATGGTCCCCATCGGCAGCGAGCCCGTCGCGATCGGCCCCTCCCAGTCGCCGAGCAGGCTCGCCGGCAGGGCGTCGACCGCCGGCCCGGGGTCCGGGGACCCCCCGCCCCCGAGCCCGTGGAACAGCAGCCAGCCGCCGGCGCCCGTGGCGCCGAGCAGCACGACGGCGGCGCCGACCGCGAGTGGCAGGGCGCGGCGACGCGGCGGCCGCACCCGGGCCGGCTCCGGCTCCGTGGCGGCGGCCGACGTGACGGTCGGCCGGTCGGGGGGCGTGGTGCTCGTGGTCGTCGTGGGAGGCGTGGGAGGCGCGGGGGTGCGGCCCGGCCCGGTGTTCTCGTCGAGGACCAGCAGCTCCTCGGCACGGCGGCTGATGTCCGTGAGCACCGCTGACGGCAGCCAGCCGGCCGTCACCAGGGCCGCGGCGCCGTCGCCCACCCCGCAGGCCGCCGCCAGTTCGGGCAGCGTCGGCCGGTCGGCGGGCGTCCTGCTCAGGGCGGCGGCGAGCGGCGGGCGCAGCCACCCCGGCACCTCGGACAGGTCGGGCTCCTCGTGCACCACCTGGTACATGAGCTGCGCCGGGGCCTGGCCGTCGAACGCGGGCCGGCCGCTGGCCGCGAAGGCGAGGACGGCGCCCAGGGCGAAGACGTCGGTCGCCGGCGTGACGGGGCCGCCCGTCACCTGTTCCGGCGCCATGTAGCCGGGCGAGCCCACCAGCATGCCGGTGCCGGTGAGGTGGGCCGTGGCGTCCAGGGCCCGGGTGATGCCGAAGTCGATCAGCCGGGGACCGTTGACGGCGAGCAGCACGTTGGACGGCTTGACGTCCCGGTGCACCAGGCCGTGTCGGTGCACCCCGAGCAGCGCCTCGGCGAGGCCGGCCGCCAACGCCCTGACCGTCGGCTCGGGTTGCGGGCCGTGCTGGGCGACGGCGGTGGTGAGGTCGGGCCCCACCACGTAGTCGGTGGCGACCCAGGGCACCTCGGCCTCCGGGTCGGCGTCCAGCACGCGCACGGTCCACGGGCCGTGGGTCAGCCGGGCCGCTGCCACCTCACGGGCGAACCTGGCCCGGAACTCCTCGTCGGCGGCGAACTGCCGGTGCACCAGTTTGACGGCCACCGCCCGGTGGCCCGCGTTGCGGCCCAGATAGACCCGGCCCATGCCGCCCTGGCCGAGCCGGCGCAACAGCCGGTACTCGCCTATCGCGGACGGATCGTCGTCGGCCAGTGGTCTCATGGCGCCCCCCCCGGGTCCGATCCGATCAGCCGTCCGCCCGATCCAGCAGGACGACGCGCTCGGCCGCGGCGGACTGGTCGATCCGGCGGGCGAACTCGGCCACGCCGGCCAACTGCCGTTCGCCCAGGCTGAAGTCCAGGGTGGTGAAGTACCGCTCCAGCGTCTCGGCGTCGAAGTCCTCCCAGCGGGCGGCCTGTTCGGCGACCTTGGTGACCTCGGTCAGCGACAGGTCGCGGGACTCGAGGAAGGCGCGGTGCAGCTCGCGCACGACCTCGGGCTCGCGGCGGAGGTAGTCGCGCCGCACGCCCCAGATGGCGAACACGAACGGCAGCCCCGTCCACTCGTGCCACATCCGCCCCAGGTCGTGGACCTCGAGGCCGAGCCGGGGGGCGTCGTGCAGCGAGGCGCGCAGCGCGGCGTCGCCGATCAGCACGGCCGCGTCCGCCTCCTGCATCATCAGCCCGAGGTCGGGCGGGCAGGTGTAGTACTCGGGGTGGACGCCGTGGCGCTCGGCGAGGAGCAGCCGCGCCAGGCGCACGGAGGTGCGGGAGGTGGATCCGAGCGCGACACGCGCCCCGTCGAGCTGGTCGAGGGGCCGCTGGGAGACGATCACACAGGACATCACCGGGCCGTCGCAGCCCACCGCGATGTCCGGCAGGGCGACCAGCTCGTCCGCGTGCCGCAGGTAGTCGACCAGGGAGACCGGGCCCAGGTCGAGCTCGTCGGCGACCAGGTGTTCGCCGAGCTTCTCCGGGGTGTCCTTGGTGAGCTCGAAGTGCAGCAGGCTCCCGGTCCTGGCGAGGCCCCAGTACAGGGGGAGGCAGTTGAGGAACTGGATGTGTCCGACACGGGGGCGGCGCCGCTGGTGTGTAGTCACGCTTGGGAGGGTACGCCTGAGAACGTGCGAGCCAGCGGTCAGGGACAGGTCCACCCCGGGGGTGATTCGTGCCCTTCCGGCCGTGCACACAGCGTGCTAGGCTCGACGCGAGTTGCAGTTTGGTTTCCCTTGCAGTACGAGCCTGCGGAGCATGTGACCGCGGGCTTTCGTCGTTTTCAGGCTTCGTATGGGTTCTGGAGCAGGGCGACCCTTTTTAGGCCCAGGGAGGGCTTACATGGCTACCGGAACCGTCAAGTGGTTCAACGCCGAGAAGGGCTTTGGTTTCATCGCCCAGGATGGCGGCGGCCCCGATGTCTTCGTTCACTACTCCGCGATCAACGCCAACGGCTTCCGCTCTCTTGAGGAGAGCCAGGTCGTGAGCTTCGATGTCACCCAGGGTCCGAAGGGTCCCCAGGCCGAGAACGTCTCGGTGACCGGCTGAGGTCTCACCCTCAGCCCCACCACGGTGCCCCCCGCCCAGCCTGGTCGGGGGGCCCACCCGTTTCCGGGGGTGTGCGCGGGAGCGCTCAGGAGGAGGCGGCGACGAAGCGCTGGAGCTCGCGCCGGCGCACGGTGCGCACGCCGTACGCCTGGCCCACGCCCTCGCCGTTCCCCAGCGCCACCATCAGCGCGAGCATCGCGTAGCCGACCAGCCAACGTCCGGCGGCCCGCCAGAATCCGGGCCGGCGCCCGTCGGCCGCCATGATCACCCGCAGCCCCCACAGCAGCTTGCCGAGGCTGCCACCGAGCAGCACCGTGCCCAGCACGTGGTTGACGAAGGACGCGGCCAGCGCGCAGGCGACGGGTGCCGGCAGGTCCACCAACCCGTCCGGGTCGGGCGCGGTCCGCCACAGGACGGCGAGGCCGACCCCCAGCGCCAGCAGCAGGTCCGTGAAGGTGGCCGCCACCAACCGGCTCTCGTCGGCCTTCTTCGGCGTCAGCGCCATGCCGTGTCCTCCATCCGCTGTTCCTTGTCCGACGCCAGGGAATCTACGAGGCGGACCCCGACGGTTCCTCGTCGGCCGGGTCACGGAACGGCGACAGCAACCCGTCGGTGTGGGTGCGGAGCCGGGCGGCCGCCGTCGGGTCGAAGGGGGAGCCGCCGACGCCGATCCGCCGCTCCTCCACGAACGCGCTCAGCGGCTCGGCGGGCGGCGCGTCGAGCAGTGCGAGCAGGTGGCGGGCGACGGGCGCCGCGGGCTTGGCCGCCCGCTTCATGGCCGCGATGTGCGCCTCGGTGGCGGCGTCGTACTCGCCGGAGAAGCCGGTCGCGGTGGTGCCCGGGTGGTACAGCACCTGGCGGGTGCGGTGGCCGCGGGCCGCGAGGTCGACGCCCAGCAGGTCGTTGAGCTTTCCGCCCTGGAAGAGGGCGGCCTGGCCCTCGTAGCCGCGGACGAACTGGAGGTCGTCCCAGTTGACCAGGGAGAGCGGTGCGCCGGGGCCCGCCACGTTGATGATCGCGGGCGCGGCGGCCGGTGAGCGTTCCAGCGCGGCCAACAGGCCGTGGGCGAGCAGGAAGCGGCTCAGGTAGAAGAGCGCGAAGGTGTCCTCGAAGCCGTCCGCGGTCTCGCGGCGGAACGAGCGGAAGTGCCGGGCGCAGAGCACCAGCGCGTCCACCGTCGGGAAGCGGGCGGTGACCTCGGCGACGACCCGCCGGTTCTCGGCGACCAGGCTCAGGTCGGCCGGGACGAAGTGCTCGAACTCGGCGCCGCGCGCCCGGTCCCGGCCGAGGACGACGGCCCGGTCGCCGCGCGCCACCAGGGCGCGGGCCAACTCCCTGCCGATGCCGTCGGTACCGCCCTGGACGATCACGGTCCGCCCGGATTTCTGGGATGATCGGTTCATGAAGTTGAACTTATCAGTTCAGTGTGGCGGGATGGGCGGTAGGATGGCGGGGTGAGCGGAGTGAGAGCGGCCCCGCGCGGGCGCATCGACAAGCGGCAGGCGATCCTCGACGCGGCGTTCACGGTGTTCGCCCGGCAGGGGTACGCCAACGCCTGCGTGCAGGAGATCGCGGCCGAGGCCGGGGTGGCCAAGCCCACCGTCTACAACCACCTGGACAACAAGGAGACGTTGTTCCGCGAGGCGATGGCGGCGGCCGCCACGACCGCCACCGCCAGGAACCTCGCGGCCGTCGACCTGCTGCGCGCCCCGGGCGACGACCTGCGCGCCGCGTTCGAGGAGGTCGCCCGCCAGCTGCTGCGCTGCTCGGCCGACGAGCGGTCCAGGGCGCTGTGGCGGCTGCTGAACGCGGAGCTCACCAGCTTCCCCGACCTGCTCGACGTCGTCTGGGGCGAGGGCGCGAGCCGCGTCACGGAGGCGCTCGCCGACCGGATCGCCAGGCTCGCCCTCGCCGGCCGGCTCCGGGTCGCCGACCCGTCCCGCGCCGCCGAGCAGCTCTCCGGCCTGCTCATGGGCCCGATCGACAGCCGCTCCCGGCTCGGCACCCGCACCGTCTCCGCGGCCGAGATCGACGAACTTGCGGTGGCCGCCGTCGACACCTTCCTCGCCGCCTTCGGGCCCCGCTAGGCCTTCTCGGCGGCGGGCTCGGCGGCCCGGTGCCCGGCGGCGCCGATCAGCGGCAACGCCAACGCCGCGGTGGCGGCGGCCAGTACGCCGGCGCAGGCCAGCACCGTCGCGGCGCCCTCGGCGACCGCGGCGGGCGAGGGGGCGCCGGCCTCGTCGGGGCCGAGCCGGCTCTCGTAGACCGCGCCGAGCACGGCGGTGCCGACGCCCGCGCCGATCGAGGCCAGGCTGGTGATGGTGCCGGCGACCATCCCGGCGCGCGCCCGGTCGGTGACGTTCATCGCCACCGCCATCACCGGCGCCCCCGCGATCCCGCCGCCGACGCCCCAGACCAGCAGCGGCGGCACCAGCGTCCACGGGCCGGCCGTCGGGGTGAGGGCCAGCGCCAGCCAGCCGGCGCCCACCGCCTTCGCCGCGTAGCCGGCCGCGATCACGACACCGGGGCGCGCCACGGCGAGCAGCCGGCCGGCCACCAGGCCGGCCGCCAGCTGGGCGGCGATGGCGGGCGCCAACAGCCAGCCGCTGTGCGCGGGGCTGAGCAGCAGCGAGTTCTGGAAGTACTGCGCGAAGTAGACCGTGCCGCCGATCGACAGCACCCGGGACATGAAGACCGCGAGCGCGGCGCCGGTGAAGGCCGGCCGGCGGAACAGCGCCAGGTCGAGGGTGGGGGCGGCCACCCGGGGCTCGACCGCCAGGAAGGCCGCCAACAGCACCCCGGCGGCCGCCAGTTGCGCCAGGGTGGCGGGGGACCCCCAGCCCTGCTCGGCGCCGCGCAGCAGCGCGTGGTTGCCCACGGCCAGGGCGCCGATCAGCAGCCCGGTGCCGGCCCAGTCGACGCGCGGCCGGGCGCCGTCCCGCGGTGGGTCGGCCGGCAGCGTCCGCAGCCCGAGCAGCAGGGCGGCGACGCCGACGGGCACGTTGATCAGGAAGGCCGCCCGCCAGTCGAACAGGTCGATGAGCACGCCGCCGAGCACGGGGGCGGCCAGGCCGGCGGCGGTGGCCACGGTGCCCCAGGAGGTGATCGCCATGGTGCGGCGGTCGCCGTCGAACTGGTGGCTGAGCAGCGGCAGCGCGTTGACCATCAGCACCGCGCCGCCGACGCCCTGCACGGCGCGCGCCCCGTCCAGGAACGGCGCGTTGGGCGCCAGGGCGCAGGCCAGTGAGGCGAGGGTGAACAGGGCTATCCCGCCCAGGTATATCCGCCGTCGGCCGATCCGGTCGGAGAGGCTGCCGACGGCCTGCGTCACCGCGCCCATGGTGATCAGGTAGGCGACCAGCACCCAGCGCGTCGCGGCCGGGCCGCCGCCCAGGTCGCGCTGGATCTCCGGCAGCCCGAGGGCCACCACGGTCATGTCGATCACGACGAGGGCGGTGGCGGTCATGACGAGGACGAGGACGGCGCGGTCGCGTGGCGTGGTCACCGGGGCACCGTAGCCAGCGTCGCGAATTAAAGTCAACGCCCCATGAAGTTTAAGCTGATCCCTTGGGCTGGCTAGGCTGAGCGCGATGTCAGAGCCGCAGCGGGCCCCACAGCCACAGCCACAGCCAGAGCCAGAGTCGGGGCCGGTCGACGAGGCGCCGGCCAGGCGCCGCCGGCCGGCCACCCGCAAGGGCCGGCCCACGCTCACCCGCGAGCTGATCGCGGCCCGCGCGCTCCGGCTGGCCGGCGCCGAGGGGTTCCCGGCCGTCACCATGCGCCGGCTGGCCGACGAACTGGGCGTCACCGTCCGGGCCCTGTACAACTACGTCGAGGACCGCCAGGAGGTCGTCGACCTCGCCGTCCAGGCGCTGCTCGCCGAGTGGGAGGTGCCCCGCCTCGACCCCGACCGCTGGGAGGAGGGCGTCCGCGCCTACGCCGCGCGGCAGCGCGCCCTCTACCGCCGCCACCCCAGGGCGCTGCTGGTCTCCCTCGACGAGCGGGTGCGCTCGGTCGGCGTGCACCCCAACCGGCTCCGCAACCCCGACGCGTTCCTCGGGCTGCTCCGCGCCATCGGCCTCGGCGCGCCGGACGCGCTGCTCGTCCACCACGAACTGGCCCTGAAGCTCTTCGCGTTCACCCTGCTCGTCGACGTCCGCGACGAGGCCGCCGCGGGCGGCCCCGTCCCCGCCGAATGGCTCGCCGCCCACCGCGACCTCGACGTGCCGCACCTCGCCGAGGCCGCGACCGTCCCGCGACCCACCCCCGACCGGCTCTTCGACCACCTGGTCGACACCCTCGTGCTGAGCATCCGCGACCGCCTGTCGACATGAGGCGCCCCGGCGTCCCGGCGCCCCTGCGGCCCGAGCTTCGTCAAGCTGCCGGACGCGCGGACCCAGGTTCCAATGGGGACATGGGTGACTTCATCGACGTCTGGACCGACAAGCTGGTGGACCTGGCCGGCGGCGCGCTCGACGAGAAGCGCGCGCGGGCGCTGGTGGCGGAGATCTACGAGGCGGCCGTGGTGCGCGGGGTGCGGCTCTACGAGGAGGAGATCGCGCTGCGCGAGGCCGAGCGCGAGGAGTGAAGGAGTCCGGGGGCTAGCCCAGGCCGAGCGGCAGGCCGCCGAGCAGCTCGCGGGTGGAGGCGCCGCCGGCGATCGGTCCCGTCAGGTCGGCCGTGGAGATCGGCTGGAAGTCGGCGATCTGGGTGCCGAGCGCGTTGGCCAGCGGGTCGGAGCCGGTGTTGGCCAGCGGGTCGAGCTGGATGTCGAGGATCGGGTTGACGGCCGAGGCGAGCGCTCCCGCCGTCGTGCCCGCCACCTTGGTCACCGTCAGCAGCGGGTCCTCGGGCACCACCTCGGCGGACGCGGCGCTCCCGGTGGCGAGGACCGCGCCGGTCGCCGAGACGGTCAGGCCGGCGGCGAGACGCAGCACACGGGAGACACGGGGGGCACGGGGCAGCTCAGTCATGCCAGGCACCGTAGTTGACCGGCCGGTGGCGGCTCATCCCGCGGGCGGGGCAAGTCACCTGAACGGCGCAGCGAGGCATCCGGGAGAATGGTCCCGTGACACGAGCCTCGCTGGAGAAGCAGCCCAAGGACGTCGCCGCGATGTTCGACGCGGTGGCCGAGCGTTATGACCTCACCAACGACGTGCTGGCCCTCGGGCAGAACCGGCGCTGGCGGAAGGCCGTCGCGGCCGCCGTCGGCGCCCGGCCGGGGGAGCGGGTGCTCGACCTGGCGGCCGGCACCGGCACCTCGTCCGAGCCGTTCGCCGCGGCCGGCGCGTTCACCGTGCCGTGCGACTTCAGCCTCGGCATGCTCGCCGAGGGCAAGCGCCGGGTGCCCTGGCTGCCGTTCACCGCGGGCGACGCCACCCGACTGCCGTTCCGCGACGGCTGCTTCGACGCCGTCACCATCTCCTTCGGCCTGCGCAACGTGCAGGACACCGACGCCGCGCTGCGCGAGATGCTGCGGGTGGTCAGGCCCGGCGGGCGGCTCGTGGTCTGCGAGTTCAGCCACCCGACGTGGGCGCCGTTCCGCACCGTCTACAGCGAGTACCTGATGCGGGCGCTGCCGCCGGTGGCCACCCGGGTGTCGAGCAGCCCGGACGCGTACGTCTACCTCGCCGAGTCCATCCGCGCCTGGCCGGACCAGCCGGCGTTCGCCGCCCGGCTCCAGGCCGTCGGCTGGGGGCGGGTGGCCTGGCGCGACCTCTCGGGCGGCATCGTGGCGCTGCACCGGGCCACCCGTCCCGCCGACGGCCCACCTGCGTAGACTCCTTCAACTCGCCTTCGCCAACCCCGCCGCCGCCCCGCCGCAGCCCGACCGATGGGAGAGCCGAACGTGTCCGAGACCGCCGAGGCAGCCGAGAGCCACGAGACCGCCGACGTGATCGTCGTAGGGGCGGGACCCGCCGGTTCGACGACCGCCTACCACCTCGCCCAGGCCGGCCTCGACGTGCTGCTGCTCGAGAAGACCGCGTTCCCCCGCGAGAAGGTCTGCGGCGACGGGCTCACCCCGCGCGCCGTCAAGCAGTTGGTCGCGATGGGCATCGACATCTCCGAGGACGCCGGCTGGCTGCGCAACAAGGGCCTGCGGGTCATCGCCGGCGGCACCCGCCTCCAGCTGGACTGGCCCGAGCTGGCCTCGTTCCCCGACTTCGGCCTGGTGCGCCGGCGGGACGACTTCGACGAGCAGCTGGCGAACGCGGCCGAGAAGGCCGGGGCACGGCTCCACCAGCGGTGCAACGTCTCGGCGCCGATCCGGGACGAGCGGACCGGGCGGATCGTCGGCGTCGAGGCCAAGGTCGGCGAGGAGAAGCGCAAGGCCGTCTTCCGCGCGCCGGTGGTGGTCGCGGCGGACGGCAACTCCACCCGCCTGTCGCTCGCCATGGGCCTGCACCGGGACGAGAAGCGCCCGATGGGCGTCGCGGTGCGCACCTACTTCACCAGCCCGCGGCACGAGGACGACTACCTGGAGTCCTGGCTGGAGCTGTGGGACCGGCGCGGCACCGAGCCGGAGCTGCTGCCCGGCTACGGCTGGGTGTTCGGGATGGGCGACGGCACCTCCAACGTGGGCCTCGGCATCCTCAACAGCTCGTCCGCGTACAAGGAGTTGGACTGGCGCGAGGTGCTGCGCGCCTGGTGCGCCTCGATGCCGGCCGAGTGGCAGTACACCGAGGAGTTCATGACCGGCCCGATCCGGGGCGCGGCGCTGCCGATGGCGTTCAACCGGCAGCCGCACTACTCGCGCGGCCTGCTGCTGGTCGGCGACGCCGGTGGCCTGGTCAACCCGTTCAACGGCGAGGGCATCGCCTACGCCATGGAGTCCGGCCGGATCGCCGCCGAGGTGATCAGCCAGGCCCTGGCCCGACAGACGCCGGCGCAGCGGGAGTTGGCGCTGCGCGGCTACCCGAGGGTGCTCAAGGACACCTACGGCGGCTACTACACGATGGGCCGGGCCTTCGTGAAGCTGATCGGCAACCCGAAGGTGATGAAGCTGGCCACCGAGCGCGGCCTCAACCACCCGCTGCTGATGCGCTTCGTCATCAAGCTGCTCGCCAACCTGACCGACCCGGTCGGCGGCGACGCCATGGACCGGGTCATCAACGGCCTGGCCAAGGTGACGCCGAACGCCTGACGGGCGGCCGGTGGACCCGGCGCCGCCCCGGGCTCAGCTCCAGGTGGCGCCGGCTGGCTCCTCGACGGTGGTGTTCAGCCGGTTGAAGAGGTTGGTGAGGCCGATCATCAGGATGATCGCGGCCAGCTGCTCCTCGGTGTGGTGGTCCGCGACCTCGTCCCAGATCTCGTCCGGCACCGCCTTGCCCGAGCGGTCGGCGATCCGGGTGGCGGCCTCGGTGAGCGCCAGCGCGGCCCGCTCGGCGTCCGTGAAGCAGGTCGCCTCGCGCCAGGTGACGACCTGGTGCAGGCGCTCGTCGGTCTCGCCGGACTTCTTCGCGCTGTCGATGCCGCCGAAGACGCAGGCACTGCAGCCGTTGATCTGACTGGCCCGCAGGTGGACCAGCTCCAGGGTGTGCTGTGGCACGCCTCCGGAGGCGGCCGCCTTGTAGAGGTGCTGGATTCCCTTCATCGCGTCCGGCAGGACCATCGCGGGGCTCTTCATCCGAGCGGGCATCGTGCGCTCTCCTTCTTCGCAGGGGGGTTCGTTCCCGTCCTTCACCGTCCTGACGAAGCCCGCGGCGCGGATGTGACGGCGGCCGGCACGCGACGCGACAACCATTCTGACAGCGCTGTTATATTAGCGCTGTGATATCTGGTGACGATCCGACACGCGTACCCGATCCCTGGCGGCCGCTGCACGAGCTGCTGGCCGCCATGGACGCCGAGATCGAGCAGGTCTACCTCTCCCGCGGCATCGAGGGGGTGCGGCCGCGCTTCGCGTATCCGCTGATCCGGCTCGCCCACACCGGCCCGCTCACCATCCGCGAGCTGGCCGACTCCCTGGACCGCTCGCACTCCGCCGTCAGCCAGACCGTCGCCGCCCTGCGCAAGGAGGGACTGGTCAGCTCCGAGCCAGGTCCCGACGCCCGCACCCGGCGGATCGCGCTCACCGAGCGCGGCCGGTCGCTGGTGCCGTTCCTGGCGGCCGAGTGGCGCGCCACCCACGCGACGGTCGCCGAACTCGACGCGGAGATCCCGCACGCCCTGACCGCCGCCGTCGAGGAACTGCGGCGGGCGCTCGAGCGGCGGTCGATGCGGCGGCGGATCCTCGACCACCTCGTCGAGCCACCGCGGTGAGGGCGCGGGTCAGGTTCCTCGACACCCGCCCGCTGCGCACCAGCCGCCCCTTCCGCGACCTGTGGATCGGCTCCGGACTCGCCGGGCTCGGCGGGCAGATAGCCAACGTGGCGGTGCTCGCCCAGGTCTGGGAACTCACCGGCAGCCCGGTCGCCACCGGCGCCATCGGCCTGGTCACCGGCGGCACGATGCTGCTCTTCGGGCTGGTCGGCGGCTCGTTGGCCGACTCCCTTGACCGCCGCACCCTGGTCCGGGCCACCACCGTCGGCCAACTCCTCGCCGCCGTCGGCCTCTGCGCCCAGGCGATGGCCGGCAACCCGAACGTGGTGGTGCTGCTCGCGCTGGTCGCGGCGGGATCGGCCGCCATGGCGCTCGGCGTGCCGGCCCGCCGCACCCTTCCGGCCCGGCTGCTGCCGGCCGACCAACTCGCGGCGGGGCTCGCGCTCAGCAACGTGGCCTTCCAGGCGTCGATGCTGGCCGGTCCCGCGCTGGCCGGGCTGATCATCGCCCGCTGGGACTTCGCGGCCGCCTACGCGGCGCAGGCGGTGGCCGTCGCCGTCTCGCTGCTCGCGGTCGTCAGCCTCCCGCCGATGCCGGTCGCCGCGGCGGCGGGCCGGCGCCGTCCGGAACGCGGCGGCTGGTCGATCGTGCTGCGCCGCCCCACCCTGTGGGGCTCGCTGGCCACCGACCTGTCGGCGACCCTGCTCGCGATGCCGGTCGCGCTCTTCCCCCTGGTCAACGAGACCCGCTTCGACGGCAACCCGCGCACCCTCGGCCTCTTGTTCTCGGCCGTCGCGGTCGGCGGCATGACGGCCGGGCTGCTCTCCGGCACGGTCACCCGCTGGCGCCGCGGCGGCCTCGTCCAGCTGACCGCCGCCTCCGTCTGGGGCCTGGCCCTCGCCGCCTTCGGCCTGGCCGGACCACTCTGGCTCGCCCTCGGCTGCCTGGCGGTGGCCGGCGCGGCCGACACGATATCGGTGGTGACCCGCAGCACCCTCGTCCAACTGGAGACCCCGGACCAGTACCGGGGCCGGGTCTCCTCGGTCGAGCACGTCATCGGCGCGGCCGGCCCCGAACTCGGCAACTTCCGCGGCGGCGTGCTCGCCTCGGTCACCTCGGCCCCCTTCGCCCTGGTGGCGGGCGGCTTCGCCGCGACCCTGGGGATCGCCGCGGTGGCCGCGGCCAACGGCCCGCTGCGGGCGTACCGCGTGCCGCGTGCGGAGGTGGCGGACGCGTAGCGATGCGGGCATGGCCGGGTGGTCCACTCGACCCCGCTGCCGGCGGGCGAGAGCCGGGCCGTGGGTGGACCGCTGCCCGGGTGGGGATCGGCGGCGGGTCGGTCCTTTGCGCCTCCGGGTTAATACTCGGTATGTACCTGGCATGTTCTGGGGTGTTCGACATCCGGGCGGACAGGGGGAATCGGTGCGACCAGGCAAGGAGAGAAGGGCGGCACTGGCCGCGTCGCTCGCGTTCGTGGGGGCGCTGCTGGCCCCGCACGGCGCGGCGGTGGCCGAAGAGCCGGGGCGGTACGAGCTGACGGTCGACGGCATCGGGCTCGACGGCGCGCCGGCCGGGGACGACTGGAGCGTGGTCGTCCAGAACGTCGACACCGGCGAGACGAGCTACCTCGACGACGAGGCCGGCACCGGCACCGTCGAGGTGCCGGCCGGCGACTACCTGGTCACCTCCGACATGGGGTGGATCGGCACCGAGTCGGCCATGGACCTCACCGTGCAGACCCGTACGCTGCCCGAACTGGCGGCCGACACCGCGATCACCTTCGACGCCCGCCGGGCCGAGGAGATCGACCTGTCCGTCTTCGACCGCGCGGCCGAACAGACCACGCTCACCCTGGTCACCGTCCTCACCAGGGGCGACGGGTACACGAGCACCACCTTCTGGAACACCTTCGAGGGCGCCGACTCCACCTTCCGCACCCAGCACACCGGGCCGAGCCTGGGCGAGGGCGGGCTGCGCTCGGTCGCGGCCGCGAGCTGGCTCAACCCGGACACCGGCACCGAGTACCACGCCGCCCACGAGCGAACCGGCACCTTCTTCACCGGCCTCGACGAGCACGAGCGGCGGCGGGACCTGGCCAGGGTCGATCTCGGCGCGCGGGCGCTGGCCGGGGGCGCGCGTGGCCGGCTGCACTTCCTGTACGAGCTGGTGCACGACGGGCACTTCGCCGAGCGTGAGCTGCCGGGCACCACCACCGCCTACCTCACCCCCGGCCGCTGGGGCTACGGCCTCGACGTCACCGAGGCCGGCGGCGACTCGCTGTCCTTCGAGGGGGCGTTGGAGCGCTACGCGGCGGGTGAGCGGCGGCGGGTCGAGGTCGGCGCCCCGGTGTTCGGGCCCGGACTCGGCGCGCGCGACGGGCTCAGCCGGGAGGGCGACGAGATCGCGGTCGGCGTCGGCCTGTTCAGCGACGACCAGGGCAACCGCGGCGCCGCCGGGGGCTGGGAGTCGGCGTCCGTCGTGGTGCGCCGGGACGGCGAGGTGTACGCCACCTCGGACCGGCCGCTGAACCGGACGTGGATCGAGGTGCCGCCGGAGGAGGCGGAGTACGAACTGACCACCACCGTCAGGCGGGACGCCGCCGCCCTGGTGTCCACCGAGGTGACCGCCTCGTTCACCTTCGCCTCGGGGCACGCCGGGACGTCGACCGAACTCCCCATGTCCGTGGTGCGGTTCACCCCGCGACTCGGCGAGGGCGGCACCGTGCCCGCCGGCCGGCGGACGGTCGTTCCGGTCACCGTGCAGGGCACGGCGGCGGCCGAGGGCGGCCCGAGCGCGCTGAGCGTCGAGGTCTCCCATGACCGTGGCGACACCTGGCGGTCCGTCCAGGTCCGCGACGGTGCGGTCGCCGTGGACAACCCGGCGGCCGGCGGCACGGTGTCGTTCCGCGCACACCTCACCGACCGGGGCGGCAACACCACGGAGCTGACCGTCGTGGACGCCTACCGCACGGTGTGATCACCGTGCGGCCCGGCGGACGGTGTGGGACGGTGTCGTCCGCCGGGTCCGGAAAACGGCGTCAGAGGACGCGCACCGCGCCCGACGGCGGGTCCCAGTCCATGTCGCGCTGGACCACGCCGGTGGAGGAGTTCTGCGCGCCGATGAACGTGCCGTCGCCCATGTAGACCGCGACGTGGTACGCGCTGCCTGCCCCACCCCAGTACAGGATGTCGCCGGCCTGCAGGGCGTCGAGCGAGACCTGGGTGCCGGCCGTCGACTGGTCCTGGGAGACGCGGGGGAGCGAGACGCCGGCCTGGGAGAAGGCGGCCTGCATCAGGCTCGAGCAGTCCCAGGCGTTGGGGCCCGTGGAGCCGAGCGAGTAGCCGTCGCCGACCTGCGCGCGGACGAAGTCGAGGACGGCCGCGACGCCGCTGCCCGAGGGGGCGGGGGCGGACGTCGTCTCCGCGGCCGGCGCGGAGACGGTCTCGGCCTCGGCGGCGGCCTCGCGGGCCGCCGCCTCCTCGGCCGCGGCCTGCGCGGCGGCCTCGGCCTCAGCGGCCTCGCGGGCCTGCCGCTCGGCCTCGGCCTCCTGGGCGGCGCGCAGCTCGGCGGCGGCGCGCTGGGCCTGGGTGATGGCCTGGTCCTGGGCGGTCGCGCGCACCTGCTGGAGCTGCGCGTCGCTGACGTACGACTGGGTGGCCTCGGCGGCCACGGCGGCGCTGGTGGCGAGGACGCCGTCCAGCAGGGGCAGTTCGCCGGTCCGCTCGGTGGGCTTCTCGGCGGCGAGCGCGGAGTTGGTCGCCGCGCCGGTGACCGCGACGGTGCCCACGACTCCGGTCAGGACGCCGCCGCGTATCAGGTTGCTGGTGCGGGACCGGCTTGGCTTGCGGTGCCGGCCTCGGTAACGAATCGGGGACATGAACATCTTGGCTACCAGGCTCGCCCGGTTGACTCAATTAACGTGGTGTCCGCCACACTTGACGAGTACGCGGCGAGATGGCGGGTTATTTGTCCGAATCGCCGTTTCGCGCGAAAGTTGATCTTTCGTCGTGGAGTGCGGCCCTGTCCAGCGCGTTGTCCGGATTGTCTGACCGTCAACTCCGGCTAGCACGGCAAGGGGGGCTCGATCAATGATGCACGCTCGTTACCGATTCGCGACGTGGGATACATCACGCCGTCATCACGCTGCGTTCATCAGGCGAACCACTGGTCGTACGCCAGCCGTGCCACCAGCGCGGTGACCACCACCAGCAGCACCACGCGCACGAAGCCGCTCCCCTTCTTCATGGCCATCCGCGCGCCTACCCAGCCGCCCGTCATGTTGAACGCGGCCATGAACGGCACCAGTTGCCACAGCACCGTGCCGTTCAGTCCGAAGACCAGCAGCGCGCCCAGGTTCGTGCCCACGTTCACGACCTTGGCGGTGGCCGAGGCGGTCAGCAGGTTCAGGTGGAGCAGGGCCACCAGGGAGATCACCAGAAACGTTCCGGTGCCGGGGCCGATCAGGCCGTCGTAGAAGCCGATGCCGACGCCGGTGAGCGCCAGCGCCGCCAGCCGGCGCCGGCGGGACAGCTCCTCGGCCGGCAGCGACGCCGACTCCATGCCGAACCGCGGCCGGAGCACCACGAATCCGGCGACCCCCAGCAGCACCACCATGATCAGCGGTTGCAGCACGGCCTTGTCGACCGCGGATGCGAACGCGGCGCCGCCGGCGGACGAGGCGAGGGCGAGGAGTCCGAGCCGCAGCGCGAACCTCCGGTCCACCGGCGCCTTGCGGACGTAGGTGACGGCGGCGATCGAGGTGCCGGTGACGGCGACCGCCTTGTTGGTGCCGAGGGCGTAGGCCGGGGGCTGGTCGGCGGGGAGGCCGATGAGCATCGCGGGCAGCAGGACCAGTCCGCCGCCGCCGACCACCGCGTCCACCCAGCCGGCCGCCGCGGCGGCGAGACAGAGAAGGAGCGCGGTGGTGAGAGATATGTCAGTCACGTGGTGAAGGCGTTACCACGGAGACGTTCCGGGCGCGAATTTGCGTGTACTCAACACTCAGTGATATTGCCTGGCGCCCCGAAAGAGTGGGAGATTATGCGCTCTGTCCGCACATCGTGGTCGATCGACCACCTCGGGTGAGAACGTCCGGGCCTGCCGGCCCGTGTTCGACGGGGGTCTGGTGTGACGGGTGGGAGAGATCACAAAGTTGATGGGTGACCCCGTGTCGAAGGTCACAGGGGGCGGGGCATAGGATGCCTGCAGCTTTGTGAACTGACTCACATGCGATCAGCAGTCGCCGTCGACTGGAAGGAGCGAGGTCCGGTGAACGCGTACGTTCCCATCCTCGTGCTAGGGGCCCTAGCGACCGCTTTTGTCGTCTTCTCCGTGGTCGCGGCCGCGGTCATCGGCCCCAAGCGGTACAACCGGGCGAAGCTGTCGGCCTATGAGTGCGGAGTGGAGCCCACACCGCAACCGGTGGGGGGCGGTCGCTTTCCCGTCAAGTACTACCTGACGGCGATGCTCTTCATCATCTTCGACATCGAGATCGTCTTCCTCTATCCCTGGGCCGTCCAGTTCGACTCCCTGGGGATGTTCGGGCTCGTGCAGATGCTGGTTTTCGTCGGGCTGATCGGCGTCGCCTACGCCTACGACTGGCGGCGCGGGGGCCTGGAGTGGGACTGAGGGAAGGGCGAATCTGATGGGTCTCGAAGACAAGATCCCCGGTGGTTTTCTGCTCGACACGGTGGAGAACCTGGCCGGCCTGGCCCGGAAGTCCTCGGTCTTCCCGGCCACGTTCGGCCTCGCGTGCTGCGCGATCGAGATGATGACGACGGGCGCCGGCCGCTACGACCTGGCCCGCTTCGGCATGGAGGTCTTCCGCGGCTCCCCCCGGCAGGCCGACCTGATGATCGTGGCCGGCCGCGTCAGCCAGAAGATGGCACCGGTGCTGCGGCAGGTCTACGACCAGATGCCGAACCCCAAGTGGGTCATCTCGATGGGCGTCTGCGCCTCGTCCGGCGGGATGTTCAACAACTACTCGATCGTGCAGGGCGTCGACCACGTCGTGCCGGTCGACATCTACCTCCCCGGCTGCCCGCCGCGGCCCGAGATGCTCATGGACGCGATCCTCAAGCTGCACGCGAAGATCCGCGAGGAGAAGCTCGGCATCAACCGCGAGCAGGCGGCGCGGGAGGCGGAGGAGGCGGCGCTCAAGGCGCTGCCGACGATCGAGATGAAGGGGCTGCTGCGGTGACATGCACTCGGCGCGTGCAGCCGCGTCACGACCTCGCGGACGCGAACCCGCACCCCACCTCCCCGGCC
>NZ_SMKI01000680.1 GCF_004348415.1 Streptomyces hainanensis
GGGTGGGGGAGCGGAGGCGGCGGCCGGGTTCGCCCGGTCAGCGGGTCGCCGACCAGCGGGTGACGTAGGCGCTGATCCGCGAGATCACCTGGTCGAGCGCCACGGCGAGGATCGCGATCACGATCGTGCCGAGCAGCACGACCGCCGTGTTGAGGGTGCGGCTCGCGCTCATGATGAGACGGCCGATGCCCGCGTCCGCGCCCTGGAACTCGGCGGCCACGACCACCGCGAACGCCAGCGCGCTGCCGATGCGGAAGCCGGAGAGGATCTCCGGAACGATGGCCGGCAGGACGACCGTCCGGTACACCTGGTTGCGGCTGGCGCCCAACGACCGCGCCGCCTGGACGTAGACCGGGGACACGTTGCCGCAGGCGACCGTCGTGTTGACGACCATCACCATGAAGCAGGCCAGCGCCCCGAGGAAGATCTTGCCGCTGTCGCCGATCCCGAACCAGAGGATCACGAAGGGGATGAGCGCCACCGGGGGCACCGGGCGGACCGCCTCGATGACCGGGTTGAGCACGTGGAAGAACCAGCGCGCCCTGGCCATCAGCAGCCCGACGACCACCCCCACCGCCGACCCGCCGATCCAGGAGACGAGCACCCGCCACAGCGTGGCGCTCGCGTCGTCGACGAGCTGGGAGTTGAGCGTGGTCACCGCCTCCCAGAGGGACTCCGGGGTCGGGAAGTAGAGCGCGTCGACCGTTTCCGTGCCGCTGGTGAGCAGCCACCACAGGCCCAGCAGGGCGGCCACCACCAGCAGGCTCACCAGCCAGCCGCGGTCGCGCCGGCGCCTTCCGGTCCCGGCGAGGTCGGGGGCCTGGCCTGCGGAGCCGGTCGGGGCCGGCGGGGCGGCGGCCACCGGGGACGCGGGGCGCGCCGTGTCATGCCGCGTCATCGTGAACCTCCCTGAGGGTGTGGGCGATCTCGTTGCGGAGCGCCTGGAACTCGGGGCCGGCCCGGAGCTCCAGGTCGCGGCCGGTGCCGAACGGCACGTCGACGACGCTGTGCACCCGGGCGGGCCGCGGCGTCATGACCACCACGCGGTCGCCGAGGAACAGCGCCTCCTCGATGTCGTGGGTGACGAAGACGATGGTCTTCGGCTCGGCCCGCACCACGCCCTGGAGGGCGAGCCACATCGCCTCCTTGGTGAACAGGTCGAGGGCGCCGAACGGCTCGTCGAGCAGCAGGACCTCGGGGCCGCTGGCGTAGGCGCGGGCCAGGTCGACCCGCTTCCGCATCCCGCCCGAGAGCTCCTTCGGGTACGCCGAGCGGAAGTCCGCGAGCCCGACGAGCTCCAGGTAGCGCTCCGCGCGCGCGGCGCGCTCGGCCCTGCCGAGACCCTGCATCCGCATCCCGTACGCCACGTTCTCCGCGACGCTCAGCCAGGGGAAGACCGCGTCGGCCTGGAAGACCACCGCCCGGTCGGCGCCCGGCCCGGCGACCTCCCGTGAGCCGACGGATATCGTGCCGGCCGTCGGTTCGAGGAAGCCGGCGACCAGGTTGAGCAGCGTCGTCTTGCCGCAGCCGCTGGGGCCGACGACGCAGACGATCTCGTCCGTGGCGATGGCGAGGCTCGTCTCGTTCAGCGCGACCGTGCGCTTGCGAGCCGTCGTGAACACCTTGGAGACGCGGTCGATGGAGATGTCAGCCACGGTGGGCCGCCTTTCCTTGTGCGGTGGGGGCCGCCGCGGTCGAACCCCGCACGGTGAGTGAGACCGGCAGCACGTGTCGGTCGGGCTTTCCGGCCCGTCGCCCTGGTTCCTCCTCCAGCGCGGCGATGAGCGCGTTGCTGGCGCGCCGCCCCAGTTCGTCGACGTCCTGCCGGACCGTGGTCAGCCGCGGGTGCGCGTACCGCCCCGCCGGGATGTCGTCGAAGCCGACGACCGACACCCGGCCCGGGACGTCCACGCCGGCGCCCTGGAGTTCGCCTATCGCGCCGAGCGCCATCAGGTCGTTGACCGCGAAGACCGCCGTCGGGCCGCCGTCGCGGAACGCCCCGGCGTGCCGAGCGATCGCCTCCCGACCGCCCTCCTCGGTGAAGGCGCCGCCGACCACCAGCGGCTCCTCGGCACCGCTTTCGACCCAGCTCTCCCGGAAGCCCGCCACCCGCAGGTCGCTGCTCACCAGGCCGCCCTCCGCGGCGATGACCACCGCGCGGCGGTGCCCGAGCTCCAGCAGGTGCTCGGCCGCCAGCCGCCCGCCGCTGAGGTTGTCGGAGACGAAGGACGGGGCGGTCGCGCCGGGCACCTCCTCGTCGACGAGGACGAGGGGCAGGTCGCCGAGGAGCGCGCCCAGCTGGGAGTTGGTCGGGGGCGCGCCCGCCGCGTAGATGAGGCCGTCGACCGCCCGGGAGCGGATCATGGCGAGGTAGTCGACCTCGCGGGCGTGGTCGAAGCCGGTGGTGCAGAGGATGACGTTGTATCCGTGGCTGATCGCGGCGGCCTCCACCCCGTGGGTGAGGTCGGCGAAGAAGCTGTTGCGGATGTCGGGGACGATGAGGCCCACCACGCGGGTCCGGCCGATGGCGAGGTTCTGCGCGGAGCGGCTGGGGACGTAACCCAGCTCCTGCATCGCGCTCTCCACCCGGGCACGTACCCGGTCGCTCACCTTGCGCTTGCCGCTGAGCGCGTGGGAGACCGTCGTCGGGCTCACGCCCGCCCGCGCCGCGACATCCGCTATCGAGACCATGGCTGAGGGGTTCTCCTTTGCTGGCGCGGTGCCGCACCGAGAGGGGCAAAGCGCTTTGCCAAAGCGCTTTGCGACACCATAGACCCCAGACGTCGCACTTCCAAGGGGTGAAACATGCTCGTTACCGGAAGAACCCGGCGGATTTACTCGGTATCGCCGCGCGGCGGGCCGTCCGACGGTTCGCGGGGGAGGGGAGGAG
>NZ_SMKI01000681.1 GCF_004348415.1 Streptomyces hainanensis
GGCCTCGAACAGCATGGCGGCCGCACCATCGAAGGCGTCGGCGTCCGAGTGGCTCAGCGGATCCTGGCGATGACCTGTGCAATCTGGCACAACCGCACCATCGGCGCACCCATCACCAGGTCACTGATCGCCTACGACCACTGAGCCACATCGGAACTATTCGTCTAGGCCTCGGCCCACTTGCGCAGCAGCGCTTCGCGCTCCTCGCGGGGCGGGGTGTCGCCGGACGCGTGGTCGTGGCGCCAGGCGAGGAGGTCGCGGACGGTCGCGCCGCCGTCGGCGAGCCGGTCGAGGAGCGCGCGGGAGAGCTCGTACTCGCCGGTGGTGTAGATCCCGCCGGCGACGGCGGAGGTGACGTCCACCTCGCCGGCGTCGTCGGCGGTCTCCACCCGCACGGTGAAGTGGGGCGGGAGCTCGCCGTCGCCGGAGATCGCCGCGTACACGGTCTCGAAGGTCATGGACAGGAAGCGCCGGGCGGCGGATCGCACGGCCACGTCGCGGACGTCGATCCGGCGCACCTCGGGCCAGCTCCACGACGTGCCGTGGTCGTCCCCCAGGGCCTCGACGCCGCCCTCCGTCAGCCGCACCCCGGACGCCCCGCCGACGGGCCGCGCCCCCAGGTACACGGAGTCCTCGGTGATCCAGAAGAGGCCGACCATGGCCATGAGCACTCCAACGGTGGTGTGGTGTTCGGTGTTCGGCGGCGAGCGGCGAGCGGCGAGCACGTCCGCCCACGTGTCGACAGGTGGGACGACGCGGGCGGCCCCGGAAGTTCCCCGCGGCCGGGCTCCGGCGCTCAGTCCGGCGTGGGGGCGGCAGTCGGGTTCAGGGCGACCGCGATCCAGGTGTACGCGGCGGCGTAGCCGGCGAGTTCGGCGTGGTTCGCCTTCAGGGTTCCGTTGATCACCTGCACGAGGTGCTGGTATCGCTCGTGCGGGTCGGTGGCGGGGGGCCCGTGCGCCTCGCGCTCCAGATCGGCGAGAACCTCCGGTTCGAGAAGCAGCAGGCTCTCCGCGATCTCCCGTCGGGTCGCCGCGTCCTCGAAGGAAGCTCCGAACATCTCGCCGAGCCAGCGCAGATACCGGTCGGCCAGTTCCTGGGCACGCGGGGAGTCGGGGGCCAGGCCGGCCCGCTGCGCCGCGACGGCGTCCATGAGCAGCGGCGTACCGCGCTCGTAGGATTCGAGCGCGGTCGGGGAGACCAGCAGCTGCCCGACCCCGTCGCTGAAGCGCCCGTTCAGGTCCGCCCGCACCGCCCGCCGGACTTCCGGGTCGCTGACCAGCGACGCCAGCTCGATCCAGGCATCCAGTTGTTCGAGGGTGGGCTCGTCCGGGAGACGGGGCGGAGCCGAGTTGAGGTCGGCGACGAACCGCGGGTTCTCGTTGAGCCCGTCGCTTACCTCCGCCCAGAACTCCTCGATCAGCCGCTCCCGTTCCTCGTCGGAGAGGGACACGACCCGGTGCAGGAGGGCTACCCGCTCCGCGCTGCCGCGCTGCCGGACGAGCGCCCGCAACACGGCACGGCGGGTACGCAGCCGGGAGGCCTCCTGCTCCAGGACGGCCAGGTGGGCCGTGGCGAGTTCGTGCACCGTCGTCTGCCCGGCGAGCAGCCGCCGGATGTCCTCCAGCCCGGCGCCCAGGTCCCGCAGTGTGCGGACCAGTTCGAGGCGGGCGATGGCCTCGACGTCGTACCGCCGGTAGCCGGCGGAGGTGTGCGCGGAGGGTTCGACCACGCCGGTGTCGGCATAGAAGCGGATGGCGCTGACACTGAGGCCGGTTCGGCGCGCCACGTCTCCGATCGGGTACGTCTTCTCGTCGTCCACCGTGCCACTGTGCGGTCTCGACCCACTGGAGACGCAAGGTCACGCCGGGCTCCCCAGCGGTCACCCGGAGGTGGCCCAGGCCCTCTCGACGGGCGGGGCCCGGGCGCCTAGAGCGACGGCGTCACGAGTTCGTCGGCGACCCAGCGGGCGACGCCGGGCGGGTAGGGCGTCGGCAGGCCGAGGACGACGTGTCGGAAGCCGGCGTCCAGCGCCTCGCCGATCGCCTCGCGGGTGGCGTCGGGCCGGTGGTAGGAGACGGGCAGGTGGAGGGAGCGGGTGATCGACGCGGGGTCGCGGCCGATCTCGGCGCAGTAGCGGTCGAGAAGCGCGCTCCGCCGGACGATGTCGTCGAGGTCGCCGCCCGGGATGTTCCACAGGTCGGCGTGTTCGGCGACCACCCGCAGCGTCGCGGCCGAGCGGCCGCCGATCAGGATCGGCGGGTGGGGGCGCTGGATCGGCTTGGGGTTGCCGAACGCCCCGGTGAGCCGCACCTGTTCGCCGTGGAAGTCGAACGGCGCGTCCGCCGTCCACAGCCGCCGGATCACCGTGCACGCCTCGGCGAGGGCGCTCACGGCGTGCGCGGTGTCGTGGAACGGCAGGCCGTGCGCCTCGTACTCGCGGCGGGCCAGCGGGTGGCTGGGGCGGGAGCCGACGCCGATGCCGAGGTCGAGCCGGCCGCCGGAGACGATGTCGACGGTCGTGGCCATCTTGGCCAGCATCGCGGGTGGCCGGAACCGGTTGCTGGTCACCAGCACGCCGAGCCGCAGCCGGCGCGTGCCGGCGGCGAGGGCCGAGAGCAGCGTCCAGCCTTCGAGGATCGGCCCGTCCAGTTCGCCGGCGATCGGCAGCAGGTGGTCGAACAGCCAGGCGTGCTCGATCTCCGGGATCGCGTCCGCCTCGCGCCAGACCCGCAGACTCGGCATCCGGCCGGAACTCATCGACAGGGGTGACCTGGGTGGAGCAGCGTGGCGTCACGCGGATGACCGACGGGGCGCGGGTGCGGTGGACTGTGTTCGGGGACGCGGGCGGCGGCCAGC
>NZ_SMKI01000682.1 GCF_004348415.1 Streptomyces hainanensis
CCTCCCCACCCACCTGGTGCCCACCGGCGTGCTGACCCTCGACCGGTTGCCGCTGACCACCAACGGCAAGCTCGACCACGCGGCACTGCCCGCACCGGACTTCGGCGCCGCCACCACGCCGTTCCGCGCCCCCGCCACCCCGCGCGAGGACGTGCTGTGCGGCCTGTTCGCCGAGGTGCTCGACGTGCCACGGGTGGGTGTGGACGACAACTTCTTCGACCTGGGCGGCCACTCCCTCCTCGCCACCCGCCTCATCAGCCGCGTCCGCTCGGCCCTCGGCACGGAACTGGCGATCAGGGTGCTCTTCGAGGCGCCGACGGTCGCCGCCCTCGCCGAGCGCCTGCCGGACGCCGGGCGCGAACGCCCCGCGCTCCGGCCGGAGTCCCGCCCCGACATCCTCCCGTTGGCCTCCGCCCAGCGGAGGTTGTGGTTCCTCGACCGGCTCCAGGGTCCGAACGCCACCTACAACATCCCCCTGGCACTGCGCCTCTCCGGCCCCCTGGACCGCGAGGCCGTCGAACACGCGGTGAACGACGTCATCGCCCGCCACGAGAGCCTCCGCACCGTCTTCCCCGAGACCGATGGCACGCCCCGGCAGCGCGTCCTCGACCCGGCCCGCGCCAGGACAGCCGTGCCGGTGTCGACCACCACGGAGGCCCGCCTGGTCGACGACCTCGGCGCGGCCGCCCGGCACCGCTTCGCTCTCGCGACCGAGATCCCGCTGCGCGCCCGGCTCTTCGCGCTGGACGACACCGAACACGTGCTGTTGCTGCTGATGCACCACATCGCCGGCGACGGCTGGTCGGCGGCCCCCCTCGCCCGCGACCTGGCGCGGGCCTACGAGGCGCGGTGCGCCGGGCGGGCGCCCGACTGGGCCGCGCTGCCCGCGCAGTACGCCGACTACACCCTCTGGCAGCGGCGGCTGCTGGGCGACGAGCGGGATCCCGAAAGCCTCGCCGCCCGCCAACTGGCGTACTGGCGCCAGGCACTCGACGGGATCCGGGAGCGACTCGACCTGCCCGCCGACCGCCCGCATCCCCCCGTCGCCCGGTACCGCGGGGCCAGCGTGCCGTACTCCATCGAGCCCGGGCTGCACGCGGCGCTCCGGACTCTCGCCCGGGACAGCGGGGCGAGCGTCTTCATGGTGCTCCACGCGGCGCTGGCCGCCCTGCTCGGCAGGCTGGGCGGCGACGACGACATCGCCATCGGCAGTCCCATCGCCGGGCGCACCGATCCGGCGCTGGACGAGCTCGTCGGCTTCTTCGTCAACACCCTCGTGCTGCGCACCGACACCTCGGGCGACCCGACCTTCCGGGAACTCCTGGCCCGCGTGCGGAGCACCGTCCTGTCCGCCTACGAACACCAGGACGTCCCCTTCGAACGGCTGGTCGAGATCCTCAACCCGGCGCGTTCCACGGCGCACAACCCGCTGTTCCAGGTGATGCTCGCGTTCCAGAACCTGCCGGAACCCGACCTGCGCATGCCGGGACTCGCGGTGCGGATCCAGCACATCCCCGTGGAGACCGCGAAGTTCGACCTGCACCTGGAGCTGACCGACCTCCACGTCGAGGGCCTCTCCGGCGAGCGCGACCCCGACTCCGGCGTCGCCTCGATCGACGGAGCCGTGCACTACAACACGGACATCTTCGACCGGGGCACGGTCGAGACGCTGCTCGACCGGTTGACCCTGACGCTGAGGGCGTGCGTCGCGGACCCGGACCGCCCGATCGGGACCGTCGAGATCCTCACCCCCGAGGAGCGACACCACCTCCTGGCCGGCGTCAACGACACGGCCCACCCGGTGGCGGACGTGACCCTGGACGAGCTGTTCGAGCGGTCGGCCGAGCGGAACCCCGACGCCGTGGCGGTGGTGTTCGACGGCCAGGAGGTCACCTACGGGGAGCTGGACGCACGGGCGGACGGCCTCGCGCGGGAGTTGACGGCGCGGGGCGTGCGGCCCGAGTCCGTCGTGGCCGTGGTGCTGCCGCGCTCGGTCGAGCTGGTGGTGGCGCTGTTGGCGGTGGTGAAGGCGGGGGGCGCGTACCTGCCGGTGGACCCCGCCCATCCGGCCGACCGGATCGTGTTCGTGCTCGCCGACGCGGAACCCGTGTGCGCCGTGGTGGGGGCCGGCGGGGCGGACGTGCTGCCGGACGGGATACCCACGGTGCCGGTGGACGCCGCCGGTCCGCCGGACCGGCACCCCGTCCGTCCGCACCCGTTGAATCCCGCCTACGTCATCCACACCTCGGGGTCGACGGGCCGGCCCAAGGGCGTGGTCGTCCACCACCGGGCGATCGTCAACCGGCTGCGGTGGATGCAGGCGGAGTACCGACTGGACCCGGACGACCGGGTGCTCCAGAAGACCCCGGCCGGCTTCGACGTCTCCGTGTGGGAGTTCTTCTGGCCCCTCGCCGAGGGCGCCACCCTGGTCGTGGCCAGGCCCGACGGTCACCGCGACCCCCGGTACCTGGCCCGGGTCATCAGGGACGAGAGGGTCACCACGATCCACTTCGTGCCGTCGATGCTGCGCGCCTTCCTCCAGGAGCCGGCGGCCACGGCGTGCACCGGCCTGCGCCGCGTGCTGTGCAGCGGCGAGGCGCTGCCGCCCGAACTCGTGGACCAGCACCGGGAGACGCTGCCGACGGTCCCGCTGCACAACCTCTACGGCCCCACCGAGACGGCCGTCGACGTGACCTCCTGGGCGGTGCCCGGCGAAGGCGACCTGGCAGGAGCCTCGGGCGTCCCGATCGGCCGGCCCGTGTGGAACACCCGCCTCCACGTCCTGGACGCGGGGTTGCGTCCGGTGCCGGTGGGTGTGGTGGGGGAGTTGTATGTGGGTGGGGTTCAGG
>NZ_SMKI01000683.1 GCF_004348415.1 Streptomyces hainanensis
GGGCGGAGTGGGGGGCCGTTTTGACCCGTCCGTGGCAGGGACGGTAGCCTGAGCCGTTGAAAAAGTATTGCGTATGGCTTGCTCGATCTCACGTGAGGGGCCTGCGCCGGTCCACCAGGATGGTTGCCAGCGGCCAGCACCCGGTTTGCGTCACCGAGGTGTCGGCCTTCTCTGTTGTGATCGTCGGGTGGCCTTGTCAGGAACCATTCACGAAGAAGCGAAGGCTACGACCCGTGCGTACGTTCAGCCCCAAGCCCGGCGACGTCCAGCGTCAGTGGCACGTCATCGACGCGACCGATGTCGTGCTCGGCCGCCTGGCCTCCCAGGCCGCCACCCTTCTCCGGGGCAAGCACAAGCCGGTGTACGCGCCGCACGTTGACACAGGTGACTTCGTCATCATCGTCAACGCCGACAAGGTGCACCTGTCCGGCAACAAGCGGACCCAGAAGCTGGCCTACCGGCACTCCGGTTACCCCGGCGGTCTGCGGTCCGTCCGCTACGGCGAGCTGCTGGAGAAGAACCCGGAGAAGGCCGTCGAGAAGGCCGTCAAGGGCATGCTGCCCAAGAACACCCTGGGCCGTCAGATGTTCTCCAAGCTCAAGGTGTACGCCGGCCCCGAGCACCCGCACGGTGCCCAGCAGCCGGTGGCGTTCGAGATCACCCAGGTCGCGCAGTAGTCCGGCCACCCCTAAGACGAGAGATATCTGAGGAGAATCGTGGCCGAGCCCACCCCTGAGACCCTTGACGCCGAGGTTCCCGAGGTCGAGGAGTACACGACCGAGAGCGCTCCCGAGCAGTTCGCCGGCGACGGCGAGGACGCCTCGGCGCGCTTCGGCGACCCGCTGCCGGGTGCCGGCACCGGGCGACGCAAGAACGCGATCGCCCGTGTCCGGATCATCCCGGGCAGCGGCAAGTGGAAGATCAACGGGCGCACCCTCGAGGGTTACTTCCCCAACAAGGTGCACCAGCAGTCCGTCAACGAGCCGTTCAAGATCCTCGAGCTCGACGAGCGGTACGACGTCGTCGCCCGCATCTCCGGCGGCGGCATCTCCGGCCAGGCCGGCGCGCTGCGCCTCGGCGTGGCCCGTGCCCTCAACGAGGCGGACATCGACAACAACCGCGCCCCGCTGAAGAAGGCCGGCTTCCTGACCCGCGACGCCCGTGCGGTCGAGCGGAAGAAGGCCGGTCTGAAGAAGGCCCGCAAGGGCACGCAGTACAGCAAGCGCTAGTCGAGCCCTTCCGGCCAATCGGGGGAGACCCCAGGCGCCCCGGCAGCACGGTCCGTGCTGTCGGGGCGTTCCTTTTATAGGGTTAACGGGCCCGGTGAACGGTCGTGGACAGTCGGTTCGGTTGACCGCCTCGGTTGACGGGCTTAACTTGACGGGCTCGGTTGAGGGCTTGGTTGACGGGCCGGAACCCGGTCCGTCGTCTGTGAAATCTCGGAGGAACAACCGTGGGACGACTCTTCGGAACGGACGGGGTACGGGGTGTCGCCAACGCCGATCTGACGGCCGAGATGGCTCTCGGCCTGTCGGTCGCGGCGGCGACCGTGCTCGCGCGCGCGGGGAGCGACCAGGGTGATCGGGGCGACCAGGAGGACGCCCGGCGCCCGGTGGCGGTCGTCGGGCGCGACCCGCGGGCGTCCGGGGAGTTCCTCGAGGCGGCCGTGGTGGCCGGCCTCGCCAGCGCCGGCGTCGACGTGGTGCGGGTCGGCGTGCTGCCGACCCCGGCCGTGGCCTACCTGACCGGCTCGCTGCGCGCCGACTTCGGCGTGATGCTCTCCGCCAGCCACAACCCGATGCCGGACAACGGCATCAAGTTCTTCGCGGCCGGCGGCCACAAGCTGGCCGACGACCTCGAGGACCGGATCGAGACCGCCTACCGCGACCACGCGCGCGGCGAACCGTGGGCGCGCCCCGTCGGGGCCGGCGTCGGGCGGGTCACCGACTACGACGAGGGCTTCGACGCCTACGTCTCGCACCTGGTCGGCGTGCTGCCGAACAAGCTGACCGGGCTCCGCGTCGTCATCGACGCGGCACACGGCGCGGCCTCCCGCGTCGCGCCCGAGGCGTTCGCACGGGCCGGCGCGGAGATCATCACGATCGGCGCCGAGCCGGACGGCCTCAACATCAACGACGGCTACGGCTCCACGCACCTGGACGCCCTGCGGACCGCCGTGCTGACGCACGGCGCCCACCTCGGCATCGCGGTCGACGGCGACGCCGACCGCTGCCTGGCCGCCGACGCGGCCGGCCACACGGTCGACGGCGACCAGATCCTCGCCGTGCTGGCGGTCGCCATGCGGGAGGCCGGCACGCTGGTCGGGGACACGGTCGTCGCCACGGTGATGTCCAACCTCGGCTTCACGCTCGCCATGGAGCGGGAAGGCCTCCGGCTCCGCCAGACCTCGGTCGGCGACCGCTACGTGCTGGAGGAGATGAAGCGGGGCGGCTACTCGCTCGGCGGCGAGCAGTCGGGACACGTGATCGTCTCCGACCACGCCACGACGGGCGACGGCACCCTGACCGGCCTGCTGCTGGCCGCTAGGGTGGCCGCCACCGGCCGGCCGCTGGCCGAGCTGGCCGGCGTGATGGAACGGCTGCCGCAGGTGCTGATCAACGTGCCCGACGTGGACCGCACGCGGGTGCGGGAGTCGCGCGAGCTGGCCGAGGCCGTGACGGAGGCCGAGCGCCAGCTCGGCGAGACGGGCCGGGTGCTGCTGCGGCCCTCCGGGACGGAGCCGCTGGTGCGGGTGATGGTGGAGGCGGCGGACGCGGCGCAGGCGCGGACGGTGGCGGCGGGGCTGGCTGACGCGGTGAAGTCCGCGTTGGGGTAGGGG
>NZ_SMKI01000684.1 GCF_004348415.1 Streptomyces hainanensis
GGGGAGGCGAGGAGGGGAGGGACGGTCCGTTCGATGGGATGGTCATGACGCGGGACTCCTGGTCCGGGTGACGGTTCAACGGGTGAAGGTGAAGTCGTCGACGTCGAGCAGGCCGCCGGTGCCGCCGGTGAACACCAGGTACAGCGTGGTGGTCGCGTTCGGGGCGTTCGACAGGGTCGCGGAGAAGTTCCGGTAGGCGTTCCAGCCGCCGGTGTTGGGCACGGCCACGCTGCCGAGCAGGGTCCCGGTGGGGGAGCCGGCGCGTACCTGCACGGTGCCTCCGGCGCCGCCGGAGGCGGCCCGGACGGTGATGCCGGTGGCGTCGGCGAGGTGGTAGGGCTGGAAGGAGATCCAGTCGCCGTTGTCGGTGTGGCCGACGGCCCGGCCGCCGTGCGCCTCCGCGTAGTCGGTGATCTGGACGCCGTTCATGCTGGTGAAGAACTCGGCCTGCCGCTGGCTGGTCTGCGTCACGTTCTGGTCCGTCGCGGCCAGGCCGCCGTTGTCGGTGTACGCCGCGGTGAAGACGCCGAAGATGTTGGCGTTCGCGTCGTGTTCGCCGTCGGCCAGGGTCTGGAGGGTGCCGGAGCAGCCGGTGGTCGAGGTCTGCTCGTGCGCGTGGCTGTCGTGGCCGATGAGGAAGGTCACGCGGACCCGCGAGCAGTCGATCGCGCCGTCCTCGGGGTCGGTGACCGTCACCCGGAACGGCACGGCCTCGCCGAAGTCGACGAGTCGGCCGTCCGCCGGCGCGTCGAGCCGCACGGTCGGCGCCGTGTTGCCGACGGTGATCGGCACGGAGGCCGTGGCCGTCAGCCCGGTGGCGTCCCGGACGGTCAGGGTGGCGGTGTACTGCCCGTTGGCCGGGTACGTGTAGGTCGGGTTGGCGCTGGTGGACGTGGCACCGTTGCCGAAGTTCCAGGAGTAGCCGAGCGCGTCGCCGTCCGGGTCGCTGGTGCCGGCGGAGGAGAACCGCACGGCGAGGGGCGCCGGTCCCGAGGTGGGGGTGGCCGACGCCCGGGCGATCGGCGCCTGGTTGCCGGTGACGTTCTCGATGCGGTACAGCGCGCTGTTCGCGTCGCCGTTGCCCCAGCCGGTGCCGTAGTCGAGGACGTACAGCGCCCCGTCGGGGCCGAAGGCCGCGTCCATCACCTGGGTGCCGGTCCACGGGAAGGTGTTGATGGCGCCACGGCTGCCGTCGGCGTTGACGTCGATGTTCCTGATCCAGCGGCGGCCGAACTCCATCGCGAAGAAGTCGCCGTCGAACTCCTGGGGGAACTTCACCGACGACGGGAGGTTCGGGTCGTAGTTGTATACGGGGCCGGCCATCGGCGACTCGGAGCCGTTGCCGAACTCCGGGACGGAGCCCCCGTCGTACGGGATCCAGGCGGCCCGCGCGGCCGGCAGCGTGGTGAGCCCGGTGTTGTTCGGCGAGTCGTTCCTCGGGCTCGCGCAGTTGAAGGCCGCGCCCGACGCTCCGGTGGCGAAGTTGTAGTCGATGTACGGCTCGTTGGCGCCGACGCAGTACGGCCAGCCGTAGTTGCCGGCACTCGTCACCCGGGCGAACTCGACCTTGCCCGACGGGCCGCGGGTGGCGGAGGCGGTGCCGGCGTCCGGGCCGTAGTCCCCGACGTAGACGACGCCCGTCTCCTTGTCCACGCTGATCCGGAACGGGTTGCGGAAGCCCATGGCGTAGATCTCGGGCCGGGTGTTCGCCGTGCCCGGCGCGAAGAGGTTGCCGGCGGGGATCGAGTAGGTGCCGTCCGCGTTGACCCTGATCCGCAGGATCTTGCCCCGCAGGTCGTTGGTGTTGCCGGCCGAACGCTGGGCGTCGAAGGCCGGGTTGCGGTTGGCGCGCTCGTCGATCGGGGTGTAGCCGTCCGACGCGAACGGATTGGTGTCGTCGCCCGTGGAGAGGTAAAGGTTGCCCGCGGCGTCGAAGTCGATGTCGCCGCCGACATGGCAGCACTGGCCGCGGTCGGCCGCCACGTCCAACACGCGCACCTCGCTGCCGAGATTGAGCGTGTGGTCGGCGTTGAGGGTGAACCGGGAGAGCCGGTTGACGCCCTGGAACCGCGCGAAGTCGGCCGCCGCGCCCTCGGACGGCGCCGAGCCCGCCGGGGTGTTGAGCGGCGGCGCGTAGTAGAGGTAGACGAAGCGGTTGCTCGCGAAGTTCGGGTCGACGCCGACCCCCTGCAGCCCCTCCTCGTCGTTGGAGTAGACGCTGAGGCGGCCCGCGACGCTGGTGTTGCCCTGGGCGTCGGTGATCCGCAGGGTGCCGTCCCGCGAGGTGTGCAGGACCGAGCGGTTCGGCAGGACGGCCAGCGACATCGGCTCGCCCAGCTCCGCGACGCCCCTGGCGAGCGCGACCTGCTGGAAGGTGGCGGCGGCCGCGGGGGGCTCGGCCGCCGCCGGATTCGGTGAGGTGAGGGTGACGAGGCCCGCCGCGGCGAGCAGCGAACTCGTCAGGGCGGCGAGCAGCCGCCGGATTCTCCTGTGCACGTGCGTCCTCCTGGGACCGTGGGGGTGGTCGACGAGCTGTCGCACAGGGGCGCGTCGCCGCGCCGGGACCCGGTGGCCGGGGCAGGCGGGAACGGGGGGCCACGCGGGGAGTGTCACGGACTCACGATTGGTCCGCACCAAGGAAGGTAACGACGGCGTGACGCGCTGGAAACCCTCTGGCGCCAACTTCATCGATTTGACGGAGAGTTCGGGCGGTCGACCCGGCCGGAGCGGGTGCGCGACCGCTTGACGGCACCGGGTCGCCGTTCATTAATCGAGCGATAGGTACGGACCAATCCCCACGCCGCGCCCTCGCGCGTCCCACCGGCCCGCACC
>NZ_SMKI01000685.1 GCF_004348415.1 Streptomyces hainanensis
ACGGTGGGGCATGAGGGCCTTCTGATGCTCGGTGGAGATGTCGCAATCCACACCGAAGCCGGAAGGCCCTCACTCGTTCAAGACCACGACCACATGTCGTCCGTCACCAACCTCCGTGGACAGAACAGCTAGGCCCTGTCCGGGCGTGTTGTCCCGAAGGTCGTCTCAGCCGTCCCTCCCCTGCCAGGTGGTGACGCAGGCTTCGTTCCCCTCCGGGTCGGCAAGCACCCAGAAGGCGGGGGCACGGGCCGCGGACACCAGCCGGCCCCCGGCTGCCAGCGCGACATCGATCCGCCGGGGTGCCTCGTCATGCGGGACACTGACGTCGAGGTGGACGCGGTTGCGCTGCGGACGCGCGCGGTCCATCCGCTGGAACCAGACGGCCGGTCCCTGACCGACCGGGTCGACGAGCGGATCCTCCGGTCCCCCGGCGCCCGCCTCGTCGACATAGCCCAACACCGCCTTCCAGAACGGCCGGATCCCGGCGATGTCCAGGGCGTCGACGGCGATCTCCAGAGTCTGGACGGACCGTGGCGCGCCCGCTCCGGTTCCGGGCTCCGGCAGGAACCCGGACCTGTCGGCGGTGGCGGAGATCAGACGCGCGAGTTCGATGTCCCGGGTGGTGACCGTGGCGCGGTCCGAGGACCGCAGAGTGAAGACGGCCCGGTCGGGCCGGACGTCGACCCGGAGATGGCGGTCGGCATCGTCGCCACACGCCGCGACGGCGTCCCCCGCCAGGCTGATCGCCTGGGCCAGGGTCCCGACCGGAACCGACGTCTGCAAGGCGCCCAGCACGTAGCGCCACCCGTGGTCCTGGACCGCATCCGACGCTTCCTGCCGACTCGGTGTCTGTTCCATGGCCGCATCCTCGCAGCCCCCACTGTCAACGGCTCGTGGGCGGGTCGCCGGCAGCGGCCCGCCCACGAGCGCGTCGGTGGGTCGTCAGGTCGCGGCGCAGCTGATCCCGCTCGGCGCCGTCGAGGAGTTGCCGGTGGCGGTGAACCCGAAGGTCACCGACCCGTTGGGCGCCAGGGCGCCGTTCCACTGGGTGTTGCGCACCGTGACGGACCCGCTGGTCCCGCTCTGCTGGCCGTTCCACAGGCTGCTGATGGTCTGTCCGGGCGCCAGGGTCAGGCCGACGGACCAGCCGGTCAGCGCGGCGCCCGAGGTGTTGGTGACCGTCACCTCGCCCTGGAAGCCGCCCGACCAGCTGTTGACCGTGCGGTAGCCGGCGCCGCAGGCGTCGTTCGGACCGCCGGGATCCCCGCCGGTGGTGCCGCCGACGGTCGTGCCGCCCGCGTCGCCGCCGCCCGTGGTCGTGGTGCCGGACGTCGTGCCGGACGTCGTGCCCGACGTCGTTCCGCCCGTGGTGCCCGTGTCGGTGAGGGTCGGCGTCTGCCAGTTGCGCCACGCCGACAGGTTGCCTGACTTGGCGGCGGCGACCCGGAACACGCCGGGCGCGCTGCCCGAGTTCAGCAGGAACCGCTGGATGCTCTGCTGCAACGGGGCCCGCCACTCCGACCTGACGGCGCAGTGGGTGCCGTCCTGGACGTCGGACCAGTAGCTGATGTTGCTCGTCGCGCCGAGCGCCCGGTAGACCTCGGCCCCGCCGAGCGCCGCCACGCTCCCCGACCTGGCGCCGAGCCAGTCGATGTGCGGGTTCTCCATGACGAACAGGCCGCGCGGCGCGACCATGCCCACCATCTGGTGCATGTCCACCGGCAGCGCGTTCGGGTTGCCGGTGTAGGAGCCGAACGCGTCGCCCAGCCAGGGCTGTTCCGAGTAGGCGCTGCTCAACGGCTGGGCTCCGCTCTCACCCGCGACCCCCCGCAGGATGGGCGCCCCGGCGCTGCCCGACTCGATCGGCATGGTGAGCGCGACCCGCTGGTCGAACGCACCGGCCACGAAGGCGCCCTTGCCGAACCGCGAGCAGCCCGTGACGCCGGTGGCGTCGGCCCGCAGCACGCTGCCGCCCGACTGCTCGACGACGTCGATGATCCGGCTCACGCCCCAGGACCAGGCCATCAGCAGCCCCGTGCTGCTCTGGGCGCCGTAGACGCTGTAGAACGCGCCCTGCTTGTTGTTGCGCGGCGTCCCCTCGCGTCCGACCGTGTACGGGTCGAAGTTGATGACGGCGGCCCCCGACGCCTTGATGGTGGCCGTGTCGGCGCCGAAGCCGCCGAAGACGACGACGGCCGGGAAGGGGCCCGTTCCGCTGGGCAGCTCGACGCTCGCCGAGAAGCTGGAACTTCGGCCCTGGTGCGACACGTTCACCGTGATACCGGTCCGGGAGACGGTCCCGGTCACGCTGTCGGGTCGCGCGGGCTTCTGCCCGTAGACGGTCCGTTCCGCCAGCTCCCGGGTCTCGGCCCGCCGGCAGCGCCAGTCGGCCCTGGTGGCGATGCGGGTGCCGTCGATCCTGGTGAACGGGTCGGGTAGCAGGGAGTTGGCGGCTGGGCCGCCGTCGGGCACCGGGCAGTCGGCGCCGTCGTCCTCCACGGCGGCGATGCCGGGTGCCGCCGCGACCGGCGCGGCGGCGGGAGCCGGGCCGCCGGTGGCGACGGCGCCCGGCACGAGGGTGAGGGTGGCCAGACTGGCGACGGTCCCGAAGACCGCCACGGCCCAGGCCCGAGGCCGGTACCGCCGTAATCCGAGAATGCGCATGGGAGACCTCCGTGTCCCGTACGGAGTTATGGGAGCGCTCCCATGCTAGAAACGGGCCCGGTACATGACAACAGCTGGGACATGCCCCGCTCAGGTTGGCGGGATAGCGGCACCGCCGCCCGGCGCGGGACACACCGGGCGGCGGTGGGGGGCGC
>NZ_SMKI01000686.1 GCF_004348415.1 Streptomyces hainanensis
GCAGGGGAGCGGCGCCACATGGCGGAGAGCAGGGGCGGGGCGGCGGCGAGCCCGCGGAGGGCGCCGCGGTGAGGCTGTTGCACACCTCCGACTGGCATCTCGGCCGCTCCCTGCACCGGGCCGGCCTGGCCGAGGCCCAACGCGCGTTCCTCGACCACCTGGTGGCCACCGTCCGGGAGCGCGAGGTCGACGCGGTGCTGGTCGCCGGCGACGTCCACGACCGGGCCGTCCCCCCGCTGGCCGCCGTCCGGCTCTTCGACGACGCCCTGCACCGGCTCGCGGAGCTCGGCGTGCCCACCGTGATGATCTCCGGCAACCACGACTCGCCGCACCGGCTCGGCGTGGGCGCCGGCCTGATCGGCCGCGCCGGCGTCCACCTGCGCACGGACCCGGCCGGCTGCGGCACCCCGGTGCTCCTCGCCGACGACCACGGCGCCGTCGCCTGCTACGGCCTGCCCTATCTCGAACCAGCCCTGGTCCGCGAGGAGTTGGGGGCCGGCACCGGCGGGCACGCCGCCGTGCTCGGCGCCGCCATGGAGCGAGTCCGCGCCGATCTCGCCGGCCGCCCCGCCGGCACCAGGTCCGTCGTCCTGGCCCACGCCTTCGTCACCGGCGGCACCGGCTGCGACAGCGAGCGCGACATCAGCGTCGGCGGCACCGCAGCCGTGCCCGCCGCGCTGTTCGCCGGCGTCGACTACGTCGCCCTCGGCCACCTGCACGGCTGTCAGACCATCACCGAGCGCCTGCGCTACTCGGGTTCGCCCCTCGCCTACTCCTTCTCCGAGGCCGGCCACCGCAAGTCCATGTGGCTGATCGACCTCGGCCCGGCCGGCGAGGTCGCCGCCGAGCGCGTCGACTGCCCGGTGCCCCGCCCGCTCGCCCGCCTCCGCGGCCGGCTCGACGCGCTCCTCACCGACCCCGCCCTCGGCGTCCACGAGGCCGCGTGGGTGGAGGCCACCCTCACCGACCCGGCCAGGCCCGAGGAGCCCATGGCCCGCCTCGCCGAGCGCTTCCCCCACGTTCTCAGCCTCGTCCTCGAGCCCGAGCGCGACCCGGCGGCCCCGCACACCTCCTACGCGCAGCGGCTGCGCGGTCGCACCGACCAGCAGGTCGCCGAGGACTTCGTCACCCACGTCCGCGGCGGCGCCGCGCCCGACGAGCGGGAGCGCGCCGAGCTGGCCGCCGCCCTCGAGGCCGCCCGCGCAGGGGAGGGCTGAGCCATCCGCCTGCACCGGCTCACCCTCACCGCGTTCGGCCCCTTCTCCAGCAGCCAGCACGTCGACTTCGACCGGCTGTCCGCCGCCGGCCTCTTCCTCTTCCACGGCGCCACCGGCGCCGGCAAGACCTCCATCCTGGACGCCGTCTGCTTCGCGCTCTACGGCTCCGTGCCCGGCGCCCGGCAGGGCGCCACCCTCGCCCTGCGCAGCGACCACGCCGCCCCCGACACCGCCACCGAGGTGGTGCTCGACCTCACCCTCGGCGGGCGCCGCCTCGAGATCACCCGCCGCCCCGAGCAGGAGCGCCCCAAGCGCCGCGGCACCGGCACCACCCGCGAGCGGGCGCACGCCCTGCTCCGCGAACACGACCCGGCCACCGGCGGCTGGCGGGCCCTCAGCCGCTCCCACCAGGAGATCGGCGAGGAGCTCGGCGCGCTGCTCGGCATGAGCCGCGAACAGTTCTGCCAGGTCGTCCTGCTGCCCCAGGGGGAGTTCGCCCGCTTCCTGCGCGCCGGCGCCGAGGACCGCGCCAAGCTCCTCGGCCGCCTCTTCGGCACCCACCGGTTCGCCGCCGCGGAGGCCCACCTCGCCGAGCGGCGCGCCGCCGCCGCCCACCGCGTCCGCGCCGCCGACGAACGGCTGCTCGCCCTCACCAACCGGATCCTCCAGGCCGCCGGGCCCGACACCGCGGAGCTCGGCCCGGTTCCCGACCCGGCGGAGGCCCCGGCCGGCGCCGACCCGGCCCACCGGCTCCTCGGCTGGGCGGCCCAGGCCCGCTGCGCGGCCCGCGAGCGGCACACCGTCGCCACCGTCGCCCTGGAGCGGGCGGAGGCCGGCCACGCCCAGGCCGAGCGCCACCACACCGAGGCGGTCGAGCGCGCCAGGCTCCAGCGGGAGCACGCGGCGGCCCGCGGGCGCGCCGCCGCGCTGGCCGCCCGCGAGCCGGAACACGCCGCCGACCTGGCCCGCCTGGAGCGGGCCCGGTCCGCCGAGGCCGTCGTCCCCGCGCTCGCCCTGCGCGCCACCGCCGACGCGGAGCACCGCGCCGCCGTGGTGGCCGAGCGCGAGGCCAGGGCGCCGCTGCCACCCGGCCTCGACGACGCGCCCGCCGCCGTCCTCGCCGAGCGGGAGCGTGCCGCCCGGGAGGAGCTCGGCGCCCTCGGCGCCGCCCGCTCCGCCGAAACCCGGGCCGGTGCCGTCGAGGCCGGGCTCGCCGCCCTGGCCCACGAGGCCCACGCGGACGAGGAGTCGCTGCGCGACGCCGAACGACGCCTCGGCATCCTGGCCGCCGACACCGTGCGGCTGCGCGCCGACCTGGCACGGTTCGGCGCCGCCACCGCCCGGGCCGAGGCGGTGGAGCAGCGGCTCGCCCGAGCCGGCGGCCGGCTCGCCGCCGCCCGGCGTCGCGACAGTCTCACCGCCGGCCTCGGCGCCGCCGAGGCCGGGCTGCTCGCCGCCCGGGAGGCGGCCGCCGACGCCTACGCCCACTGGCTCGACCTCAAGGAGCGCCGGCTGCGCGGCATCGCCGCCGAGCTCTCCGCCGCCCTGCGCCCCGGCGAGCCCTGCGCCGTCTGCGGCTCACCCGAGCACCCGCACCC
>NZ_SMKI01000687.1 GCF_004348415.1 Streptomyces hainanensis
GGGCCGCGATGCGGCCCCACACCCCCGTCCCTTCGAGCCGGTAGGCCGGCAGGCCGACCCGGTAGGCCGCTACCTCACCGGAGTGAAGTCCCGCGACCCGATGTAGTCCGGGCGCCGGATGGGCGCCGCGAAGGGTTCGACGGCCGCGTTGTCGACGCTGTTGAAGACGATGAAGACGTTGCTGCGCGGATAGGGCGTGATGTTGTCGCCCGAGCCGTGCATGCAGTTGCAGTCGAACCAGGTCGCCGAGCCGGCGGCGCCCGTGAAGAGGCGGATGCCGTGCCGGTCGGCGAAGTCCGTCAGGGCCCGGTTCGACGGGGTGCCCGCCTCCTGCATCTGGAGGGACTTCTTGTAGTTGTCCTTCGGCGTCTCGCCCGCGCAGCCGAGGAACGTCAGGTGCGACCCCGGCATGATCATCAGGCCGCCGTTGGTGTCGTAGTTCTCGGTCAGCGCGATCGACACCGAGACGGCCCGCATCCGGGGGAGGCCGTCCTCCGCGTGCCAGGTCTCGAAGTCCGAGTGCCAGTAGAACCCGCTGGCGCCGAACCCCGGCTTGACGTTGATCCGGCTCTGGTGGACGTAGACGTCGGAGCCGAGGATCTGCCGCGCGCGGCCGACCACGCGTGGGTCGGAGACCAGCTCGGCGAAGACCGGGCTGATCTTGTGCACCTCGAACACCGACCGGATCTCCTGGGACTGGGGCTCGACGATCGATCGGTCGTCGTCCCTGATCGCCGGGTCGGTGACCAGCCGGTCGAGCTCGGCCCGGTAGACGCCCACCTCCTCCGGCGAGATCAGCCGGTCGATGGCGGCGAAGCCGTCCCGCTCCAGGCCCGCGAGTTCTCCGGCGGAGAACGGTCCTGGCGCGCCCGGTTCTGACCACACCACCGGGTCCTGACGCGGGGTGGCCATCTCCTTGGCGCCCCGGGTCGGATACAGGTCGGCGGTGCGTTCGGGTGCGGTCGTCATGTTGTCTGCTCCTCTCATCTCCCGCTCGTCTGCCGCGCTGCGTCTCAGGCTTCGGTCGTCGCCTCGGTGAGCAGCGGGTAGACGCCGTTCTCGTCGTGGTCCTCCCGGCCGGTGACGGGCGGGTTGAAGACGCACAGCACCCGGAAGTCGCTCGTCGGGCGGATGGTGTGCTTCTCGTGGCCGTCCAGGAGGTACATGGTTCCGGGCCTGATCCAGTGCTTCTCGCCGGTGTTGTCGTTGGTGAGCTCGGCCTCGCCCTCGACGCAGAACACGGCCTCGATGTGGTTCGCGTACCACATCGAGGTCTCGGTGCCGGCGTAGAGCACCGTCTCGTGGAGGGAGAAGCCCACCCCCTCCTTGGCCAGGACGATGCGCTTGCTGCGCCAGGTGCCGGACGCCGAGTGCACGTCCCGGTCGGTGCCCTCGATGTCGGTGAGCGATCGGACGATCACGGGGTTCTCATTCCTTCCGGTGGTCAGGCCGGTGGTCGGACCGGTGGTTCAGGCCGGTGGTCGGGCCGGTGGTCGGGTCAGTCGGTCTCGCGGACGGCGCGGGTGAGGACGCGGAGGCCCTCGTCCAGTTCGTCGGGGGCGATGGTGAGCGCCGGCAGCAGCTTCACGACCTCGCTTTCGGGGCCCGAGGTCTCGATCAGCAGGCCGAGCTCGAAGGCGCGCCGGCAGACGGCGCTGGCGCGTGCCGGGTCGGCGAAGGTCAGGCCCCAGACCAGGCCGCGGCCGCGGTAGGAGGCGCCGGCCGAGGCGTGTTCGGCGGTCAGGCCGAGCAGCGTGTGCTCCACCTGTTCGCCGCGGCTGAGGGTCTGCTTCTCCATCTGGCCGTCGGTCCAGTAGGCGTCGAGCGCGGCCGCCGCCGTGACGAAGGCGGGGTTGTTGCCGCGGAAGGTGCCGTTGTGCTCGCCCGGCTCCCAGATGTCCAGCTCGGGCCGGAACAGCGTCAGGGACATCGGCAGGCCGTAGCCGCTGATGGACTTCGAGACGGTGATGATGTCGGGGACGATCCCGGCGTCCTCGAAGGAGAAGAACGGCCCGGTGCGGCCGCAGCCCATCTGGATGTCGTCGACGATCAGCAGCATGTCGTGGCGCTGGCACAGGCTGGCCAGGGCGCGCAGCCACTCGGCGCGGGCCACGTTGACGCCGCCCTCGCCCTGCACGGTCTCGACGATGACGGCGGCCGGCTTGTTGAGCCCCGAACCGGCGTCTTCGAGCAGTCGTTCGAACCAGATGAAGTCGGGGGTGCGGCCGTCCAGGTAGTCGTCGAACGGCATCGGGGTGCCGTGCACCAGCGGGATGCCGGCGCCGGCGCGCTTGAACGCGTTGCCGGTGACGGCGAGCGCGCCGAGCGACATGCCGTGGAAGGCGTTGGTGAACGAGACGATCGACTCCCGGCCCTTGACCTTGCGGGCCAGCTTGAGCGCCGCCTCGACCGCGTTGGTGCCGGTGGGGCCGGGGAACATCACCTTGTGGTCCAGGCCGCGCGGGCGCAGCACCACGTCCCGGAAGCTCTCCAGGAAGGCGCGCTTGGCCGTGGTGGACATGTCCAGGCCGTGGGTGACGCCGTCGCGCTCCAGGTAGTCGAGCAGGGCGCGTTTCAGCAGCGGGTTGTTGTGCCCGTAGTTGAGCGAGCCGGCGCCGGCGAAGAAGTCGAGGTAGGTGTGGCCGTCCTCGTCGTACATGTAGCTGCCCTGGGCCCGGTCGAAGATGGTGGGCCAGCCACGGCAGTAGCTGCGCACCTCCGACTCCAGGGTGGTGAAGACGCTCAGGTCCGGCTGGGTGATGGTCACGACGAGCTCCTGGTGGGAGAGGTTCCGCGGAGGGGGAGGGGC
>NZ_SMKI01000688.1 GCF_004348415.1 Streptomyces hainanensis
CCCACGCCCCGTCGGAAAGCGGAAACCCCGAACCCGCCCTCACCGGTCCCGGATCTGCACGTGGTGATGTGCTGTGCGCGATGCACGGTCACCTGTGCGCTGTGTTGAGCTGCTCGGTCACAGGGGAGTCGAACCCCCGCGCTGCTCACCACGCACCAGGAGGAGCCGGATCAACCGCCGGCCCGCGGTCTGTGCACGCCTCCGGGAACGGCTACCCGCTCCGCCTTCGCCCGCTCAGTCCAGCAGGTCGACCTCCCAGTTCGCCCGCTGTATCCGCATGTCGACCTCGCGGATCCGACGCGCCAGTTCGTCGGCCTGTGAGCGCAACTCACCGACCGGCAGCGCGGAGAGCATCTTCAGCTCCGACCGCAACTGGCGGACGGCACCCCGCTGGTCCCGGCCGGCCGCCGCGTCGGCCGCCGAGGTGACCACCGAGTGCCGCAGCCGCAACACGTCCCGCCGCGCGAGCGCGTCGGTGAGGGTGACACCCTCCTCGATGACCGTCACGGCGTTGGTCCTGTTGATCCGTCGGATCAATATCTCGAGCTCCTCCAACGCCTCCCCGGCCTCGGCCAGCAGGCTCACCGCGTCCTCGGCGGGCGCCTCACCCTCCTGGTACCGCGCACTCGCGGCCACCCGCGCCCGCAGCTGCTCCACCCGCCGCGTCGCGTCCGCGCGCAGCGCCAGCGCCTCCGCCAGCTTCACGTCCCCCACCTCCGAGCCGCGCGCATCCCGCCACGGCCGCCGTCTCGCGATCCGACGCTCACACGTTGAAGCGGAATGTTCAGCGTAACGCTCCCACCTGCTAAAACGTGGCTCTGGACAGGGCCATCCAGCACGTTCCCAGCACGGGGATCCGCGCCCCAGCGCCATGACGTCAGTCCCCGTCCCCCCTCCCCTGCGCGGCCTATACGCAAGCTCCTGGGCCTGCCTTTCACCGACGAACGGAGCCCCATGCCGAGGGGGCGCGGGCTGCATGGTCGCCTCATGCCTTTGGTGTGCCCGCCCCAAGATTGGATCCGGACACCATACTCACGGCGCCGCCTTTGAAGAAGAGGTGGGTCGTGATCTGGTTGACCGCAGGCGTGATCTCGGCCGCTCCGCCGACGGACACCCAGCCCCCGCGCCCACTCAGAGCAACACTGGAACCATCTTTCGTAGCTTGAGCCCATGGTGAGAACTGAGCCCAACGCGGCCGACAGGCGCTTGATCCAGCTCACAGCAGCACGCGGACTGGAACTGAGCCCCTACCAGCTAGAGCGGTGGCGAACGGCCGGGCTGATTCCCCGGCCTGGACCGGACACCCTGGTGCAGGTCGGGAGTGCCAAGGTCTACCCGTCGGAGACGGCCGCCCTCGTGGCAGGGCTCCTCGTATGCGCTCCGCTATGCAGGACGAACGAGGACCTGGCTCTGCTGGCGTTCTTCAATGAAATCCCAGTGCCTTCCGGTCCCGTACGCGTTGCCCTGCTCAAGAACTACTTTCCGCAGTACAGCAAGATCCGGAAACGAGAGAACGAGGCGTTGCAGCGGATCCCTGCGGAACATCGCGAGCAGGACAGGCCGTGGTACGACTGGGCAGAAGCCGCAGCTGCCGTGGACATGGAAAACAAGGCGGCTGTCCGGCAGATGTGAGAAAATCTCCGACGCCGCCACGATCTGGCGACGGCATCGCGCGCCGAACTCGATGAACGCGTCCGCGGCGTGCTGATCTGGCTGAACGCGCCGGCTCTGCCCACACATGACAGCGTGTTCATGGCGGACCTGCGCGCCGCCATGGCGTTCGCTGGACCACCCAAGCACTCTCGCGCAGCGTGGCTGCTCGCGGCGCACTGCCACAGCGAGCAGCTCGCAGAGCGCAGCGAGACCTCCGGCCTCGAACGGCTTGAGACCTTTCTTGCAGTGCCAGACGACAACCTGAGGGCCCTGCGGGAGCAGGTGAGAGAGTCTTTGGATGCCATGTGGTACATGGCCTCGGAAGGTCGCAGCCGCCACCTCGAGCCGAGCTCACCCGCGCTGGCTCGGCTGGCAGGCCGCATGCTCGTGGAATGGACCACCGCGCGTCAGGCCCACCATCCCGGCACCCGCCCCGCCCAGTTGCTGGTGGACAGCCTGCGCAACGTGTGGATCCTGTGCTCCACCGATTCTGCAGGAGAAGGTCGCACTGTCTTCCAGCGCCGGACCCGGCCCCGGCAACGGCGCCGTCCAGGAGAATTGACGTAAGTCAGCCGACTTCTCAGTGACCGGCTCTGTAAGCGACCCTACCCCGATGTCAGCCAGAGCCAGCTCTGTGAGGGGCTCGTTGCATGCCCTCATGCCCCTTGACTGCCTGCCGGGGCGCATCGTGACCGCGACCGAAGCCTGGAGCCAAGGGCGATCAGGGGTTCCACCACGACGCGGTCAGCTACGCCTCAGCGGTCCTCCACGATGAAGCACGCCCATTCGTAGAGTTCGTCGAATGTGATGACTTCGACGTCCTGTATAGATCGCCTGTACTGCTCGAAGGCGGTGATCTTCTCCGGTTTTCGTCGCACCGCGGTCGGTGAACTCGCTGAGGCTTCCGATCACCAGCACCTGACGGGGCGGGCGGTGGAGACTTCGATGTCGGTCGGGGCGCCGTCGTCCCGGTAAAGCCTGTGCAGTTCGCCGGCGCCGCACCACCAGCGACACCCGCCGCAGTTACTTCGCCCCGGCCGCCGCCCGCATCCGCCTCGACGGCGTCGAACTCCTCCGCCCCCCCAAGACGCCCCGTATCGGGCCCTGGCCGTCCTCCACCTCTCCGTCACCGGCGCCACCCTGCTC
>NZ_SMKI01000689.1 GCF_004348415.1 Streptomyces hainanensis
GGGTGTGGGGTGGTCGAAGATGAGGGTGGCGGGGAGGCGTTGTCCGGTGGTGGTGGTGAGGCGGTTGCGGAGTTCGACGGCGGTGAGTGAGTCGAAGCCGAGTTCTTTGAATGCTTGGTCGGTGGTGATGTTGTCGGGGGTGGTGTGTCCGAGGACGGTGGCGACGTGGGTGCGGACGAGGTCGGTGAGGATGCGTTGTTGTTCTGTTTCGCTGGCTGTGGCGAGTTGGCGTTGCAGTACGGAGGTGTCTGCCGCCGACGCCGCGGTGCGGCGTGAAGGCGCGCGTACCAGGCCGCGGAGCATGGTGGGGACCGCGGCGGAGCCGGCGTGGGTGCGCACTCGTGCTGCCACCACCAACGGTTGATGGTCGGTCAGCGCGGCGTCGAGAAGCGCCAGGCCCTGTTCTGTGGTGAGGGGGGTGAGTCCTGATCGGGACATGCGGGCGATGTCGTGTTCGTTGAGTTGTCCGGTCATGCCGCTGGCTTCGGCCCAGAGTCCCCAGGCGATGGAGGTGGCGGCCAGCCCATGAGCCCGGCGACGAGCCGCGAGTGCGTCGAGGAAGGCGTTGGCGGCGGCGTAGTTGGCTTGTCCTGGTGCGCCGAGTACGCCGGCGGCTGAGGAGAAGAGGACGAAGGCGGCCAGGTCGTGGTTCTGGGTGAGTTCGTGGAGGTGGAGGGCTGCGTCGACCTTGGGCCTCAGGACTGTCTCCACCTGCTCGGTCGACAGGGAATCGAGCACCCCGTCGGCCAGCACCCCGGCTGCGTGGATCACCCCGGTGAGTGGGTGCTCGGCCGGGATCGTGGCCAGTAGTTTCGTTACGGCGGATCGGTCGGCGGTGTCGCAGGCGGTGATCGTCACCTGGGCGCCGAGTTCGGTCAGTTCCGCGGCCAGTGCGTCGGCCCCCGGAGCGTCGGGTCCGCGTCGGCTGGTCAGCAGGAGATGCCGCACCCCGTGCTCGGCCACCAGATGCCGGGCCACCAGACCGCCCAACGTCCCCGTACCACCGGTGATCAACACCGTTCCGTCTGTAGCGAGCGCCCGTGGCGTCGATCGGGCAGCGGAATCCGCATCTCGATAAGCCAGGCGTGGCGCGCGCATGGTTTCGCCACGGATCACTAGCTGGGGCTCATTGGCTGCGAGGACGGCGGGAAGCACCTTGACCGACGATTCGTCGGCGTCGAGGTCGACGAGGGTGAACCGGTCGGGGTGCTCGGATTGTGCGGAGCGGAGGAGTCCCCAGACGCCGGCCTGGGTCAGGTCCGAGACGGTCTCGTCGGGTCCGGCGGCGACCGCTCCCCGGGTGACGACCACCATGCGTGTGGTGGCGAACCGCTCGTCGGACAGCCACTGTTGCACCGACGACAGCGTCCGCGATACGGCCGCCCGCACGTCCTCGGCATCTGGTGTGGTGCCGGGGCTGCTGACGCAGGGCAGCACGAGCACGTCCGGCACGGTGCCGTCGTCGGCCGAGTCGCTCACTTGCAGCCCGGCCTGTGCCAGACCTTCCTGAAGACCCAGTGAATCAGGACCGACGACCGACCACCGACCCGTGGCAGGTGCGGTGACGGCTGGCAGCTCGACCCAGTTCAGCTCCAGGAGCGAGTTGCGGTCCCCACTCCGGGTGCGCTCGAGCCGATCGAGCGCGATCGGGCGCATCACCAGCGACTCCGCCTCGGCCACCGATCGGCCGGAACCGTCGGCGACCAGGATCTCGACTGCGTCGGGACCCGCTGCGGCCAGTCGTACGCGGGCGTGGGTTGCTCCGGTTGCGGTGAGTGAGAGGCCGTTCCAGGCGAAGGGGAGTCGTACCTGGCCGGGGGTGTCGAAGAAGTCCCCGAGTCCGATGGCGTGCAGGGTGGCGTCGAGGAGTGCGGGGTGGATGCCGAACTGGGTGGCCTGTTCGTGGGCTTGTTGGGGGAGTGCGACCTCGGCGAAGATCTCGTCGCCCTGGCGCCAGGCGGCCTGTAGTCCTTGGAAGGTCGGTCCGTAGCCGTAGCCAGCCTCGGCCATTCCCGGGTAGAAGCCGTCCAGATCGATCGGTTCCGCTCCTGGCGGCGGCCATGCGCTGAGGTCGTTCGTGCTGGATGGCGTGCCAGTTGTCAGGGTGCCGGTGGCGTGTTGGGTCCAGTCGGCGTTGTCGTTGTCGGTGCGGGAGTGAATGGTGAGGGTGCGGTGGCCGGTCTGGTCGGGGGTGTCGAGGCGAACCTGGATGGCGACGGCGCCCTTGTCGGGCAGCACGAGAGGGGCTTGCAGGGTGAGTTCTTCGATGCGGTCGCAGCCGACCTCGTCGCCGGCGCGGATCGCCAACTCCACGAAGACGGTGCCGGGCAGGAGCACCGTGTTCGCCACGGCGTGGTCGGCGAGCCAGGGTTGTGTCTGTAGGGACAGCCGACCGGTGAACACCGCACCGCCGTCGGGCATCTGGAGCGCCGCTCCCAGCAACGGGTGGTCCGCGGTGTCCAGGCCCAGACCTGCCGGATCACCGCTCCCCGCCACCGGCGCGAGCCAGTAGCGCTGCCGTTGGAAGGCGTAGGTGGGCAGTTCCACCTGTCGGGCGTTGGTGTCGGTGAAGAACGGGGGCCATTGGACGGGTGCGCCGTGGACGAAGGCTTCGGCGAGGGCGGTGGTGAAGCGGTGTGGGCCGCCTTCGTCGCGGCGGAGGGTTCCGATGGTCGTTGCTTTGGTTTCGGTGGTGTCGATGGTTTCTTGGAGGCCGATGGTGAGGACGGGGTGGGGGCTGGCTTCTACGAACAGCCGGTGGCCCTGTTTGAGGAGGAGTCGGGTCGTCTCCT